>NZ_AP031453.1:1576250-1937500 GCF_042848515.1 Lactonifactor longoviformis | reverse complement strand
CCTCTACTTCTTTTGCACTCACGTGTGTGAATTCTCCCCGAAGCATTCTGTAAAAATAGTACAGCATCCATCCGCCTACCATCGTGTAAAACATCATAAGCAGATAATTCCCGATAATGCCAAAGTACGCAAAGTTATGCCATCCGCTCCCCTCAGGCGCCAGTGTTTTGAAGGAGGAGGCCACACTTTTCTGACTGCCTCTTCCTACGGAGAACTCGCACACCATAATAGGAAGACCCAGGATGACTAAAAAAACAAGATAAATCAGGATAAAAGCAGCTCCTCCATAATTTCCTGTCATATACGGAAATTTCCAAACGTTGCCCAGCCCAACGGCACACCCCGCGGAAACCAGAATGAAGCCCAGCCTGGAACCAAATTTTTCTCTTTCTTTCAAATTTTTTCTCCTAACTATTTATATTCATAATTTCGATAATATCCTATTTTATCTCAGATTTCAACTGATTTTTATGCCTGTTATACATAATTCATGCTTTCCCGGATATTGGATACGCCTGCCAGATGTATCTTAAACTTTCCTTTCAGAGCCTCCAGATTCGTCTGGGGTAAAATGCAGGTAGTAAATCCCATCTTTTCCGCCTCCTTCACCCGCTGCTCCGCCATACTCACTCCCCGCACTTCACCGGAAAGTCCAACCTCACCAAATATCAGGGTATTGGGATCCACTGCACGGTTTTTATAACTGGAAACAATGGAAAGCACAATTCCCAAATCAATAGCAGGCTCCCCCAGCTTCATCCCCCCGGCCAGATTCACATAGGCGTCACAGTTCCCTAGCTGGAGTCCGGCCCTCTTTTCCAGAACTGCCATTAAAAGATTTACTCTGTTGTAATCAATTCCTACCGAAGTTCGTCTGGGCAGTCCAAAATTTGTCTGCGTCACCAAAGCCTGGATCTCAATAAGTATGGGTCTTGTCCCCTCCACCGAACATACAACTACCGAACCGGAGGCATCCAGAGGCCGGCCGCTAAGCATTACCTGGGAAGGGTTTGTGACCTCCTCCAGTCCTTTATCCTGCATCTCAAAAACTCCTATTTCGTTGGTTGATCCAAAACGGTTCTTAACCCCCCGCAGCAGCCGGTAAGACGCATGCCGGTCCCCCTCAAAATAGAGAACTGTATCCACCATATGTTCCAGGACTCTGGGACCCGCAACATTCCCGTCTTTCGTCACATGGCCTACAATAAAAATCATGACCCCAAGTCCCTTCGCAAGCTGCATCAGGACGTTTGTGGATTCCCGCACCTGGGATACGCTTCCCGGAGCAGACGAGATCTCCTCGTCATACATGGTCTGAATGGAATCAATCATAACCACATCCGGACGCATCTCTTCGATGACAGCTTTAATGGTCCCCAGATTTGTCTCACACAACAATTTTAAATTCTCGTTAAATTCCCCGATCCGTTTTGCTCTCATCTTAATTTGTCTCAGAGACTCTTCCCCGGATATATACAGGACACTTCTTTGATCCTTTGACAGCTCCCGGCATACCTGTAAAAGAAGGGTTGATTTTCCAATCCCGGGATCTCCTCCCACAAGCACAAGAGAGCCTGGCACAATGCCCCCTCCCAGTACCCGGTCCAGCTCGCCGATGTGCGTAAGCATCCTCTCTTCCTTATCCATATCGATCCCTGACAGACTGACCGGTGCTTGTTTTTCCTTCCGCGCTCCATTCAGACTGCCGCTCTTCTGGGGACTGACCGTCTCCTCCACAAAGGAATTCCATTCCCGGCACCCGGGGCATTGACCCATCCATTTGGAAGATTCATATCCACAGTTTTGACAGTAAAACACTATTTTTTTTCCTTTTGCCATATCTCACTCCATAAAAAAGGCCGCCCAGCTTTGCCGGCAGCCTTTTGCTACTCTTTCTATAATTTTACAATAGAGACAGCTACACGTTCTGCCTGCTCTAATTCAACACTAAAGGATAACTTTCCACCCAGATTAGTTTTCATGGTTCCCGCGTCTACGCCGTCAATAGTAACTTTATATTCCGCGTCTTCTTCCAGTTCAACCGTAATCTGTGCATCTACAGCCCCTTCCACCGAGAAAGACATACCATCTTCTGTCAGATTTAAATCATACACTGCTGTTCCTGGTACTGATTCATAGACAAACATTTCATTTCTCTCTAGTTTTGTAATTTCACGAAAGGTTTTAACCTTGTACATATCTCCATCATGCTCATAATCTGATAATTTTGACTTCGAAGGTAACTCATAGTTTCCAAAACTGATAGTACCATTTTCCTCTGTACGAATTAATTCCTTTATTCCTGACATTTTTTATGCCCTCCCGTTACTGTCATTCATTTGTATCCTATAGCCGGATTCATACCGGTCTTTGTTTGATTCATTATATAATAATTTTGCAAATTATGCTAGTCATTTATAGGAGTTACTAAAAATTTAATATCTTCTTTTGACATGGAAATTGTAACCGTATCCCCGTTTTTAATTCTGCCTTCCAGAATCTCCTCAGCCATGGCATCCTCAATTTTACTCTGAATAGCCCTGCGCAGGGGACGAGCTCCATACTTGGGATCATACCCCTCTTTTGCTATATATTCCTTCACACTTTCTCTCACGCGGAGTGTAATGTCCATCTGATACTTACAGCGTTTGATCAGATTTGCAAGAAGGATGGTTACGATTTTCTTAATGTGCTCCTTATTCAGAGCATGGAACACAATCGTCTCATCAATACGATTCAGGAATTCAGGCTTAAACAGACGCTTTACTTCATCCATTACCCCATCCTTCATCCTCTGGTAATCCTGTTTTTCATCCTGAACCGAAGCAAATCCCAATTTCTTAGGTTCAATGATTGACTGGGCTCCGGCATTAGAGGTCATAATGATAATAGTTTGTTTAAAATCTATCTTTCTTCCCTGTGCATCTGTGATATGCCCATCGTCCAGAACCTGCAGAAGAATATTAAACACATCAGGGTGCGCCTTTTCCACCTCATCGAATAAAATTACACTGTATGGATTCCGTCTTACTTTCTCACTCAGCTGTCCTCCTTCGTCGTATCCCACATATCCCGGAGGGGATCCAATCATTTTGGATACACTGTGTTTCTCCATATACTCTGACATATCTACCCGGATCATAGCCTGTTCTGTACCGAACACTGCCTCAGCCAGGGCCTTGGAGAGCTCTGTTTTACCAACGCCGGTCGGTCCTAAAAACAGGAAGGAGCCGATGGGACGGTTTGGATCTTTTAATCCCACTCTTCCACGTTTTACAGCTTTGGCAACCGCCAGTACTGCCTCTTCCTGTCCGATGACTCTTTTATGGAGAATAGTTTCAAGCTTAGCCAGACGCTTTGATTCCGCCTCTGCCAGTTTTTTTACAGGTATCTTGGTCCAGCCGGATACAACATCCGCCACATCCTCTTCCTTTACTGTAAGCTTCTTCTGTCTGCAGCGGCGTTCATATCTTGCCTTTGCTGCCTCGAGCCTCTTCTCTGCCTCTTTCTGTTCTGCCTGGAGTTCTCTGGCAGTATCAAAATCGTTCTCCTTGATGGCTGCCTCTTTTCGCTTGAGAATATCCTGAAGGGCTTTCTCTCCCTGCACCACTCCCTCCGGTGCTTTATATCCTGCCAGCTGTACTTTAGACGCTGCCTCATCAATTAAATCAATGGCCTTATCCGGGAGAAAACGGTCATTAATATACCGGATACTCATAGCTACCGCGGCTTCTACGGCCTGATCTTCAATCTCCACTCCGTGATGCTGTTCGTAATAAGGCTTGAGTCCCTTTAGAATGGCAACGGCTTCTTCACTGGTTGGTTCATCTACCGTTACCGGCTGGAATCTGCGCTCCAAAGCCGCATCCTTTTCAATATATTTTCTGTATTCATCTATGGTAGTAGCGCCGATCAGCTGGATCTCTCCTCTGGAAAGAGAGGGCTTCAGAATATTTGACGCATCCAGCGCTCCTTCAGCGCCCCCGGCTCCGATAATTGTATGAAGTTCATCAATAAACAGTAAGATACCTTTATTCTCCATAACTTCACTGACTACTTTTTTAATACGCTCCTCAAATTCTCCCCGGTACTTAGATCCGGCCACCATGCCTGAGAGATCAAGGACAACCACTCTTTTGCCCAGCATGGATTCCGGTACCAGCCCCCAGACAATCCTTTGGGCCAGACCCTCCGCTATAGCGGTTTTCCCCACACCAGGTTCCCCAATCAGACAGGGATTATTTTTCGTTCTTCTGCTCAGAATCTGAATAATTCGGCTGATCTCCTGCTCCCTGCCAATCACCGGGTCCAGTTTTCCCTGACGGGCCATTTCTGTGAGATCCCTGCTGTATTGATCCAGGGTGGGTGTTGCACTGCCGGCAGATGATTTGATCGTCTTTCCGCCCTGCAGATCTTCCTTCTTCAGAGTCCCTTCTTCCCCCATGGCGACCAGGATATCAGAATATAATTTCTGGATATTAATTCCCATGGTATGAAGAAGGCGGGTCCCTACACAGTCATATTCTTTTAACATAGCCAGAAGGAGATGTTCAGTTCCTACCTGGTCACTGTGGTAATTGGCTGCTTCCCTCTGTCCGCCCTCCAATATCTTTTCAAGTCTTGGCGTATATCCCGGAGGTGTATCCAACAGGATATCCGAGGGAGGGGCTATCAGCTTCTCAATTAATGCCATTACTTTTCCGTCGTCGGCACCGGCTTCGGCCAGAACCATACCCGCGGTTCCGCTGTGACTCTTTAAAAGTCCTAATAAAAGATGTTCCGTTCCTATATAGTTATGATTGCAGTCCTTAGCTGTTTTTTCTGCAAGTTTTAAGGCATTCTTCGCCTGTTGAGTATATCGTTCTTTCATCTATGCCTCCTGCTCTATACTTGATATTCTTGAAAAATCTGATCAATCAGTTCATGTACTTCCTGTCTAGAGATATTTTTGCAACACCCCTTTGCCAAGACAACCATTAATTCATCTTTCATCTCCTGAAGAGCCTGACGTTTATCAGCTTCTATGGAAACAACCGCGCCTCTCCTTCTGTCAATTGAGACAAAGCCTTCCTGTTTCAGTACAGCATAGGCTTTATTTACTGTATGCATATTAATTCCTATATTTTCCGCTAACTGACGAACAGAGGGAAGAGCCTCTCCTTCCTGTATTCTGGAAGTGGCAATCCCCAAAATGATCTGATTCCTCAATTGAATATATATGGCTTCATCACTGTTAAAATCAATTTGTATCAGCATATGCTCACCTGTCTTTCCTTTATCCCTGATTCCTGATGACGAAAGAAATTTGCGTCATGTTGTTATATATAGTGTAGCACAAATAGAATATTTTGCAAGAAAATAATTATAAATACATGATGAAAATACTGCCGTAAAAAAAGAAGCGCCTACAGCGCTTCTCCTGCGAGAGTTTGATTTTGCTTTTGGGTCAGTTCTTTTAGCTCCCTGACCAAAAACACACCGCAGACAATTGCAGCCGCAGCATCCGCGATAGGACCTGCATACATGACCCCGTCAATTCCCATAAAGAGCGGGAAAATAATTATAAGGGGGAGCAGGAATATAATCTGCCTGGTAAGTGACATAAAAATCCCCAGTCTGGATTTGCCGATGGAGGTAAAAAAATTAGAGGTCACCGGCTGAATCCCGTTCACAATCACCAGGAACATAAAGATTCTGAAGTACCGCTCTGAAAATGTGTAGTACATCTCGCTCCCTTCACCAAAAATTGAGATAATTTGTCTGGGAAATATCTGGAAGCACAGAAATGCCAGGAAAGACAGCACTGTAGCTGTACAGACAGCCTGCAGGTACGTTTTCTTCACCCGGCCGTATTTTCTGGCTCCGTAATTAAAGCCTACAATCGGCTGTGTCCCCTGGGAAATCCCAATGATAATAGCCATAAATACCATATTTACCTTAGTAATAATGCCTGCACAGGCTAAAGGAATCTCGCCCCCGTACACTGACTGGGCCCCATAGTAAGATAGTGTATTATTCATAACTATCTGCACAATGGTCATTGCAATCTGATTAAAGCACGCGCTGGCACCCAAAGCAAATATGTGCCTGCAGCAGAATTGGCTCAGGTGAAAGCTCTCTCTGGTCAGTTTCACATGCCTGAAGTGAAATACATAGCGAAGACTGATACAGAAGGAAATAATCTGTCCGATAATGGTTGCCAGTGCAGCTCCCGCCATTCCCATATCCAGTCCAAAGATAAAGATTGGATCCAGAATCGTATTGATAACCGCTCCCACAAGCATAGACATCATAGAATATTTGGGACTTCCATCAGCCAGTATCAGTTTGCTGATGGCGGTATTGGCAATTAGAAACGGGAATCCGATAGAAGTTATCCTGGTATAGGTCTGGGCATAAGGGAGCACATCGCTGGTAGCCCCAAAAAATTTCAGCATCGGTGTCAGGAATATAGTTACCAGTACAAATAATGTAAGTCCAAAAATCGCCATTAGAACCATGGCATTTCCTGCCGACCGGGCGGCACGCTTCTCTTCCTCAGCTCCCAGCTCCAGAGAAAAGTTAGATGCCCCGCCAATACCCAGGAGCAGGGCAATGGCTGTACATGTAGTAGACAAAGGGAATGCAATGTTGGTGGCAGCGTTTCCCAGCATTCCCACACCCTGGCCGATAAAGATCTGATCCACAATATTATACAGCGCCGTCACCAGCATAGAGATAATACAAGGAACAGCAAAATTAATAAGCAGTTTAGACTCCTTCTGATAGCCCAAAGGATTATCTGCTTCCTGCGTCACTGATTTCATCTACATCTCCTCCAATCGTTCTTTTTCATCCTGATTCATCTGAAATGCCTTTTCCGCCGTTTTTCGCAGAAGAGCCGGCAGGACTTCCTTCTCTACGTTCGTAAGCGGTGCCAAAACCTCCTCCACACATTCCATAAGGATGGACAAAATCTCCTCATAACTGTCCACGGCCTTTTCCGTGGGGAAAAGATAATAAGTTCTCTTATCCTCCCTGCTGGGTTTTCTCTCGATATATCCTTTCCCCTCCAGCTGGGCCAGTGCCCTTGTGATGTTGCTGGGATTTCTGTATACATTCTGAAACACACAATCCTGTGTCATGCCCGGTGATTCACATATTTTTAAAATGTAAAAGAACTGGCTGCTGTTGATCTCAAATTTTGCCATTTTTTTATCCAGGTAACCGCTCAGGCTTAAATTTAAAATAGCAGACCATTTCACAAATTCTCTCATACGCAGCTCCTTGTCAGTTTCTGTAAATAATATATTTGCGTGCGCAAACATCATAAAACATATTGGCGTAAATGTCAAGGGACAGGGGCTGTGAAAAAATGGAGTTGCTCTAACTCCATTTTTTCAGCCCCTCTTTATTTTGTGGAAAGCGTAAGAAAAAAGCAGTAAAAAGCGCATAATCCCCCTTACCCCAACAAACGTGCGCTCTTTCTTCTTTAAGCCACTTCCCGGAGTCTCATCTGCTTATTATAGATTTTATAGAGATTATGGCCGATAGAAACAAGAAATATCTCTACTCTTACCGAATCCAGTCCTCTTCTTACAATTCGCTTATACCTTCGGTCGTATTTGATGATTCCAAATGTCCCTTCTGCCTGGATGGAGCGGTTCATGCGGAGCAACGCCCCATGGATACTCTGAAGATTATCCAATACCTCCTGATGCATGGCGCTTAATTCCGCATTAATCCGCACTGTCCTGTTCTTTTCTGTTCTCTTGCATTTTTCTGCATAGGGGCAGCCACTGCAGTCCTCGCAGGTATAGTACTCTTCCTGCCTGCCGTATTGGTTCCCTTTCACTGGTTTTCGGTATGCAAAGTGGAACTTCCTCCCGTTTGGACAGATTAGGTTCCCTTCCGGGTCTGTCTTAAAATTCACTGCACGCAACGGGTCTTCATGGTACTTTTCGTCTGTTGTCTCTTTCTTATACATGGGGAATTTCATGAACTTTTCCATCCTATGGTCCTGGCAGAACAGATAGTTATTAAAGGATCCATACCCTGCATCCGCTACCGGATATTTCGGGTAGAAACCGTATAACTCATGGAACTTTTCCATCAGTGGCACAAAGCAGTCCATGTCGGACCGGTACTGCATGACATCTACCACCGCAATGTACTCGTCAGCCACTCCGATCTGTATGTTGTATGCAGGAAGGAGCTGGTCATTTCCCATATAGTCCTTTTTCATCCGCATGAAGGTCGCGCCATGGTCCGTCTTCGCATAGCTGTTCCGGTCAGGCTCGCATATCCGGATCTTTTCCACGTATTCCGAAAGCTTTCCGATATATTCCTTTAAACGTTCGTAGTAACGCTGCTCCTGGCTCTTCCGATGTCCCCGGCCGTATACAAATGTGTCCTCGTCGATATGGCAGAAGAATTCATACCTGGACAAAATGACCTCCAGGCTGTCCGGGGTGTATTCTACATTGGTTTCAATTTTCAGCCCTGTGTATGCCAGCGTTTCGTTCATTTCTGTAAGCAGTGTGGTAATCTTGCCGAACAGACGGTATCTCGATTTTTCCGTGGCTTTTTTCCATACCCAGGTATACTTGTTTGCATTTGCCTCGAATTTTGAGCCATCTATATACAGATGCTGCAAATCGATTCCCTCCGCTGTCTGGATATAGGACATGACTGCCTTAAAAATATCCTGGGCAGATTCCTTGATCTCTTCATTGATAAAATAACTGAAGGCACGGTAACTGGGAGTTTCATGATCCATCAGGTACATGTAACGGATGTTGACTTTGCATCGGTCTTCTAATTCCCGAAGGGAAGCGTATCCAGTGTCCATAAAGCCGAACAGGACTGTCTTTAGCATGTTGACCCGATTATATCCGGGCCGGCCCAGTTTATGTGAGGGCTCTGGCCTAAGATATCTTTCTATTCCAATCTCCTCCATGATTCTGTCAAATGCTAATACTGGATCACAGAGATCCAGACAATCCGAAAAAAACAGTGGCAGCCTTCCCTGTTTTGCGGTATAATATTTCTCGGTATTATTGTTCATAGTAGATTAATTTTACCACAAAAAGAAGAACGCCTCCAGGTTTGTATACCTGAAAGCGTTCTTTTTTTACGGGACTTTTTTCACAGCCCCTCAGACTGTAGACAAAGTCCGAGGACAAGTGCCTCGGATTTTCCTCGCCATTGAGCCAGAAAAGTCAGCACTTACAAGACTTTGAGGCTCTTTTTTGGTATAATAGATGTATCAAATACAGGCGGTGAGATGCTTATGATGACACAGAATGCGGATAAAAAAAGAGAACAGATTCAGTTGTTTTGCATGGATGACATGGTTCCACAGGACCATCTGCTGCGGATCATCGACAAAGCAATCGACTGGTCCTTCATTTATGAACTGGTAGAAGAAAAATACAGTCAGGACAACGGACGCCCCAGTATGGACCCCGTCATGCTGATCAAGATTCCTTTCATCCAATATCTTTATGGCATTAAAAGCATGCGCCAGACGGTAAAAGAGATTGAGGTAAATGTCGCCTACCGCTGGTTCCTCGGGCTGGATATGCTGGATAAAGTGCCGCATTTTTCAACCTTTGGAAAGAACTATACGAGACGCTTTAAAGACACCGACCTCTTTGAACAGATATTCGAGCATATCCTTTCTGAATGCTACAAATTTAAGCTGGTAGACCCTACTGAAGTTTTTGTGGATGCCACCCATGTAAAAGCCAGAGCAAACAATAAAAAGATGCAGAAGCGTATTGCTCATGATGAGGCATTATTTTTTGAAGATCTGCTGAAACAGGAAATCAATGAAGACCGTGAAGCACACGGGAAACGTCCGCTGAAAGAAAAAGAGGATGACAGCAATACACCATCCGGTGGAGCCGGCGGCAAAGAAGAAAAGACAGTGAAAGCAAGCACTTCTGATCCGGAAAGCGGATGGTTCCGCAAAGGAGAACATAAACATGTATTTGCTTATGCAGTACAGACCGCATGTGATAAGAATGGATGGATTCTCAGCTATAGCGTTCATCCCGGGAACAATCATGACAGCAGAACCTTCAAGTCCTTATATGACAAGATAAAAGGGATCGGAATAGAGACGCTGATAGGCGATGCAGGATATAAAACTCCCGGTATAGCAAAACTTTTGATCGATCAAGGAGTCAAACCGCTCCTGCCATACAAACGCCCCCTGACAAAAGAGGGTTTCTTCAAGAAATACGAGTACGTTTATGATGAGTATTACGACTGCTATATCTGTCCCAACAATCAGGTGCTGACCTATCGAACAACCAACCGTGAGGGATATCGGGAGTACAAAAGCTGTGGAAGTAGCTGTGCAGGCTGTGCCTATCTTGCAAAATGTACCCAAAGCAAAGATCATGTAAAGACGGTTATGCGCCACATATGGGAACCTTACATGGAGATGTGTGAGGAGATCCGCCAAACCGTGGGTATGAAAGAATTATATTCCCAAAGGAAAGAAACCATAGAACGAATCTTTGGAAGTGCAAAGGAGAATCATGGTTTCCGATATACACAGATGTTTGGAAAAGCCCGAATGGAAATGAAGGTCGGGCTTACATTTGCGTGCATGAATCTGAAAAAGCTGGCCAGGATGAAAGAGAAATGGGGGCTTCTAGAGGGAGAAGCCCATTACACAAACTTTATTTGGAACGCAATTTGGTTAATAAAAGAAAACTGGCTCTGGGATACAAAGCCCAAAACCAGTTTGTCTACAGTCTGAGGGCGGATCGATTTTGGGACGTGTTCCTTTTAAAAGGAACACGTCCCAAAATCGATCCGCCCTGTCCCTAATTATAGTTTCAGGACTCGTTTATTAATATTTTCCCAATTCTCTGGTTGTATTCACCCATGCCTCCATATTTTCTTTGTTGGCTTCATCTAAAACGATGGAGCAATCCATGATAAAGCCGCCCCCAGGTGCACAGATATCAAGCAGTTTCTTTGTTTCTTCTATCACCCGTTCTTTCTTTCCATAGGCCAGCAGCGCATTGGGCAGATTACCGCAGATGCAGGCGGTTTGTCCTACGATTCTCTTCGCCTCTGCTATATCCACCTCTTCGAACATATAGATAACTTTTCCTTTTGGCACGTCGCTTATAATATCCAGTCTGCGATTATATTTGCCCTCGCAGAACACATATGGGGTGACTCCTATGTCTATGAGCGCCATCATCAGTGCCTTTAATCCCGGCCAGTAGAATTTTTTGTAATTGTCCGGGCTCATAAATTCGTCGATGCCGCCGTGAAGGGGGATAAACATGTATTCCAGGTTATTCGCCTTTGCTGTGTTTACTGCATTTTGAATACAGATTGGCGTCATATATTCCACTGCAGCCAGCAATTCGTCCGGATAATCATAGACATCATTAATTGTATTCAGGAAGCCTCTGATATTGTCTCCAAACATATCAAACGGACAAGTCTGAGCCCCGGCCGCTCCCAGAGGGAACCCAAGTTTTGCAATCTCTCCGCTAATATAACCAAGTCCTCCCAGCCACCTGGCTGCTGCCTCGCCCCCCCGTTTTAACGTTTCCAGGGCTGTCTGCACCTCCGGATCTGCAAAATTTGATAATTCTATATAAAGAGAATATTCCACGGGATTGTTGAATCTCAGCTTAGACAATCCCTTTAGCCCATCAAACTTTCTGGGGTATACCTTAGTTAGGAAAAAATGAGTAGGATCGTGTAAAAATTCTTTGTACTCCTCGTCCATCAAATAGCATTTATCGTGTATCTGAAAAGATGCATTCAGTGGGAGTCCGCTGTTGGGACCGGGGCATTTTAAGTATGTACTCTGCATCAATTCCGGGGGATCCGCCGGGTACAGAACCGGCGCCCAGGCAAGATCCGGTGAGAAATCTTCCAGAAAGCCTTTTACCCCCGGCCAGATGTTCCGGATATCTTTCATGGCATCATAGATAGAGATGTCGTAGCCTCTGGCATAGTAATTCCCAATCTTTGGAGCAAAGGGTACACGGTCAGGTTCCTCCAGATTCAGCACCTTTTTAATGCGCTCCTCTCTCTGCGCCAGTGTAGATTCATAACTGCCCATAATATTCCTCCTTTGAACGTGAAAGAAACCTCCCTTTTCCGCAGCGGGACAAGTTCCTCTCCTCCCTAAAAGAAAAAGGCGGAACCACTAAAGTTCCGCCATCCGCAAGTTTCTATATCTTTATAGTATAATACTGAAACTGTTTTGTCAAATAAATTCTTTACTCATTTTTTTCCTATAATTCTTTGAATTTTATTGTTCTATCTGTCTTTTTATTTCTTCATAAATACCCAAATCTCTGGAGCTAAAACAGACAAAAATCACCTGTTTCATACCGCAGCCCGGATGCGTCTTAAGAAATTCAGTTACCGCAGAAAAAGCAATCACTGCCGCCTCCCTTATGGGATACCCATAGATTCCTGTGGAAATGGCAGGAAACGCTATGCTCTGACAGCCGGCCTCCACCGCTCTCTGCATGGAATTAATATAGCATTTTTTTAAGATCACAGCCTCATTGCTTTTCCCGTCCCGATATATAGGTCCCGGTGTATGGATTACATGTGCAGCCGGAAGCTTATATCCCCCGGTGATCTTTGCCTCCCCCGCTGCACACCCGTTAAGCTTCCTGCACTCTTCCAGAAGGCCGGGACCCGCTTTTCTGTGTATGGCTCCGTCCACCCCGCCGCCGCCCAGCAGGCTCGTATTCGCAGCATTGACAATAGCGTCCACCTTCAGCTCAGTGATGTCCCCCAGCACAATCTCTATTTGTCCCAAACGTTTCCCACCTCCTTGACAATATGCATCTCATCCCCCTGGGAAATCCTGCCGCCGTGAATCACCCTGGTAAATACCCCTTCTCTGGGCATAATACAGTCGCCCATAATCTTATAAATCTCACAGCCGCTGTGGCATTCCTTACCAATCTGCGTAAGCTCCAGAACCACATCATTGCATTGAAATCTTGTGCCTACCGGCAGATTTTTGAAGTCGAATCCCTCTACAATCAGATTCTCCCCAAATGCTCCGTCCTCTACCGGAGCTCCTTTTCCTTTAAACTCCTCGATCTTCTCATAAGACAAAAGGCTCACCTGCCGGTGCCACTTCCCCGCATGTGCATCGTTCTCAATCCCATAATCTTCCAGTACGTTTACAGTATGTACATTATGTTTCTGCGTCCCTTTTTTCTCACTGATATTCGTTGCCATTACTCTTCCCATCATACCCCTCCTCATCTTCGGGCACAATTGGAGGCTTCTCCTGCAAGAACCTCCAACCCGTGTTCCAGCTCCGATATAATATATTCCAGGCATTCTCTCACTGCCTTGGGACTGCCGGGAAGATTTATAATCAGCGTATTCCTGCGTATCCCTGCAGCCTGCCTGCTCAGCATTGCCCGTTTGGTAAACTGCAGACTGTAAAATCTCATTGCTTCCGGAATCCCGGGCACTTCACGCTCTATTACCGCCTTTGTAGCTTCAGGCATACAGTCCCTGGGGGAGAATCCTGTTCCTCCTGTCGTCAGTATCAGATCCGCGATTCCTTCGTCCGAAAGATAGGCCAGCTCCTGGCTGAGGCGCTCCTGTTCGTCCGGCAGAAGCACGGTGTGAACAATACGATATCCATTTTGTTCGGCAATTTCCCTTATCACTTTTCCGCTTGTATCTTCCCGTGTCCCCTCATACCCAGAGTCACTGGCTACTACAATCGCAACTCGTTTCATACTCTATCCTCCTATCTGGCACATCATGCGGCCATCCTCCTCCTGTATCTCAGGATCAGCAAAATGGTGTTCCCTGGGCTTCTCCAGGATGGCTTTCGCTATCTCCTCCTGCAACGTTTCTTCCGCAGCCCCTTCCCTCAATAATCTCCTGAGATCCCTTCCCGTATCATATTGAAGACAGGTTTTTAAAAATCCCTGGGAGGTAAGGCGTATGCGGTTGCACTCACTGCAGAACTTGTGGCTGACTGCACTGATAAATCCTATGCTGCCTCTGAATTTCTCCGGCTTATAATAGCAGGCAGGCCCATTTCCCAGGGGTTCGCATACCGGGTGCATGGTTCCGTATGCCTCTGTCAGTTGGTTCATAATCTCATCCTGTGTCAGACATCTGTACTGTTTCCCATAGCCGATAGGCATCATCTCAATAAATCTCACATGAATACAGTTCTCCCTGGCCAAATCAGCCACTTTCAGGATCTCCTGGCCGGGGATCCCCATGGGGACACAATTCACTTTAAGAGATAACTCCGGATATTTCAGGGCTTCCTCAAGTCCCACTATCACCTGTCCGAATACATCTCTTCTCGTTATCTCCCGAAACACACCAGGCGAAAGGGTATCCAGACTGACGTTCACACCTGATATCCCTGCCTGCACCAAGGGTCCTATGGCCTCTTTTAAAAGTACGCCGTTGCTGGTAAGGGTTATCTTTTCCAACCCTTTGATCTGCTTCAGCTGTTTTACCAGGTCTTTCAGGTCTTTTCTGACCAGAGGTTCCCCCCCGGTAAGCTTTACCTTTGTAAATCCCATCCTGGCCAGAATACGGCAGATTTTCTCAATCTCTTCATAACTCAGGACATCTCTGTGATCTGCCAGTGCCACCCCCTCCTCAGGCATACAGTAGATGCATCTGAGATTGCAGCGATCTGTCACAGAGATACGGATATAATCTATATTTCTTCCATAACTGTCAATCATACTGTTACTCCATTCTCTGCTGAAGCATTCACATCAGTATTCAAAATCTCCGGATTTGCCGCCTTTTTTCTCTACCAGGTGGATCTCCGTCAGTTTCATACGTTTATCTATGGCTTTGCACATATCATAGATCGTCAGAAGAGCAACGGTAACTCCGGTCAGGGCTTCCATCTCCACCCCGGTCTTTCCCTCTGCCTTCACGGTACAGACTGCCTTTACAGAGGAATTCTCTTCCTCTGCCTGAAAGTCTACCTGCGCCTTTTGGATGAGAAGCGTATGGCACATAGGAATCAGACCGGCTGTCTGCTTAACAGCCATAATCCCTGCGACTCTGGCTACGCCCAGCACATCCCCTTTTTTGGAAGTCCCCTGCAAAATTGCCTGTATTACTTCCGGGCTTGCACATATAGTCCCCTCAGCAACAGCGGTTCTGCTGGTTATTTCCTTATCCCCCACGTCCACCATAACGGCATTTCCGGAGGCGTCAAAATGTGTTAATTTTTCCATGCCATCCATCCTCTACTTTCCGAATCCACAGTTAGGAAAGGTGCAGACTTCGCAGGACAGACAAAGTCCTCCTTCCCCCATAGAAGCAAATTCTCCGGCAGTCATCCTGTCATCAGCCATGATTCTGGGCAGCGCCAAATCAAAAACCGTTCTTTTCGCATACATAACACAGCCGGGCAGACCTACAATTGGAATTCTGTCCTCATAATAGGCAAGAAGAAACATAGCACCCGGGAGCACCGGTGCCCCATAGGTGACGATTCTGGCCCCTGTATTCTTAATCGCCAGCGGTGTCTGATCGTCCGGATCCACACTCATTCCCCCCGTGCAGAGAATAAAGTCAGCCCCTCTGTCTATCTGTCTCAGGATTTCTTTCGTAGTCTCCTCCGGATTATCGTCCAAAATCTTCTGTTCCACAATCTCTGTGTGATATTCCTCCAGCTTCTGACAGACTACAGGGGTAAAAGTATCCGTAATCCGCCCGTGAAAGATTTCGCTGCCGGTAGCCAATATGGCAGCCTTTTTCTTCTTAAAAGGCAGAATCCGGAACAAAGGTTCCTCTCCGCCTGCTTCCTTTGCGGCATCCATCTTTTCCTTCTGAATCACCAGCGGGATCACACGCATCCCCGCCAATTTATCTCCTTTATGTACCACAGTATTGCCATGTCTGGCAGCAATTGCAATTTCCCCCAGGCCATTGATCCTGTTTAATTTTCTGCTGTCTATCTTCAATAGTCCTTCTGTCTCTGCAATGAGTTCGATCTTTCCCTCTTTGGGTGCCGTTGCTTTCATATAAGGGCCCTGGCAGATGCCTCTGAGAATCTCAGCCGCCTCATCTTCATGAAGCATGCCCTCTGTTTTTTCCCAGACAAAGAGGTTTTCTTTCCCCACAGAAAGCAGGACCGGGATATCCTCCCTGGTAACTACATGCCCTTTCCGAAACACAGCATCCTTAGTGACTCCTTTTATAATCTGCGTAATGTCATGGCAAAGCACATGACCTACGGCATCTTCCGTTCGTATTCTCTTCATGGTATCCTCCCTGTCTCTCTGAACTTTACTTTATTATTCTATCTATTTTAACAGCATCAGCTCCTCTTTGGGAAGGGAAATATACGGGGAAGGCCGTATTCCGTCCTTTTTGGCCATCAGCCACCAAATACACTCTCCACCCTCTGTATTTCTCACAATATAATGATATTCAAAGGGAGCATCCACACAGTCGCAGACTTCTATCTCCATACAGTTCTCTTTGGTTCTCTGCTGTAAGGGTTCTATATAATGCCCTCTGATGCCCACAAATCTTATGTCTTCTGTTACCGGCTTTTCGGTAACCAGATGCATCTTCCAGTCACTGGCATAAATCTCGTAGTCCCCTCTTCTTTCTGCTCTGGATATATTCTTGCATCCCGTAAGCCTGGCAGCCTCCACATACCCCGGATTCAAAAAAATCTCTTTTGTATCTCCGGTGAGCAGCGATTTGCCCTGATGAATAATCGTCAGCTCCCTGGAAAATTTATATAATTCATCCCTGCTGTGAGAAACCACAAGGACCTCCCCGGGAAACCGCTTTAGAATCTCCTGCACCTCGTGCTGAAGAACATCTTTTAAGTAGCCGTCCAGTGCGGAAAATGGCTCATCCAGCATAATCATTCTGGGATTAGTAATCAGCATCCTGGCCAGAGCTGCCCTCTGCTGCTGCCCCCCTGACAGCTGGGCGGGAAGCTGTTTTTCCAGGCCCTCCAGATGGAATGTCTGAATCTGCTCTCTCACCCTCCTCTTTTTCTCCTCTTTTTTTCCCTTCAGCACACATTCCAGATTCTCTTCCACTGACATTGTTGGAAATAAAGCATAATTCTGGAACAGATAACCGATATTCCTCTCCTGAGGACTGAGATTTATTTTCTTTTCGGAGTCAAAAAAGACTTTTCCGTCCAGAGCAATCCTTCCCTCATCCGGTGACACAATTCCCGCAATGCACTTCAATGTCATACTTTTTCCGCATCCTGATGCTCCAAGTATTCCCATGCAGCTGTGTTCGCACGCGAATTCCACGTCCAGGCAGAAGCCCGGAAACTGTCTCTTAATCCTAACCTCTAGCGCCATATTATATCCACCTGTTTACATTTTTTATCTTTTTCCCCGAGATCCCGTTAATGAATGCCACGATCAGAAATGAAATAATCACAATCACGCACACCCAGAAAGCCGCGGTATCCCAGTTACCTGACGCCACCTCCGAGGCAATGGCTACGGATACTGTCCGAGTCTTGCCAAGGATATTGCCGGCCAGCATGGAGGTCGCCCCGTACTCCCCAATAGCCCTTGCAAATGCAAGCACAGTTCCGGAAGCAAGTCCCGGACCGGCTACAGGTACGACTACTTTCCAGAAAATCCTCCGCTCCGTCATTCCCAGGGTTCTCCCTGCATATATAATGTTCACATCTACCTGTTCAAAGGCGGCTCTGGCATTGCGGTACATCAATGGAAATGCAATCACGAAAGCCGCAATGACGCAGCCCGGCCAGGTCTGTACCATCTTGATATCAAATTCAGTCAGAAGGAATTTGCCAAAAGGCCTCCTCAGGCTGAAGATTAACAGCAGAAAAAAACCTGCAACCGTAGGCGGAAGCACCAGGGGCAGTGTGAGAATACCGTCTAGTACGGCCTTCGCTGTATTATTTAATTTCATAATTCCCCTGGCGGCTCCAATGCCCAGAAAAAAAGCTAAGATTGTCGCCACTGCACCCGTTTTCAGGGATATAAAAAGAGGGCTCCAATCTATTGTCTCCAGTATTGAAAGCATAGATTCACCCCCTTTATTTTCTGCGTACTTCCCGTATGGTAACGTATACTATTCAGAATATGGTGTAAATCCAGCACTCTGGAAACTGGACATAACAGTTCCGTCCGTGGTCAGATAATCCAGGAACTCTTTTGCAGCAGCCTTCTCCTCCTCATCTGCCTGCTCATCCTTTACCAGGCCAATGGGATAAACCGCCGGGTCCACCTGATCCGCCCCTGCCTCACAAATAATTTCCACATCGTCCGGCATAGACGCGGCATCGGTTTTATATACTACACCTACTTCATTGCTGCCCTCGGCTACTGCTGTAAGAACTGCCGTCACATTCGCACCCTCATTGATCTCCATAGCCATCACCTGATCCAGATTACCCAGATTAGTAAACAGTTCACGGGCATACTGGCCTACCGGTACATCCTCCCCAGCCAGTGCCAGACTGGATGCTTCCGTGACCGTATCAAATCCCGTCACTTTTGTCTCTCCTCCCGCAGGCTTGATAAGGACAAGCTTATTTTCCAAAAAGTTCTTCACGCTTCCCTCTTCAATCAGGCCTTCCTCATGCAGCGCATCCATTTGCTTAGTTGCCGCCGAGAAAAAGATATCACACTGCGCTCCCTCTTCAATTTGCTTTTGCAAGGTGCCGGAACTGTCAGCATTATAGATAATATTTATATTTTCATGCTCCTTTTCATACGCAGTCTTGATCTCTTCCATCGTGTTTTTCAGACTGGCTGCTATAAAAACATAGATATCCGTGGGTTCAGACTTTGCCTCTTCTGCTTTCTCTTCCTCTTCTGCTGGCGCCGCTTCCTTCTGTGTTTCCTTCGTCCGGGGCTCCTCCTGCTTATTGTCCCCGCATCCTGACAGCACCCAAGCCCCCACAGCTACCGTTAGAATTGTTGCTAATACCTTCCTTTTCATCCTAAAACCTCCCAATTTTCTTTTCTCTATCTTAATCCTTTTTAGACCGAGTGTCAAATGAAAATAACTCGCTTTCACAATTTCATTGCAAAAGGCACAGAAATCATTCTCTCTAAAATGATCTCTGCGCCTCACAGTTCTGTAAACCGTATACTATCAGCTATAATAATATTTTTTCAGCCAGTGCTTTCAATACGCCCTCACACCTTAACAGATCCGCACAAGGAACATATTCATCCGGCTTGTGAGCCATCTCTAGGCTGCCCGGACCATAAGACATACAATTGGGGCATCCTGTCATCCCTGCAATCACTGCAGTATCTGTATATCCGGGGAAGGCAGTCACCTTGGCAGAAGCTCCTGTCTTTTCGCTGCACACTTCCCGCAAAGTCTTGAGAAGTACCGATTGTTCCTCCATCTCAATATACGGCCGATCCCCGGTGACCTTATACGACACGCTTACCCCCGGTACCTCTTTTTCGGCCCTTTCCATAGCTTTTTCTGCCATAGATACCGCCGCTTTCCGGTCAATGGGAGGTGCCAGCCGCATATCCACCCACATGCGGCATCGATCCGGCACTACATAAGGACGGTACCCTCCCTGAATCTGGCCAAACGTTACTGTGCTGGGTCCCAGATACCCGTGTACGGGGCAGGCACTGACCTGCTTCCTGATAGATGCTGTAACTTCTGCCATGGCCGCCACAGCATCCGCTCCCTTCCAGGGGGTACTGGCATGGGCCGTGATTCCCTCCGCCACAATCTCCAGCCACAGTCTTCCCTTGTGGGCAGCCTGTATCTCTCCATTGGTAGGCTCCGTGTCCAGTACCCAGCTCTCACGATCAACCCACCCGGCTTCCACAGCGGCTTCCGCCCCTTTCATATTCTCCTCTTCATCCACAGTAAAAATAAGGGCAAAGGGATGCCTGAGCGCTGCCTGTTTATCGGCTATGTACTTAAATGCAGAGATCGCACAGGCTATGCCGCCCTTCATATCGCAGGCTCCCCTCCCATAGATCCGATCATTTTGCAGTTCTCCGCCTAAGGGATCTGCCGTCCATCCGTCACCGATAACTACGGTATCCATATGACAGATATATACCAGTTGCGGGGTATTCTCCTGCCCCGGCAGACGCATCCTGAGATTATACCTGCCCGGAAAAACCTCCATCGCAGTTACTTCTGCCCCAGTATCTCTGAGAAGCCATGTGATATATTCCCCGATTTTACCTTCCTGTTCTCCGGGATTGGTGCTGTCTATTTTCACCAGCTCCCGGGTAAGCTCCGCCACATTCATGCGATCCTTGTGTTTCATAATATAACCCTCTTTTTCAAATCCTGGAACACTAACGCTCTCTGTTCCTTTTTGACTGATACATATTGTGATCCGAGAGACTCAAAAGTTCGCGGTAGTCTCTGCCGTCCTCCGGATAATATGCACAGCCTACAGAGAACCGGACCGGAATCTCCTTGGAGTTGCTAAGTTCAACCGTAGAGCCCTTCATTGTCAGAAGAAGTTCCCTGATATGTGCAGACAGAACTTCCCTGTCCCGGCACTGATACAGGAATACCACAAACTCATCTCCGCTAATCCGTGCCAGTACCTGCTTTTCTGCTTTGCAGGACCGAAGAATCACGGCAATCCCCTGAAGATAACGGTCACCGTTTTCATGTCCATAGTCATCATTTACTTTCTTCAGATTATCTGCATCCGCCATGAGAATGACTGCATGCCCAAGTTCCTCAGGGGCCTTGAAAAGTTCTTCCATTTTTCTGTAGAAAGCCCGTCTGCTGTAAAGACCAGTGAGAAGATCAATATCCCTCTCTTTTTCAATATGCTGCTTCTCAACCATGTCTTCCGTCACATCAATAATAATGCCTAAGATACTATTGGCATTAGAGAATGTGTTCATTCTGATAAAATGTTCCCTCTCTCCGGGCAGCCGGTACACATCCTTACCCCCTGTAACCGGATGCAGACGAATATCTTCCAGCTTCTTTTCAAACAGTACATGATCCAGAAGAAGTTCCCTGGCCTCCTCCTCTGTCAGCATTAAAATATCCGCCACTCTTCCGGTAGCCATTACCCGTTTCATATCCTTATTGT
Organism: Lactonifactor longoviformis; assembly: GCF_042848515.1. Classification (GTDB taxonomy): domain Bacteria; phylum Bacillota; class Clostridia; order Lachnospirales; family Lachnospiraceae; genus Lactonifactor; species Lactonifactor longoviformis. The sequence goes on along the minus strand of NZ_AP031453.1, from coordinate 1,916,436 downwards.
ATTCGTAGACACCAATGGGAACCCTGGCCGCTTCCAGTATCTTAGTCAATTTATTTGTGGTATCCAGAAGACTGTCTACCATCAGGTTAATTCTGCCGCTCAGCTCCTTGAATTCAGGGGTAGTTTCCACTTCTACCTTAGTGTCAAGATTCCCCTTTGTAATCTTCTCCAGTCTCTGATTTACCGAGGAGATTCCCCTGACCACATAGTAATCCATATATTTCGAAATGGACACTATCATGATAATGGAAATCAGAACCAGGTATACAGCCGTGAGAAGACAATTGCTGTTCACGTCTTTGTATAAGCCGCGGTTGGATTCCGTAATCCCCAGGATCACCGAATCCCCATCTGTAAATACGCAATAGCTGTCCTCCCCGTTTACCCTTGCAGAAAATCCCTGATTCATCTTTGTTCCCGGATCTACGCCAACGTCTGTTATGCTCTTTCCTGCCAGTTCCCCGTCGGTGCATCCTAAGATCTGGTAGGTACCCGGATCTATGGCGTAGATGGTTGTCCCGGAGTCAGCTGTCACAAGAGAAAATATGTACGACAGCTCATTCTTTTTCATGGATTCCAGAACCCGGTCAGGTTCAAGCCCGATCTGAACAATCCCCTCCCCGTCCTCTCTCCAAACTGCAGCATACTGCATTAATTTTTGTTCGGCAGTGTTGGGCGTGATGTCCTGACATAACTCCAGTTCCCTGTCTTTTAGCATAGGCAGAAAGAACTGCATTTGCTCACCGGACGTAAAATTAAGGCCAAAATACTTTGGCTCTGATCCGGCATACAGCGTTCCTTCTTTGTCAAAAAGATGGAACTCATCTACCTGGAGAAGTCTGGCAATCTTTTCCATCTCCTCCTGATCCTCTGTAATCTCCGGCCTGTACTGGAGAATATATGCTGCTGCTTTGGCGCGGATCAGGCAGTTTGCCTTCAGATCTTCCTTCACCTGTTCCGTCTCTTTTTCATTCTGTTTTAGAATCTGGTTAATCTGCCAAAACTTATTCTTGGCATCCAGATACATGTCATTGCGGGCATTATGGACCTGGAGCACGTAATTCAGACAGAGGGTAAGAATCATAAATGCAAGTATTATCGTCGCCAGCCTTTTTGTAATCGCTTTTTTCATATTTGACACCTTGTTCATTTATTTAAAGCATCTATTTTATTTATTTTAATACTTTCCTGCAAAGATAACAAGATAAACCCAAAGAAGATGAAAAAGGGCCGCCTCTAATCTGTGACTAGAGATAGCCCTCTGTTATCTACGCTTCATCAATTGCTTTTCCTATGTCATTTCTATGATACTTATTCTCGAACTCGATCCAGTCAATGGCCTTATACGCGTTTTTCCTGGCTTCTCTCAAGTCCTTCCCCTTAGCCGTCACTCCCAAAACGCGTCCTCCATTGGTTACGATCTCACCGTCTTTAAACTTGGTCCCTGCATGGAAAACGTAGTATCCATCCCTGTCTTTAAATGCTTCCAGACCGTGGATGGGGAATCCTTTTTCATATGCCACAGGATATCCGTCCGATGCCAGCACTACACACACTGCCGCATTGTCTTCAAACTGCAGATCAATCTGATCTAAAGTTCCGTCCACACATGCTTCTACTACCTCAATAATGTCATTTTTCATTCTCGGAAGCACTACCTGGGCCTCAGGGTCTCCAAACCGCGCATTGTATTCCAGAACCCTGGGGCCTTTTTCTGTAAGCATAAGGCCAAAGAAGATGATTCCCTTAAAGGGTCTTCCTTCCGCCGCCATTGCATCCACTGTAGCCTGATAAATGTTCTCTCTGCAGAAAGCATCCACCTCTTCGGTATAGAAAGGGCTCGGGGAAAAGGTTCCCATGCCCCCTGTATTCAGTCCCTCATCATTATCCTTGGCACGTTTGTGGTCCTGGGCAGAAGTCATGGTCTTAATCGTTTTACCGTCCACGAAGGAGAGAACAGAAACTTCCCTTCCGGTCATAAACTCTTCGATGACCATGATATTTCCTGCTGTACCGAACTGCTTGTCCAGCATAATGGTTTTTACCCCTTCCTGAGCTTCTTCCAGGGTATTGCAGATCAGAACACCTTTTCCCAGCGCCAGTCCGTCGGCCTTCAGTACTATGGGAAATTCTGCCGTCTCCAGATAGTTCAATGCCGCCTGGGCGTCTGTAAAGTTTTCATAGGCAGCTGTAGGTATGTTATATTTTTTCATTAGATCCTTGGAGAATGCTTTCGATCCTTCCAGAATAGCAGCATTTTTTCTAGGGCCAAATACCCGGAGCCCCTCTGCCTCGAAAGCGTCTACGATCCCCCCAACCAGTGGATCATCCATGCCCACTATGGTTAGATCCACCGCATTCTCCTTTGCAAATGCAGTTAATCTGTCAAACTCCATGGCGCCTATTTCTACACATTCCGCATATTCCGCGATGCCCGCATTTCCCGGTGCACAGTAAATCTTATCCACCTTAGGACTTTTGGCCACGCTCCACGCAATGGCGTGTTCTCTTCCTCCGCTTCCAACAATAAGTACTTTCATCTTGTCTACTCCTTAATTCTGACCTTGTGATCCACAATCTCTACTTTATCATTCGCAATCAAATCAATGGCTTTCGGCATAATAACCCATTCTGCCTCCTCCATCACCCTCTGCTGGAGGGTTTTGGGGGTATCCTCCTGTAAAACCTCCACAGCCTTCTGCAGAATAATAGGTCCCGTATCGGTACCGTCATCCACAAAATGTACCGTTGCTCCGGTCACCTTTGCTCCACGGGCCAGAACACCTTCGTGAACCTTCAGCCCGTAATAACCGGTACCGCAAAACGCAGGAATCAGAGCGGGATGCACATTTATTATTTTGTTGGGATATGCATCAACCATTTTTTTAGGAATCACTACCAGACATCCGGCCAGAACAATCAGATCCACCTGATAAGACGCCAGTTCTTCCAGGAGCGCATCATAATATTCCTCTCTGCCCGCAAATGCCTTAGGGGAGATACATTTCCCAGGGATGCCGGCCTTCCTGGCCCGTTCCAGGGCATACACGCCCGGGTTGTTGCTGATGACAACCTCTATCTTGGTGTTCGTAATCGTTCCTTTGGCAATTCCATCGATAATTGCCTGAAGATTCGTCCCTCCTCCGGACACAAGTACTGCCGCCTTTAGCATAATTTCACTCCCTTTTCTCCTTCTTCCACGCGTCCTACCACGTAAGGAGCTTCCCCTGCGGCTTTGATGGCTTCCATCGTTTTATCCACATCGGCAGCGTCAACAGCCAAAACCATCCCAAGTCCCATGTTATAAGTATTGTACATCATTTTCTCGTCAATCTTGCCTTGTTCTGCCATCATAGGGAAGATAGGGGGGATTGGATAACTATCCTTTTCAATAACTGCACAGACACCCTCTTTGAGCATTCTGGGCACATTCTCATAAAAGCCGCCGCCAGTGATATGGCTGCAGGCACGTATCCGCACACCGGCATCCTTTACACTCTTCAGAGCTTTTACATAAATCTTGGTAGGAGCAAGAAGCGCCTCTCCTAATGTACTGCCCAATGCGTCGTAGTAAACAGCAAGGGATTCCTTTGTCATATCGAATACTTTTCTAACCAGGGAAAAGCCATTGCTGTGCACTCCGGAGGAAGCCATGCCGATCAATATGTCTCCCGGCTTCAGATCTTTCCCTGTAATCAGGTCCTTTTCATCTACAATGCCCACGGCAAATCCAGCCAAATCGTATTCGTCTTCCGGATAAAATCCCGGCATCTCAGCTGTTTCCCCGCCGATAAGGGCGGCATTGGACTGCGCGCATCCGTCTGCTACCCCTTTAACGATCTCAGCAATTTTTTCCGGTACATTCTTCCCGCAAGCGATATAATCCAGGAAAAACAAAGGTTCACCCCCGGCGCAGGCTATGTCATTGACACACATAGCCACACAGTCGATTCCTACGGTGTCATGCTTGTCCATAATAAATGCCAGCTTCAGCTTTGTACCCACCCCGTCTGTTCCTGATACAAGGGTAGGCTTCTCCATGTTTTTAAAAGCATCCATAGAAAAGGCTCCGGAAAACCCTCCAATATTCGTCAGGACCTCCGGTCTCATGGTTTTCCTGATATGCTCCTTCATTAACTCTACTGATTTGTAACCTGCTTCAATATCAACACCTGCTTTTTTATAATCCATTTTTCTCCTCCGTATCTTACTGGATGCTTCTTACTTTGTATAATTTTTATAGCCTACAGCCTGCAGCTTTTCATCTTTGGCAACCACCTGCTCTTTTAACTCTTCCGTGTATGCTTTCAGTCTTGCCAAAAGCTCAGGATCTGAGGTGGCCAGAATCTTGGCTGCCAGTATTCCGGCGTTGGCACCGCCGTTGATTGCAACCGTTGCTACAGGTATGCCTGAAGGCATCTGAACAATAGAGTAGAGGGAATCCCTTCCACCCAGAGAGGTTGTATGCATAGGAATTCCAATGACCGGCATCGGGAAAATTGCTGCGCACATACCCGGCAGATGAGCCGCCATGCCTGCACCTGCTATAATTACCTTGAATCCTTTTTCTTCTGCTGTTTTTGCATATTCAAAGAATACGTCCGGTTCTCTGTGAGCAGAGATTATCTTCATCTCATAATCAATCCCCAGCTTTTCCAGCATATCTGCCGCCTTGCTCATAACAGGCATATCAGAGTCACTACCCATAACAATTCCAACTTTAGCCATTGTCATTCTCCTTTTTTCTTTTGATTAATCTTTATCATATGCTGCCAGATAAAAACAAGAGCAGCCATATTACCTTTATCAATTTTACTAAGACTTGTAATTCTTGTCAATGTGAATTCCGCCCTCAAACGGCCGGTTCAGCTCCTCTGTGCCCGGAAGGACAAATCTACCATCCCGGATCACTGCTGTCTCTCGCCCGTCCGGCATTATGACGGCAACAGACTCTAATTCATCATAGGGTATCGTAATATCTGTATGACATCCCAGATATGCTTTGGAAATGTCCTCCCTGCGGAGAATGGATACCTCATTGTCCCTGGCAATGATTTCCTTCCCATCCGGATTGTATACCGGGGTATCCTCCGCCCAGCTGTAGCAGGTGTCTCCCACAGCAAAATGCGGGCCCATCTTCTCAGCAATCAGAATAGGAAGTTTTCCTTCAATTCCATACTTCCTGGCCATAACATAGGCAGTTGTATTCGTGCCAATGGCAAATTCCCCCATAGGGAGTGTATCATGATGAAAGAGCAGATTCTCAAAGATATACTTTTTATTTTCTTCCTCTGAGTCAAAGTTTTTACAGGAATAGTCTGAAATCCTGCCGTCTTGGAATGTAATCTTCAAATCCCTGTAGCAGAGCTCATTCAGGTATACCTGGCTTACGTGAAGGATTCCCCGGGTTCCCTTTAACAGAGGCGAGGTAAAGACCTCCCCCACCGGAATATTCACATCCGCCACGCAGTTTTCAAAGTTTGTCTGTCTCTTTGGGTCTGCCAAAGGATGCAGGGCAATGGTCAAGTCTGTCTGATTGCCGCCTTGTCCCTTAATATGAACCCTGTCTCCGGTGTCCAGAGCATCAATAATCCTCTGCTGAATCTGCTGATAGAGCTTATAATCCAGGGTATTAATCTTTACCGTCTCACGGAAAATATCCGGAAAGTCCTCTCCTATCTCAGGTACGGGGTAGGCAATAATTGTAAAGCTTCTCTCTTCTCCTTTGATATAGCGGTTTGTAATCTGGCCTGCTTCACTGTCATAGGTTACCTGAAGCTTTTGCTGGGCTTTAGAGAGCTGCATGGCCTGAGGACAGGACATAGGTACAAACGGCTCCTCCCCGAACACCTCCACCACCGCAGGCCCCCCGTGCACAGCGGCCAGTTCCTTCATTTTTTCATATGCCACCTGCATCACTCTGAGCTTTCTCTGCACAAATTCCTGATCCAGATACAGAGCGGCGTCCCCCCTGTGATCGTAATCATACTGCTTATTGGGAACTGCACCATAATAGCCGATGCGCAGGTGCTGTCTCTTATTGACTGCGTGGCTTGCCGCCCGGTAGATCACCGGCTGCAGTCCCATTTTTTCAAACTGAAGAACGGCCGCCCTTATCATCCTTTCAAATCCCAGCTGATAGCGTATATTTACAGTCTTCTTCTTTTTGATATCCTTCCCGGTTGTCTCAAAGCCAATCCTGTATCCCTCTGTATAAGTTGACGCCATTGCATCAATTTCCTCCTGGGACAGCGTATTTAAAAAGGCAGACACCCGACAGATATTATCTGAAATATACTCGCCGAACAGATAAAGATACCTCTCATCGCTGAGGTCCTCTTCCATAATGATATCTCTGGCGAACGAAAGAGAAGGATCCAGTGATTCGCGCACCCGATAAGCCGCCATCTCATCACTGTAGTCGCTTATATACCAGTACAGGGTCTCCCTTAGAGTTTCTGCTTTCGGAATCTCCTCCTGAAACATAGTGTAGATTTCTGCGAAAAGCTCTGCGGCTACCGTAAAATCCCATTTTCTTTTCTCATAAGCATACACAATCAGACCTCTGATCTCTGTATATAAAAAGCTGAGCAGCTGCCCATACTCTTCTCCGAGAACAGAGACCGCATATGCCGGATTCCCATAGGAGGTCCCATAGTTGGCCGGCAAAATGTCTTCGTACAGCCTGTCATTCCATTCCTTCAATTCCTCTTTTGCCGCAGTCTCTGCCCAGCCGCTCAGCATTTTTTCCAGAACCTGGGCTGTAAGACCAATAAATCCTGCGGTCTTCCGGAAATACTCCCTGAAAGGTTCCGGCACAGATTCCTCCCTATGAATTTCTCCGATGCGTCCGGTTACCAGCTGGTAACGCTCGTCAATCATCTCTTCTTTACTCATTTTTTAAATTCCCACACTCCACATTTTTATCGATCAGCTGCTGCATATAAGAACGGATGACTCTGGACCCCTCCCCTGTGTGTTCATTTCGCTTCATAACCTGAGATTTCTTTACCTCATGTTCTCTCCACGACTTTCCGTCCGCAGCATTGTTAAGCATCAGCGGCTGAAAATTATCCAGGGTATGGGCAAACTTTGCCTCAGGGGTCTTTGCAAGCTCAAATTCTTCCCAAAGTTCCTTACACATATCTCCCTGATCCTCCGGAAGGAGGCCGAAAATCCGGTTCGCCGCCCGCACTTCCCGTTCTCTTTTTGTAGTATTGCCGGCATCGTCATATGCATACGTATCCCCCGCATCGATCTCTACGATATCGTGGATCAGCACCATAGTCATCACCTTCACCAGATCCAGCTCTTCGTTGGCGTGTTCCCTGAGAAGCACTGCCATAAGAGCCAGATGCCAGGAATGCTCCGCATCATTTTCTTTTCTTTTCCCGTCAGACAAATATGTCTGCCTGGTAATGTTCTTAATTTTGTCTACTTCCAGAATAAAATCCATCTGTTTTATCAGCCTGTCGTCCATCCATCTACACTCCTATCAAAAATAATCCCAGCCAGCCCACCATCAGAACACCGTTGGCTATCGCCCCTACCTTGCTGTAGGTATATGCCCGGTTCTCTATGGAGAAGCTTTTTAATCCAATGATAAATCCATAGACTGAAACGCCTATGGCCACCAGTCCCATAGCTCCCAGATACAGGCCGCCCTTTCCCTGAAAGGCGAAGGAAAGAACTGCCCCTGTGAGAAACAGAAGGACAGAGATCAATGCCATAACCGAAGAGGTAATCCCCCCCTCTGACTGTTTCTTCCTGGCAAATGTGTATTTATATCTTTTTCCCACCTTCTCATCTCCTTTTCCTGCGCTTGTGTTCAAACTTTATCTTATAAATCCCGTGGAAAACTGCAAATATCAAATATCCCAGTACTGCTCCGGCCGTATTCAGGATCATGTCATCCACATCAAAGCTTCCTACCTTTCCAACCAGCTGGATGCATTCCACACAAAGGCTCAAGGCAAATCCGGCAAATCCGATAAAGAACAAGTTTCTGGTATTGCGGTTTATCACAGGAAGAATCAGGCCAAATGGGACGAATCCGACTACATTGCCCACCAAATTGGTAAAAACAGCTACAAACCCTAATTGTTCCCGGTAAACCCAAAACCTTCTGATCTCTTTCAACGGGGTGAGATTATATCGGTATACTCTCTCTGCCCCTTGTCCTCTGCCAAATCCCTCAGAAAAAAACAGGAAGTAGATGAGAACAAGAATATACAGCACAAACAGGATCGTACCTATCCTTTTTATTCGCCGTTTTGTTTCTTTCTTCAATTTTTCATTCCTCATTCCAGACAGTTTAAAAAGTCACACGGTCCGCGTGTGACTTTTCTCTATAGATGTTAAATCATGATCTCGTATTTTTGTTTTATCAATTTGCCGCCGTTTATAATCAACATCGTTCCCGCAGCAATCCCTGTCACTAATACTATAATCCCCAGGACAAGATTCCATACCCCTGCCCTTGACACCATTTTGTATATCTTCTCACTCATTGCGAACACTTTCCTTTCTTTACTCGGCTCCATATTGTTCATAGTATCTGTCGATGGCTTCTTTCATTGCATCATCAATTACTACTCTTCCTTGGTACTCTCTATTGTATAAGTGTTCTACCACTTCCGCCATAGTAACAATGGCTGTGGTCTGCAGTCCGTATTTCTCTTCAATTTCCTTTAATGCACTTTTGGTACCTTGTCCCCGTTCCATGCGGTCCACGGAAACCACCAGGCCTACAGGTGTTACATCCCCCTGCGCCCTGATAATAGGCAAGGTTTCCTGTATGGAGGTTCCGGCGGTGGTTACATCCTCGATAATCACCACCCGGTCATGATCCTGTATGGGACTTCCCAGCAATATACCTTTATCTCCATGGTCTTTCACTTCTTTCCGGTTGGAACAATACCGGATGTCTCTGTCGTAAAGTTCGCTGATTGCCATAGTCGCAGCCACAGTCAGAGGGATCCCCTTATAGGCCGGTCCAAATAACACGTCAAAATCCAGTCCGTATGTGTCATGGATGGCTTTTGCATAGTACTGCCCCAGTCTGCGAAGCTGTGCCCCTGTTCTATAAAAACCAGTGTTGACAAAAAATGGTGTCTTTCTTCCGCTCTTTGTAACGAAATCCCCAAATTTCAACACCTGACAATCTACCATAAATTCAATGAATTCCTTCTTATATGCTTCCATGTGAGTCCTCCCGAATCGATCTTTATGCCCTGCTTTTTGTCTGCAGCAGAATAGCTGGAACTCTCGTCCGTCTGTTATTCCTGTATTATTTTACCACACCTATCAGTTCTTGGATATCCTGAATTTTATTTTTCTGCATATAAGACTCTATCCCTTCAATCACATCCAGCGTAGCCCGGGGATTAAAAAAGTTTGCAGTTCCTACCGACACAGCGGATGCTCCTGCCAGAATAAATTCCAGGGCATCCTCGGCCGTGGCGATCCCTCCCATACCGATAATCGGAAGCTTCACTGTATTGGCCACCTGATATACCATGCGCACTGCCACCGGCTTTACACACGGTCCGGAAAGCCCCCCGGTTCGATTGGCAACTGCAAAGGTTCTTTTATTGATATCAATCTTCATCCCTGTAAGTGTATTAATCAGCGACAGTACATCTGCCCCTCCGCACTCTGCAGCCCTTGCCATCTCTGTAATATCCGCAACATTCGGGCTCAGTTTCATAATTACTGGCTGTCTGGCATACTTTTTCACAGCCGCAGTAATCTCTTCCACAGCAAAGGGATCCTGTCCGAAGGCAATGCCCCCTTCTTTCACATTTGGGCAGGAAATATTAATCTCCAGCATATCTACGTTCTCATTGGAAAGGCGGTCAACCACCCTGCAGTACTCTTCTTTTGTCTTTCCGCAGACATTTACAATTACTTTGGTATCAAACTTTTCCAGAAAAGGAAGATCGCGTTCACAAAACACCTCCATCCCCGGGTTCTGAAGGCCAATCGCGTTAATCATGCCTCCGTAAGTCTCAGCGATTCTGGGTGTGGGATTCCCTGTCCAGGGGGTGCTGGCCACTCCCTTTGTCACTACTGCCCCTAAACGGTTCAAATCAACAAGTTCACTGTACTCCACACCGGATCCAAAGGTGCCCGAGGCTGTCATCACCGGGTTCTTAAGCTCTACGCCGGCCAGGTTTACTTTTGTATTTATCATAATTCTACCTCCGTGCTTAAGAAGACAGGGCCGTCTTTGCAGACTCTCTTATTATGCACTTTTGAGTGTTCATCTATCTCTTTTGACTGGCATACACAGGCCAGGCAGGCTCCGACTCCGCAGGCCATCCTTTCCTCCATCGAGATCCAGCACTCAATCTCCATCTCCTGTGCATAGGCTTTGATGGCCCTGAGCATTGGTTTCGGACCGCAGGCAAAGATAATTTCCGGCTCCCGGCCCTCCTCCTTCGTCAATCCATTGGCCATCATGGCGTCCAGTACGTTTCCCGGCGTGCCGGCGCTTCCATCCTCGGTAGCCGTATAGAGCCTTCCGTATCTCTTCAATTCTTCCTGGAGGAAAAGTTCGTCCCGGTAGCCTGCAATGATATGCTTGTCCCCTTCCAGTGCCTTTGCTGTTTCTACCATAGGGGGGATTCCTATCCCGCCTCCCATAAGGAAAACTCTTTTTCCGGCAGCACGCTCCAAAGGAAATCCATTGCCCAGGGGGCCAAGAATGGAGAGGCTGTCTCCCGCCTTCAGAGCGGAAAACTCTTCGGTACCTTTTCCCACTACACGGTATACCAGCCGAAGACTTCTTTTATCTTCGCCGACTTCACATATACTGATGGGTCTGGGCAGCACCCGGCTCCCATCCCGGCTGTATACGGAAACAAACTGTCCGGGGCTTGCTTCTTTTGCAATCTCTTCGGTCCTCAGCCACATGCTGTATACATCGCTGGCGAGCTTTTCCTGGCTGAGTATCTGACTCATCTCATTTGTTTTCTTTGACATATGCGCTTCTCCTGTTCTCTTATCTTCCCAGCGCACTGCTGATATCCTCTATCATGTCCAGTGCTGCCTGGCGTGCAGAATCACCAAAATTCTCAGGCCCGAATTTCGCATATTTTTCTTGTTTGTAGGATGCGATAATTCCCCTGGAGGAATTTACTATGGCTCCCAGTCCGTCTTTATTGAAGAAATGAACCAGATCCTTTCCCTGACCGCCCTGCGCACCGTAGCCCGGCACCAGGATATATGCCTTCGGCATAATCTCCCTCAGAATCTTTCCCATCTCCGGATAGGTAGCGCCTACCACGGCACCTACATAACTGTAGGTATCTCCCATATGGTTTTCTCCCCACTCAGCTACCTTTTCGCCAACCAGCTCATACAGCGGCCTTCCGTCCACCAACTGATCCTGGAAGTCTCCGCTGGAGGGATTAGAGGTCTTTACAAGAACAAAAATACCCTTGTTTTCCTCTTTGCACACCTCTATAAACGGTTGGACGCTGTCTGCCCCCATATAAGGATTGAGCGTTGCAAAGTCCTCATCAAAGCCCGCATAGATCTTGTCACCCACTTTTACTTTTCCCAGATGGCCCACTGCGTATGCAGAGGAGGTTGAGCCGATATCACCGCGTTTTATATCTCCAATCACTACCAGATCCTTTTCTCTGCAGTAATCTACGGTCTTTTTAAACGCAATCATTCCCGGAATTCCAAATTGCTCATACATTGCAATCTGAGGCTTTACTGCAGGAATAATGTCATAAGTCTTATCAACGATCTCTTTGTTAAACTGCCAGACTGCCTCTGCCGCGCCCTCCAAAGTCTCTCCGTATTCCTGGAATGCCTTCTTCTGAATATGCTCCGGAATGTAGTTCAGCATGGGATCCAATCCCACTACAATGGGTGCGTTTGTCTTCTGTATTTTTGCTACCAGCTTGTTAATCATCTGTATTCCTCCATATTATCATGCTTCCATTTTATTATTAATCCTGATAAACGATTTGTCCGTCACAGATCGTCATTTTCACTTTTCCGGTAACCTTACGCCCGTGAAACGGCGTATTCTTACCTTTAGAGTCAAACTTTCTGGCATCAACGATATATTCCGCCTTTGGGTCTATAATTACAACATCCGCGGGTTTGCCAACTGCAAGAGACCCCCGCTCACTGCCGATTACCTGCGCCGGATTATAGCTCATCTTTTCTGCCATCTGCATAGGAGTCAGAATCCCCGGCTCCACCAGTTCACTGATGGTAAGAGCCACCGATGTTTCAAGCCCTACTATCCCAAAAGGTGCTTTTTTCATAGACTGGCTCTTTTCTTCCTTGCTGTGAGGTGCATGATCTGTACTGATCACATCCATAATATTATTCTTCAGCCCCTCTTTTAAGGCCTGTACATCCTCTTTAGTACGAAGAGGGGGATTCATTTTATAGTTGGAGTCATTCTCTTTGATGTCATCGGTAGACAGGGTAAAATGGTGGGGACATACTTCTGCAGTTACGTGGATTCCGTCCGCTTTGGCCATCTCCACCATCTTCACACTTTCCCCCGTGGAGCAGTGGCAGAGATGGAGTTTTGCCCCGGTATCTCTGGCCAGCAGAATATCTCTCGCTATTATCACGTTCTCCACGGAATTGGTAATCCCCGGAAGTCCCAGTTCCCTGGCTTTTTCATCCGCATTCATGCAGCCGCCGTTCACCATATTAATGTCTTCACAGTGTGCCAGAACCGGTATGCCGCAGGCGGCTGCTATTTCCATTGCTTCCTTATATAACTGCGCATTCATTACAGACTTTCCATCTTCACTGATGGCCGGAATCCCTTCCTCTACCATGCCCCTGATGTCTGCCAGCTCCTCGCCCTTTTGTCCCATGGTGATAGCTCCCACCTGGAGAACGTGGATAGGTGCCAGCTGTTCCGCCTTTTTGTGGACATAACGCACCCGGTCCGGGCGGTCAATCACCGGCTTCGTATTAGGCATGGCCAGTATGGTAGTGAATCCCCCTCTGGCTGCTGCTCTCGCACCGGAAAGGATATCTTCCTTATACTCCAGCCCGGGATCCCTCAAATGCACATGTATATCTATCAGTCCGGGCATAACAAAACAGCCTTTCGCGTCAATCACCCTGGCTGCCTTTACTTTCAGCTTTTCGCCGACTTCTTTTATCTTATCTTCCTGTATAAAAACATCACATACTTTATCCGTCTGGGTGTCCGGATCCAGGACACGTCCATTTTTGATTAAGATACTCATATCTTTTCTCCTTTTAAATACATCGATATTTGCAATTCATATCTTGATTTTAATAGTATCATACCCAATTTCGTACGTCAAATTATACTTTGCCGTACGAAACGTACGCCTGCCCGCAGGGCAGGTATTACGTATGCCCGAAAGTTTAACAGTTGAATAATGGATAAATACGTTGCAGCCGCATAAAACCTGCTTTTTTAAATCCAAACGTTCCAGCACATTTTATTGGATCTGCAGCAGCTACAAAAGAAGGAGAAGCTGCTGCTATTCACCACTATCTGGATGAGGGTAAGATCGCAGAAGAATCCAGGTATGACGGACTTTATGCTGTATGCACAGATCTTCTGGATGACGATGTCAATGACATTTTAAGAGTTAGCGAAGGAAGATGGCAGATTGAGGAATCTGGATTTCGAACCGATTATCAGTTTATAACCAAGAGTAAAATGAAAACAATCCAGAAGAAAAGTAAAGGGAGGGAATAAATTACTATAGTCTGCGACCATGCAAAAAATCGCTGTACCCCAGTAATCATGCGGGATATAGCGATTTTTATTTCTCATACTGTCAAAAATGAGATTTTATCTTACAGCAGTTTGAAGGTTTACGCAATCTTTGGGATACTCCTAAGGGAGAATGTGAAACTGTTTCTAGAAAAAATAATTTCTTTATCCTCGGATCACCCGTTCGGTGATATCGTGTCCCCTTTCCGACAGTTCCTCTTTTACTCTTCTAGCGATCCCAAGCTGCCCCACACTAAATACGCCTTTGGCTTTCAGTTCTCCCCGCCCGATCATCAGGATCAAGATGAGCGGTAGGCCTCCCACTGTGTCGTAGACTGCCGGTGTACTCCACGGCAGATATTTGACTGCTGTAGCTTTTGTGCAATGATTGTATTGAATATACCGCACAAACTCTCCATTTTGATAGCCATTTACTTCCACCGAAAAGCAGGTTGCGTGATCCTTGATCTTTCCCTCTGCAAAAAGTCTGTCGTGTTCTGTCGGGGGGATCATGGTGCTGCCGAGCACATCCAGCACAGTGCTGCCTTGGGGGATTGGGGCATCAGAGGAAGCTGCTTTGATAAGTGAACGCAGACAAATATCGGTCAGTCCGTATTTTGTTGTGTTTGCACTTCCCTTTTCCACACAGTATGGAATGTATTTATTGGAAAATGCTGGTATCATTGATATATCCGGCTGGGATGTACAGGTGTAAATTTTACGTTTGCCGATCGGTTCCGGGAATTCAAACTCTTCTTCGCTCTCAAACATATCCTCAGCAATGATTTTTCCGTCCTTCCATGCACTGGGATGTGGTCCTCCGATCCACTCGCTGAACATAAAGGCCGGATTGATGGAGGTTGTAAATTCCTCTGTCTCCAGATAATCTGCAAAACGCAGGACCACTTCGTTTACCTTGTCCAGCCGTCCGATCATCTCCTCTGAAGCAAGCAGGGTCCAGCCCGGAGAGATCCCAACACTGGGAACAGCGATAAGTCCGGCCTCTTCATATTGCCGGCTAAGGGCCAGCTGTGCCCCGATGGTCTCATGCCCCTCTTCTTTGCCTCCCGGCAGTGCGATCAGGTCCAGATAATTTACCCTTTCCTTTAAGCAGGCTTTCATAATAGTCAAGTTAAAGCAAGGAAGAATTCCATGAAAGCATATATCCGAACCATGGATTACACGCCTTACATCTTCTTCATCTCCTGCATTCACCTGCTCCTGGAGGATTTCCTTTGCAGCCACCTTATTCCCCAGTGTCCTCACCAACGCAGCCGCTTTTTCCACTGCCTCCTTACTATAATCTGCCAATACGATCCGTTCTACATCCTGCTCCATGGCCAGCAGGCCGGCAAGCCCGGTCCCCTGCGCCCCGCATCCTATAATGGTTATCCTCATATTCTGCTCCTTATACAATCGTTCTTACAATCTTCTCTGTTAATATCTGTCCTCTCTTAGCCATTGCTTTATTTAATTTATCCGCGATGCCCAGGCTGCCTATGGACCATACACCCTTCTGCCCGATCTCGCCCCTGCCAAGCGCCAGCACAAGCTCAATGGGCATGCCTCCAATGGTGCCGTAGACTGCCGGTGAAGCCCAGGGTAAGTGTTTTACAGCTTCTTTCAGGGTTGCTGTATAATAACAGATGTGGCTGACCCTGCCCCCATCTTTCCATCCCACCGCTTCACAGGTAAAGCATACGCTGTGATCCCGGATCTTTCCTTCCTTTAAAAGCCGGGCGTACTCCATGGGTGAAACAAATGCCTTGGAGAATTCCTCCATCATATTAATGTTTTCTTTTTCATCCCCCTGCCTGGAGGTTGCCTGCTGGATCGCTTTGATCCACATATCCTTCACGGTCATATCTCCAAGGTAAATACCGCCTTTTTCTTCACAGATCCGGATTTTCTTATCTGTAAACATAGGAATCAGTACGATGTCCGGATGGGCCGTCACTGTATAGATCTTCCTCTTTCCAATGGGGCTGGGGAATTCAAATTCTTCTTCACTGCCTAACAAATCCACTTTGACTGCCCGGCCATTTTCATTGCGCATGGGTGACGGCGCGCCGAACCATTCCTCAAAAACCGTAATCGGAGAGATGGGCGCGATAAATTCATCTGAATCGATGTAATCTCCCCAGCGCAGAATCACATTCTCCACCTCATCCATGCCTTCCATCATGTACTGAGATGCTAGGCTTGTCCAGCCCGGCGACATTCCAATGCTTGGAAGGGCTGTCCTCCCTATTCTTTTAAATTCCTGATCCAATTCAAACTGAGCGCCGATGGTCTCTTCCCTGGGTATCCCTTCACTTTCGTAGGGGGAGGCAAATAAATCCAGGTAATGACATTTTTCCCGGATACATGCCTTCATAATGCTGAGGTTGAACTTCGGGATAATTCCGTTGAAAACTACATCCGACCCGGCGATCACACGGGCCACATCCAGGACGTCACTGGCATTTACCTTTTCTGCCCGGATATCCTTTACCTTGATTCTGCTGCCCAAAGTCTGAATGAGCTCCAGGCATATTTTCAGGTTTTTTTCGCTGTAATCTGCGATCACAAGCCTTTCCACATCTTCTTCCATGGATAAAAGGCCTGCCAGTCCGGTACCCTGGGAACCGGTTCCAACAATACATATTTTCATGTTATCTCTCCTTTTCAAGCCCGGGGGCTGTTTCCTTAAGAAATGTAACCAGCACAGCAGCGGCCGCCATACAGACAGCGGCAAACAGCATGGCTGTTTTTACCCCGAAAGCATCCGCTATTAAGCCGGCTGCCAACGGTCCCACCGCCCCTCCGCAGATTTCAGAAGTGGCGTTGACCAGTGAAATCGCAGACGCAGCATATTGGGGCTTTACACTTTCTGTGGTGATCAGCGCCATAAAAAACATGGATAATGTACATGCACTCCCGCCAAATGCCACAAAGCAGACCAGCGACACTATACTGCCCGGATACAAAAACAGCAGGAGGTATGCGCCCGCATTGAGCACTGCAAACAGACCTGCGATTTTCTTTCTGCCCAGCCGGTTGGATGCCGCAGGCAGTACAAAGCATGCAAGAATCGCGACCAGTCCCATAGCGGTCATAATGGTGCTCATCTCCGTGTCCGAGTATCCGTTTTTGCTCCAGTACATCGGGCAGCAGCTATACATTGTCCATACATTCGTCAGTGTCAGCACGCCTAAAATGATGCAAAGCTTCATATTATGCACCTTAAGAAGCGCAACGAAAGTCACTCTTTCTGCCGCCTGCTCCCTGGGCCGGGTCCCGGCTCCTTTTGTTTTCAGGCTTATACGCAGCCAGATTACCGCAATCAGAAATACCGGAAGCGCCAGCATCGCATTGGCTCCCCGCCAGCCGATCCTGGAAATGGCAAACACAATGACCATTGGTCCGATCATGGTGCTGATGACAGCTTCTCCGTTTTCCACGATCCCGGCATTGGCTGGACGTTCCTTTGGCAGACTGGCGTTCTCCACGATGGCCTGGGTCAGCGAATACGCGCAGCCCAATCCGATTCCCATGATAAAACGACACGCAATAATCGCTCCAAAAGACGAGGACAAACAGATAAGTCCCTGCATGGCGGCGGATAAAAGCAGCCCACACCCTAATACCCGGGTACGGCAATTCCGATTGTCCGCAATTCTGCACAAAAGAATAGCACCGAGCATGCTTCCGATGGAAGTCATAAAATTGACGGCTCCAAGTCTGGAAGCATTGATGCCCAATGCATCTGTATAATAATTAAAAGCCGTACGCGACCACATGGTAAATCCCCATGTAAGGGAGGCAAAAAGTGCCAGCTGCCGGCCGCGGTTTTTCGTTATCCCTCCTGCGCCCATACCTTATGCACTTCCTATAAGTTCTGCATCAACTCAATAGTTTCTCCACCCGGTCCGGTCATGGTAACGATGGATACCCCTTCCCCCGGAGAATAGGGCTCATGGATCACCGTCATCCCTGCCCCTTTCATCTTTTGGATAGCTGTATTAAGATCATCCACTTCAAATCCCAGAAATACACTGGAGAGTTCTTTGGCTTTGTCCGGATGCACCACAATTTCAAGCAAAGGTTCCTCTACCATGGGCGTTTTACCCTTTTCCACTAAGAATGCCACGTCTTCGCCCTCTTCTGTTGTATACCGCTGGTTCACCTCAAGACCGATGGCATCAACATAGACCTCCAGCATCTTATCCATATCCTTCGCGAATAAAACTACATAACTAATTGTCATAATAAACCTCCTAATTATACTTGACTTTTTTATCATTTTTGTTATACTTATGATAATACAATATAATACAATTGTCAACATTAATGTTCTACTATTGTATTAATATTTTAAGGAGGTTTTCCCATGTCATTTAAAACTTTAGGGCTGGGAGATAATGTGGCCGATCATTATCTCCATACAAACACCATTTATCCCGGCGGATGCTCCTTTAATTTTGCTGCCTATTCTTCTATTCTAGGCAACGAATCCGCTTATCTGGGAATCGTGGGTAACGATTATCCTGCCCAGCACATTATCAAAACTGCCGATGAGATGAATATCGACACCAGCAGATGCCACATTCACTTTGGCCCCACGCTCCGGCCGGCTGTAAAAATTGTTGACGGAGAGCGTTTCTTTCCGGAAACAGACAGTTCTGATATGAGTAATGGATTCACCTTGATCCTCAATAAAAAAGATATGGCTTACATCGCTGGATTTGATCTGATCCACACGGATGTATATGCGGCAACAGAACATTGCCTGGAAGAGGTAAAAGAGCTGGGAGTTCCCATCATCATGGATCTCAGCACGGAATACAGTGAAATGTACTGCAGATATGTATGCAAAAACGTTGATTATGCCATTATGTCCTGCTCTCATATCACCATCGATGAAATGCTGGAACGTATGAAGCGGGTCTATGCCTTCGGCTGCATAGGGGTCCTGGCAACCAGGGGAAGTGAGGGCTCCTGGTTCTTTGACGGTTCTAAAACATACCACAGGGATGCGGTTCTTGTAAAAGCAGTGGATACCCAAGGGGCCGGAGATTCCTTTTTGACCGCATTTTTCTCAAGCTATATAAAATGGTCAAAGGAACATGACAGAGCAGATGACGCCGCAAGAGAGAACGCCATCTATGCTGGTTTGGATGCGGCAAGCGAATTTGCCGGAAAAATGGTCCTTATGGATGGAGCCTTCGGTCACGGGGTGGAATTCAAAGAGACAGAAACTATATTTTAGAGGAATTTTTAAAAAACAGAGCATTTCAGAATCTGATTCCAAAATGCTCTGTTTTTTATTATATTCCCCGTGCCTTTTTATTGGCTGCGTTTGTTTCCTTGATAGCATTGCTGACTATGGCAAAGGCTATAATCGCATAACAGAAGAATACCCGGAAGTATTCCCCGATCTGAGAGCTTCCCATCAGGGCTTTTGCCGCATTTGGTGCGCAGGTATAGATAATCTGGAAAAGAATGTTTCCGATCAGTACATTTTTAATGTTCGCGCTGCGTACCGTGGCGCCGCCGATCAAAATAGCGGCTATGGCATAAATCGCCACTGTATTATGCATGATGTAGGTATTCATCGTTCCAAGGTTCTGTATATAAAACATTTCTCCCAAGCCTGCGATGATGGTAGAAAGAATAATAGACATCGTTCTGCTTTTGTCCACGTTAATCCCTACCGAAGCGGCAATATGCATATCATTTCTTACCGATATAAAATCATGTCCCAGCTTGGATCTCATGATTCTCCTAACGGCCAGGATCACAAGCAACGATATGACTGCCGTGACAAAGGGAAAGTCCACCTTCAGAAGAAATCTTTTCACACCCTCATTGTACATGCAGAATATGAATATTGCTGTAGATATGACAATCCCCGCCACAGTTTGGACTGCCTGTGCCTTTTTTTGCCCAGTGTCTCCTTTTAACACAGTCCAAACCAGTTTTCCCAGAAAATAAACCACTGCGATGATCAGTATCAGATAGGCAATGTAATAATAAGCTATGGGAAAGGCGTTGTCCAAAACTCCTGTAAGTCCGTCCGAGACACTGACCGTGGCCTTGATGGCCTCACCCTTTTTTACGACCAGGCCGTTTACATCGATTTTGAGGATATCCCCACAGAGGACCATCAGAAGAAATTCATAAATACCGTTTGCAAAGAACCCCACCAAAAGCCCCGCGATCATTTCATGACCCTTTGTCTTGTTAAAGAGCAGCGCCAAAAGCTTACCGCAGACTATGGAAATTATAACGGTCAGCACTGCCCAATAGACAATGGAAAGGGGCTGGCTGTCGATCTGCAGGATCATAATGAGCACCAAAGCCAGCTGCGCTGCCATAGCGCCCAGTGTGATACCGAAGTTTAAACCCACACCGGACATGATCGGAAGAATCAATGCCGTAATAAGCAGTATATTCCGAAAGAAACGGGAGCTGGCATCCAGTCCCCAGGAAACCATAGGAGATCCGGCGTTTATCACCATAAATATAGTAAACACCAGAAAGAAAAGCACGACAATATTATCCTTCAAAATTTTAGTTATGCGTAAGACGCCGGTATCAGCCATCGCTGCTTTATCTTTCATGTTCTCCACCTCCTTGTTTTGTCAATGCATAAAGGATAACTCCGTTCGTGATCAGAAGGCGTATGATCTCGGCCATCGATCCTGAAGTGAATACTTTATTGGCCACTGGCGTACTGAGTGTCAAAATAGTTTCAAAAAGAAAGCATCCATAGATCACATTCCACATCGTAACCTTGTTTCCAATGGCGCCCCCAATCAACACCCCTGCCACACAGGTGAATCCCAACTGTAAGTACGAGGAATAAAACTCATAAAACCCAAAAGTCTGCGCATAAAACGCGATACCCACAGCCGCCAGTACCGTGGAAAGTACCACGCTTAACAGGCGGTAACGCTCCACGTTGATTCCGATGGAGCGGGCGTATACAGGATTGTTTCCGACTACCTTCATTTTTCTCCCCGTTGCAGATCGCATAAAAAGTGCCATCATTCCGCAAAAAGCCAGTACCACCGCCAGGAATCCCACCGGAATCTCAAGGCTTCCAATTTTAACAGATGCAAAATTAGTCAAAAGGTCCTTAAACAATCCATCCAATGCCACCTGGGTACGGATGCCTTCTCCATTTGCGAACCGAAGAGCTTGATTGCTTGGTTTTAATACCACCCAAATGATGGAACCCACGGCCACAAAGGCATAACCGGCATACGTGGATATCAGATCCTCCGCACCCTTTACTTTATTTAACAGAATACCATAGGCAATTCCTGCTGCTATCGCAAAGGGGAGGCTAAAAAGGATGCAAAGAAACATCAGCATCACGCCTGAGGATCCGGTGCTGATCCCCATGACTGCTCCTGCAAGACCACAGACGAAGCCAACCGTTACCCCGTAATTTATTCCGACACCGCTGTACATTGTAGGCGTGACCGACAGCACCATGACCATCAGCATACAGGTACGCCTCAGACTCAACGTAACATACTCTCCCACAGACAGGCCTTTTACCGCAAGTATCACCAGCATGAGCAGAATAAAAACTGGAATAATGAATGGTACAATTTTAATTTTACTCTTTGTTTTCACACTTCCACCCCGCCTTCTGCCGCTATTTTTTCCGCGTCCATCATAAGAATGCCAAACTGCTCAGATGCTTCATCTGCCCGAAGGATCCCAGTCTGCCTTCCCCTGGCAACTACAACAATACGGTCACAGATACTTCGCAGCTCATTTAATTCACTGGATGTCACCACAATAGTAATCCCATTTTCACGATTTAGTTTTTTCAGATAATCAAGAATTAGTTTTTTGGCCCCTACATCTACGCCGCGGCTGGGCTCTGATGCGAAGATCATATCCGGCTCCTGAAGCAGCATGGCCGCCACACATACCTTCTGCTGGTTCCCGCCGCTTAAAGCGCCCACCGGCTGATTGGCTCCGGTGCATTTGATATGCAGATCCTGTATCATCCGGTTGGCAGCTTCCTCGGCCGCTTTTTTATCTTCCATGCGGATTCCGCATACCTTTTTGGTAAAGCGTCCCCGGACCACACTGCTGCTCATGACACAGTTTGTTTTAATGCTTTCTTCCAGCATCAGCCCCACCTTTTTACGGTCCTCTGATAGAAACGCAATCTTTCTCGAAAGCACCTCTCCGGTATTTTTAATATCCAACGGTTCTCCCTCATAGATTACGGACCCGCTGGATTGATACAGACCATGAATTCCATTGGCAATTCCAAGCTTCCCCGATCCTGCCAAACCGCAGATGCCCAGGATCTCCCCTTTATAAATATCAAGGGAAATCCCCTCCACACGTTCCCCCGGCATTTGAACCTTTAAATCGCGGATAGACATAACAACCGGCTCGCCGCTTTTGTCCCTGATTTCAATATCATCCCTGGACATTTCACGCCCAACCATCAACTTTGCCAGCTCCAGGGCATTTGTTTCTCCCCGTCCGAACTCGCCCACCACGTAACCGTCACGGAGCACGAGTATCTGATCGGATACTTCCAATACTTCTTCCAGCTTATGGCTGATGAACAGACAGGCGATTCCCTTTGCCGTCAGTTCTTTTATTATGTCCAACAGAACTCTTGATTCTGATTCCGTCAATACCGCTGTCGGTTCATCAAATATCAAGACCTGTACATTTTCATTATCTAAGGTCTTTGCAATCTCTACAAACTGCATGGTGCCCACCGGCAAACCCGCTACCGGCAGCCATTCGTCGATGGTAAGTTTTACCCGGTCAAGGGCCTTTCTGGCTTCTGCTCCCATTGTCTGATAATCCAGCACATCAAGCTGTCCCTTAAGGGGTTTTGTTACAATGCCCTTTTTTGTGTTTTCTTTATTTAATTTGATATTTTCCGCTATGGTGTAATCATCCATCAGCATAAACTCCTGATGGACCATACCGATCCCCATAGCCAGTGCTTTATTAGGAGAATCAATATCCACGGGCTGTCCATGATACAAAATACGTCCTTCAAACCCTCCGGTATTTTGGATCACACCCATTCCAAACAGGATATTCATCAGGGTTGATTTACCGGCCCCGTTCTCACCAACCAAAGACACCACTTCGCCTTTATTCAGGCGAACCGTAATATCATTCAGCACAGGATTTCCTGAATATGCCTTGGAAATATGCTCTAAAGCAAGAATTTCTTTCCCCATAATGCGTTTCCTCTCTCGCTTATCCTACAGATATTGGGAAAAAGGGGCCGGTATTTCGCCCCTTTTTCAGTTATTTGGCTGTTATTCCACGCCGATTTCCTCTCCGTACCACTTGAACGGAGAATTTACCATTGCAAAATTGTCATAGGTGGTACCTTTTTTTTCATATGGGAAATATTCAACCTGTGTATCATCCAGGCCAAAACTTTCTTTGGCGTACTTCATCCACGTGTCAATATCAACGGTGTTCTCTTCCCCATCCAGGTAGGCAATGGCATATGCAATGCTTCCATACATCATGGTTGAAAAATAGGGGATCTCCCAGTTGCAGAAATGTCCTGTCATATTCTTTTCAGCCAGAGCATCGGCAATGGCTTTATTGGTCCAATCCATATCCAGAATGTGGTCTGCATCTGCAGTGATATTAAAAGCATCCATAAATCCTGGGCCAAAGGGGCCGGGATCAGGGGTCCCTACAATATATCCTCTGCCCTCTTCACAAAGAGCAGTGAAGATAGCGGTGGCGCAGAATGAGCTGAATGACATAAACCCAACATTGTTGCCGTATTCGTCCAGCTTATTATAGATATCCTCTTTTGCTGCCTGGATCATCTGCGGCCTTGTATTGGCATCTGATTCACTGGGAAGGGAATTTGTCACCAATTTGATCCCCAGCTCATCACATTTTTCCTGGCAGGCATTGATCCTCATCTGGGCCCGTTCCATTCCCTGCTGGTCTACGGGAACTTCAAGTACCAAAACTTCACAATTTTTTTCTGCGGCCTGCTCGGCAGCAGCTATGGTTAACTCCTCAAAGACAGTCATCACACCGAGATCTGCTGATTTAGAAACCTCTGGCGGATCCTCGGATGGGTTGACCATGATGACAAGCAGCTCTGAATTCACCGCTTTTGCCGCATCCGCTGCCGCGATGGATCCGGGAACCGCCTCGTTGATGACGATGGCTCCTATCTCTGTTTCACTTGCCAGGGTAGTCGCCTGGGACACGATGGTCTGGGCATCGGCATCCTCGGGCAGCGTTGTCACTTCAATTCTGTCCTCACCGAATTTCTCAATACACTTTTCAACCATTCTGTAGTTTTCTTCCCCCCAGCTCAGCGGCGAGCACAGCACCCCAACCTTTGTTCCCTCCGGATTCAATGGTCTGTCAGATTCCGCTTCATCCGACGTTTTGCTTTTGCTGCCAGAGGCGGATTCTGCTGACAGGCCTGAGCAGCCTGCTATTGACCCCACCAGCGCGGCGCATAAAACGGATGCCGTTAATTTTCTTACAAAATTCTTTTTCATTCGATATACCTCCTTTTGATTTGTTGATTCAGGTGTCACCAGGCTGCCCTGGACGGTATCATCTCAAGGCGGCAGACGCACCAATCTTTTGTATAAAGTCACTGCACGTCCATGCAGGTGTACCTTTCAATTTTTTCTCCCAGAATATGCCCTCTTCCCTCCAGCTTTCTAAAAATCATTTCGGGTTCCTCAAGCTGCCCTGGTGCGATCACACCGGTCCGGGTAAATTCTCCCCGCATCAGCATGCCAGCCAGAATGATGGGAAGACTTCCCACGGTACTGTACGCCCCGTTTCCGGCCCACGAAAGATGCTTAATGGCCTCGTGAAGCGTACTGTTAAAAGTCATTTCATGACGGACCTTCTGCCCTTTCTTCTTTCCATAGACAATGACTGCCGCAGTATCAGCGCCATTGATCAGCTCTCCCGATTCCACCATAGCTTTATAATCCACATTGGCCATGGGCTTTAACGATGAGGCAAGCGCCTCCTTGAGATTCAGCATCTCCCTTTGGGGATGTTCGATCACCTGTTTTCTGACAGCCTGAAAAATTACGTCTTTTATATCTGATGTTCCGGAGAAAATACCTCCCCGGTGGTAGATCCGGTGCACCGGTTTATCCGTAAATTTCCGAATCAAGGCCTCTACGCAGGATACGCTTTCCATAAATATTTTCTTAGTCCCCGCCGGTTTCGGAAATTGAAATTCCTCGGCAAAGGCCAGCTCATCATCCAAAGGAACAATCACACCGTCTTTGTAATAGCTTGGGGGTTCCAGATGCAGGGTCATTTCTATGGACAATACCGGCGGCCCCATGGCAACAATATCTGTTGCTTCCAGCCATGTAATACTCCGCACCCCTATCTCATCCACTTCGTCCATCTGGTCTGTGATATATTTGGACGCCAGATTCACCCATCCCGGTGAGACCCCCTGACTTAAAAATGCCGTAAGACCTGCATCTTTGAATTTCTGATCAAGCTCCATCTGGGCCTCCACGGTTTCTTCATAACGTGTCCCTTCAAGGTCCGAAGACAATGCATACAAATCCATATAATGGGCACCTGCCAATAGTGCACCTTGCATTACCGCAAGATTACAAAACGGCAGGATCCCATTAAAAATAAAGTTACAGTTTTCTGCCACTTTAGCTACATCCTGAGGATCCATTGCGTTCACGCCAGCAGTCTCTACAATGGTCTGCGATGCTTTTCCTCCGATTTCATGAATTAATTGCTTAACATGCCGGGCCTGCTCCAGCTCCATATCCGCAAGCACCACACGTCCGACCTCCTCTTCCATGGCCAGCAATGCCCCAAAGCAGCCTCCCTGGTTTCCGCATCCGATAATACAAACATCCATTTTTTCCTTCTCCTTGCCGGCCTATATCTCTTTTACTTCCATAGTTGCAACTCTGGTGCCCTCCGGGCCCACATACTCCATCAGAGTGATCCGTCCATCCTCCCGGTAAAGCGGCCCGTTGATCAAAGGGTAACCATGCTCTTTCATTAATTTATCCACCCGCTGGGAAGAGTCCACCTGTATCCCGATCTGATATCCGCAGTGCACCGGCGCATCATCCGGAGAGTTTGCCACTAATTCGATCATGGGCACATCAATCATCGGCCGTTTCCCTTTGTCCACCATGAAAGCAACCTTGATCATACCATCGTTCATGCCGCCCTCTTCCTCGTAATAAGTTTCCATCTCCAGCCCCATAATATCTCTATAGAATTCAATATGCTCATCAATGTCTTTGACATAAAGCATAAAATAAGAAAACATCATAATTTTTCCCTCCAATCACCTTTTACTTCACATTTAATACATTACAGTATAAACAGCATTAGAAATGTCCTATATGTCTTTATTTTTCTTTCAGCATTATCTAAATTTTAATGATACCTTTTTGCTTTGCATCCGCACTTGAACTTTTCCAAGAAATGGCTTATGATAAAAGTAGCTATTTGTATTACACTTTGTTATAAACATAGAAAGGACCTACCAACTATGAATCATAGCGTTATTTCACAACTCGACTCCTCCAGTCTTACGCCGTTATACCGACAATTGTCGAATATTATCCGAAGCCAGATCGAATCCGGTGAGTATTCCCGGGATGAAAAAATCCCCACGGAGATCGAATTAAGCGAAAGCTATGGCATCAGCCGCATTACCGTCCGCAAAGCTCTGGAAGAGCTTACCGACGAAGGGCTTCTTGTGAGAAAACCAGGCAAAGGCACTTTTGTCTGTATTGATAAAAGTATTCGTACAAGCTACCCTCGAATGCCCTTCAAAGAGGCAGTGGAACGATCCGGACGGGTGGCAACTACAAAGCTTCTTTCTTATTCTTTGGAAGTCCCGCCTAAAAAGATTGCTAACTTTCTCAAACTGAAGGAGCATGAAGAAGCCATCATCATTAAGCGTCTCCGGCTGGCCGATGATATCCCCGTCCATTTAGAGACTCTTTATTTTCCGAAATCCTTTGACTTTTTAGCCGGTGAAGGATTGGGAAATTCCATTAACGAAGCTTTGCTGAAACACAATATAACCCCCTGCCACGGTACCAGTACCATCAGCATCTGCTTTGCCACGGAAGAAGAAGTAGCCCTGTTCAATATTGAAAATGATTCTCCTCTTCTCTATGTCTATAATGAATTGTCTGATCAGAACCACCGCCCGGTGCAGGTTTCCAAAGAAATCATCCGTTCAGACATCTACAAGCTGGTCATGATGACCTGACCCTGCGCTCCCGGCAGACGCTCCGCCAAGCTACTCTATATTTGCATGATTCTCTGAGATTGTACTGCCGGAAGCCCCCCTATCCCTTGCCAGATATTCCATCAGACAGTCTCCCAAGGGAACAATAGCATGCTCAAATCGGTTATCCGTCACCCAGTTTTCCTGGACGCTGCCAGGTTCTGAATCAGCAGCCATTTTGATGACTATGTCCGCCATTTTCCCCATTCTTGATTCTTCGTTTGCCGTAAGAAGGGCTACCTTCACACCGCATTTTCTTGCCTGTTCCACAAACAATGCCACTGACTGCGTCTCTCCTGAACAGGATGCTGCAATCAGCAGATCCCCGGGTTCAATGGCCGGTGTTGTGACACCTCCGGTCACATAAGATGTAATGCCGATCTGCATAAATGCCATTGCCACCGCCTGCACCATCAGGAAGGATCTTCCCGCCCCTGTAAAAAATACTCTCGGTGCATTCTCGATTTCTCTTATGATCTGTTCAATACATTCTTCGCTGACGCTGTCAAGAGCAACTTGAATCCCTCTTGCAGTTTCTTTTCTATAAAGTTTCGTATCCATTTATAAATTTCCTTTCAGTCTCATACACCCTAAACGAACTTGTCGTTTGGAAGGGTCTTATTTACAGTTATCCACTATTTCTCTAAGTTTCTTTGCGTTATCTGCTCTGTCTTCCGCCATAGTCAGCGCCGAGCCCGAGATGATGATCTCCGGTTTATAAGGGAGAACCTCCTGTACATTTTCAGGCCCCAGGCCTCCGGCCACAGAAAGCTTTGATTTCTTCACCAGCTGCCTGGCAATTTTTAAATGTTCAAAGGGAGTATGATTTAACATCTGAAGATCAGCAGGTGTATGTACGCTCAAATAATGCATTCCCATAGCGTCTAACTGTTTGGTCCGCTCCATAAAGTTAGGGACCCCAAGCATATCCGCCACGATCTGGATTCCCAGTTTGTCTCCGGTCTCCAGTGCATTCCGGACTGTGGCATCATCCACAACACCCAATACGGTTACATAATCGGCTCCGTATCTATGTGCCATTTCTACAAAATATCCACCGCCGTCCGCTATTTTCAGATCCACAAGATATTCCGGCTTCGGAAATGCCGCTTTTATCTCATCCAATGCACGAAAACCATATTCTGTTACAATCGCTCCTATCTCCACAATGTCTACATACTCTGCTACATCCTTTAATATTGCCTTACATTCCTCGATGGTTCCAAAATCCATAGCAATTTGGATTTTCATATTGTACCCTCCTTTTGTATTGTAATATCTTGACATTTGTATTGTAATGTATTACACTAGTTTTGTCAATACAAACAATATAACAATATAAAACATTTAAGAGAAGGGAGACCTACAAAATGAAGTTTTCTTATGTGGTACTGTATGTAAGTGATATGGAGAAATCCGTTTCCTTTTACAGAGACATTATTGGTCTGGAATGCGAACGCAGATATGTAGAAGAAGATGGAGTGGAGACAGCCTTTATGGTAACACCGGGGGCACAGCCCATGTTCGGGCAGCCTATGATAGAGTTAGTTTCGGGCATGCCCAATATGCCAACCGCTCAGTCCGGAAAATTATTCGGATTTACTGTAGATGATCTTGAGAAGACCATTCAGCTCCTAAAAGAGGGCAGCTACCCTCTTTTGAAAGGACCCTATTCGCCTGATCCATCTTGTACTATTTATGAATACCGGGGGCCGGACGGAGAACGTATCGGTGTAATGAATATGAAGGGAGCTTTGGAAAATGTCTAGATCAGAAAAGATAAAAGTAATTGTATATGGTGTTGGGGCCATGGGACGGATGACTGCCCGTTTAATGCTGGAAAAGGGTTATGAACTGGTTGCCGCCATTGATAAATTCTCCCACATAGGAGAGGATCTGGGCGATGTTCTGGAACTTGGGCGCAAACTGGGCATCACCGTCAGCGACCGCCCAGAGGAAATCCTTTCTGTCACAAAGGCAGACATTGTTGCTATCTGTGCCAAAAGTCTTATCAAAGATATGCAGCCAATTTTTGAAGAGTGCCTAAGCTATGGTTTTAACGTAATCTCTCTTGCGGAAGAGACCTTTTACCCCTGGAGATCCAACCCGACAGAAAGCGCCCATATGGATAAAATCGCCAAGGACAACAGCGTTACTTTGACTTCCGTGGGAATCCAGGATGTTGTATGGCTGAATCTTGGCTGCACCATGAGCGCCTGCTGCCATAAAATCGACAAAATCATTGGAAGGGCCGTGGCTAATCAGAATATATACGGCGAAGAAGCCACTAAAGGAATTGGTTTCGGTCTTACAGAAGATGAGTTCCGTGCAAGAACTGCAAGCGGAGATGTGGATCCTGACTGGCTCGGAAGAACCTTAGAGGCACTTGCCGCAAGAATCGGCATGACCCCTACAAAGATCACTAATATGCTGGAACCGGTATTAGCCGACCACGATACCCGTTATGACGGCGGAAACCGCAATATTCCCTCCGGCCGTGTCAGGGGATGGAACCAGATCACGGAAATCGAAACCAAAGAAGGCATCCTCCTGTGCAGTGAATTCATTTCCAAAATCTGTGATCCTGATGAACCCGAATTCCATGGGTGGGAATTCCATGGGGAGCCTGACCTTCAAGTCACCATCCCCGGCCTGGAGCCTCCTTATATCATCTGCTCCTCCCTGGTGAACCGGATTCCAGATGTCATCAATGCGGAACCGGGGTTCGTATCCCTGGATAAAATGCCGTCTCCTATGTATCGGCCAAAGAGTCCGGAAACTTACATATAAAATAAGAGTTGTAAAATTGAACGTAAAATTTTACAGCCTGTTTTTTTGGAAGGCACAACCAACAAATAGATGCTGGTTATCCTCTATAATGATGATATAGCGTTTCAGAAGCTGCAACAGATTTTATTCTTCAAAAAATTGAGTTTTAAGCTGAAAGAAATCAATGAATTTATAAATCAACCCGATTTCGGCCAGATATCCGCATATAAAAAGCAAAAATATTAAGCGTTGAACCCCTATAAACGCTCAGATTGTTATTATCCCCTAACTATCGCTTTTTGCTCTGTGACAAAAGACCTTGATTGAAGCAATCCTCTGTCTGTAATGATTAACTATGGTTTCTACACTAAGCTACTCTAACTTTTTAATAACCAGGTGAAAGTGACGCTGGGGCGGAGGGGAAGACAGGGGCCTTGGAGGGCAGGAGGGGGCTGGAGAAGACGATTCGGAAGGAGTTTTACTGTCTCTTAGGCAAAAGCGGCATCCCCGGAGGAGATTTTTTCGGCAGTCCAGGCCGAAAAAAAGTGAACCACTGGCCGGGAATGCATCTAAGGCATTCCTGGACTGTGTGAACGGTGCTCCCCAGGGGATGCCGCTTTTTCCTTAGAGACAGTGAACGACTGGAGCGTCTTCCCCAGCCCCCTCCTGCCCTCCAAGGCCCCTGTCTTCCCCTCCGCCCCAGCGTCACTTTCATCGTCCGTCCCCTCCTTTTCTTTTTGATCTTTTTTTGTAAAACTCTTATTTTTTTCCTTGACTTTTTCCAGTTTTCAGACTATACTTAATGGTGTCAAAGGATTTATTGGATGTAAAGTAATTCACTAGTTATTAGAGATTATATTTATACACAATATGATCTGTAATAGCTGGTGGATTTTTTATTTTCCAGTATTTTTATCTATTATTTATTTATATTTATGGAGGTAACATCATGAACAAAGGAACTGTTAAGTGGTTCAATGCGGAAAAAGGTTATGGATTTATTACTGGAGAAGACGGAGCTGACGTTTTCGTACATTTCTCTGCAATCAATGGCGACGGATTCAAATCCTTAGAAGAAGGCCAGGCTGTATCTTATGATTTAACAGAAGGCGCTCGCGGAATGCAGGCAGCTAATGTAGAAAAATTATAATATAAAGCGAAGTTGAGGACTGCTCTTATTATGTAAGGGCAGTCCTTTTTTGCTGCTCCGGCAAATGTCAGAAAAAACCCCCGGGTATGGCAGTACCTGGGGGTTTTAGGGGGAATAAATCTTATTTTTTAGGTTGATGTTTTGTTTTTGGCTTAATTGGGTATTTCTTTTATTTATTCACTACATTGATTGGATTGCCGGCAACGAAGGCTTTTAAGTCTTCTACAGCAATGTCCATCAGTCTCTGTCTGGATTCCTTTGGAGCCCAGGAGATGTGCGGTGTGATGATGCAGTTCTTTGCCTGCAGAAGGGGGTTATCTCCCTTAATGGGCTCTGTGGATACTACATCCAGGCCCGCTGCCGCTACTTTTCCGCTGTTTAACGCATCCCTTAAGTCTTCCTCCACGATAAGAGGACCTCTGGAGTTATTGAGAATGATAACACCGTCTTTCATCTTGGCAATGTTTTCTTTGTTAATGATTCCCTGTGTAGATGGGAACAGCGGGCAGTGCAGGGCTATAACGTCAGCCTGGGCGAATAATTCTTCTCTGCTTACATATTCTGCAATTTCCTTGCCGCTGTCGTTTGGATATTCGTCGTTGGCAATTACTTTCATACCCAGAGCTTTTGCAATACGGCCGGTTGCCTGGCCGATTCTTCCAAAACCAATAATTCCCATAGTTTTGTCCGCCAGCTCAATAAGGGGATAGTCCCAGAAGCACCAGTCCGGGTTACTCTCCCAGCGTCCCTCATGGACTGCCTTGTCGTGATGGCCGATGTGATGGCAGATCTCCAGAAGCAGGGCAATGGCAAACTGACCTACTGCTGCGGTTCCATAGGTAGGAATATTGCATACCGGAATGCCTTTGGCTTTTGCAGTGTCAACGTCAACTACGTTGTATCCTGTAGCCAGAACACCCACATATTTTATATTCGGGCATGCGTCGAATACTTCTTTGGGAAGAGGAGTCTTATTGGTAATGACCGCTTCTGCATCACCAATCCTGTCAATTACTTCCTGCATATCTGTCAGAGATGTGCGGTCATAAACCGTAAGTTCCCCAAGTGCTTCCATATCTCCCCAGGATAAATCTCCCGGATTCTCTGTATAGCCGTCTAAAACAACGATTTTCATACTTATCTTATCCTTTCTCTTACTCTCTTTACCCTTACGTCGTAACATGGTATGTTATGATGTAAATATAACACCCGCGTAGCGCCTCGTCAACTTTTTCTTTGCTTTGTCTATACATGAATTAGTTGAGTATGGCAGTCTTTCCACATTAAGATAAAATTCTTTATTTTTGGCAAAATGGTTTTACTTTTCATATGCCCCGGCGTACCTTCCCGGAGGTGTGCGCCGGGACCGGGTTTCAGGATTAGATCTGTGGATTTTCCGGATGCAGCATGGTTGCGATTACTTTGTCCAGGACCTCATCTTTCCAGATGTCTTTCCAGTTTTCTCTCATAACCAGACGGTTTCCAAGTCCGATGGCCACTTTGCACGCATCGGATACCGGTGGGTTTCCGGGGATATAGCCCAGGAAGTTAGCTGACAGATTATAGATATGGCCGGTCAGGAAGGAGACTGCTGCTTCTTTCGGAATGCCTCTCTTTACTGCTTCTTCCACGGTCTCTGCCATGGCATATAAGCAGGTAGCTCCCAGAAGCTCTACCAGGGTAGGCTCTAAGAATGCAATCTGCTCAGAGGACATCACATATGCATGCTCTACCGGCGCATACATCTGTTTTGCCACTTCCACGCACTGTGCAAAACGGTCATCGTCTCCCTGAATCTTGGACATTACGATATCCTGTTTTCCGCCCATGCCGCCGAAACGGTCCTGGCGTGCTTCAAAGGTATCCTGATCCAGGAAATAGGAGGGATGGCAGGGATGAGCTACTCCAAAGGTGCAGTCCTCTCTTAAGGTCAGCTCTCTTGCCACTGCTGCTGCAGGGTCCAAGATGATGAATCCGGTTCCCGGTTTTAACTGGGGTACATAGATAGCGGAAAGTTTTCCGATTAGAGTATCCGGCACTGCGAACACCACTACATCTGCTTTAGACAGCGCCTCTTCTACCGGAGTAGGCTCAAAGCCCCTGTCTTTAATACTCTGGATTCCTGCCTCGGTTGCTTCTACCAGAAGCAGTTCGAAATCCTCCGGCTTTTTTGCCAGGTTGTTGCTGGTTCTGGTTCCCATTTTTCCCCCGGCACCGATTACACTTACTACGATTTTGCTCATGATCTCTTCCTCTTTTCCTTTTGTTCTGGCACACCGGTTTTGAGAACCGGTATGCCGCTTATAGGTCATTGTATTACTGATTGTGAATTATAAATTTTCTTTTACAGTCTTTGCGATATTCTCCGGTGAAAATCCGTAGTAATCTGCCAGTTCTTTGGCAGGACCGGACTCTCCGAAGGTGGTAAGTCCCATGCGCTTTACGAATTTCGGGGCGTTCTCAACTGCCAGCTTGCTTATGTATGCTCCCATGCCTCCGTTTACATTGTGGTCCTCCACAGTCACAATCTTCTTAGCCTTCTTAATAGCCTCGATGATCTTCTCTGGATTCTTTCCGTATAAAATGTTGATATCTCCTACAGTCACGTTCACGCCCTGCTCTTTTAACAGGTCTGCGGCTGCCAGTACACGGTTCAGGACAAATCCGCTGGATAAGAGCAGAGTGTCATCCCCGTACTCTCTTAAGATGGTGATGCCGTCCGGTGAGAAAGAGGCTTCTTTCTCATAGACATCTGCTTCTCTCCCGCTTCCTGCTCTTACATACACCGGACCGTCAATCTCTGCCGCCATCTGTACAGCTTTGTAGGTCTGGGGACCGTCTGCCGGGGTTAAAATGGTGTAGTTTGGTATGTTGGAAAGGATGCCCAGGTCTTCATAGAACTGATGGGTAACCCCTTCCCTCTCCCCGCCCAAAAGGCCGGAGTTGATTCCCACAAACTTTACATTCAGGTTCGGGTAAGCTACAAAGGTACGCATCTGCTCGCAGGCACGCATGGTCATAAACCCTGCATAGGTGCCCACAAAGGGGGTCAGTCCTGCAGCTGCCAGCCCTGCGGCGGTATCCACTGCATTTTGCTCGGAGATTCCCACCTCCACGTACTGATCCGGATATAACTCTGCGAATTTGGTTGCACGCATTGCTTTTAATGAGTCAGGTGAAACAAACATAATTTTGTCATCTTTTGCTGCTAAATCGATGAGTGCCGCAGCAAAGGCTTCTCTCGTTCCCTTGAATTCTGCCATTATTTCGCACCTCCTAATTCTTTCACTGCCTGCTGGTACTGTTCGTCTGTGGGCACTCCTTTGTGCCATGCATTGTCATTTTCCATGAAAGAAAGTCCTTTTCCTTTCACACAGTCGCACACGATAACGCTTGGTTTTCCCTTGGCTGCCTTTGCTTTAGCGATGGCTGCCTTAATGGCGTCAATATCATGGCCGTCGATTTCCTGGGCATCCCACTGGAAGGCCTCAAAACGCTCTTTGATGTTGTTGGCACCGATGGTCTCCTCCACGGAGCCCCCGCTCTGCCAGCCGTTTTTGTCTACGAATACAATGAGGTTATCCAGCTTATGGCCTGCCGCGGAGTTAATGCCCTCCCAGCACACGCCCTCCTGAAGCTCCCCATCTCCGGCGATGACGAATACATTGTAGTCTTTCTTTCTGTATTTGCCGGCCAGGGCCATTCCCCCGGCAATGGAAATACCATTTCCTAAGGAACCGGACGTCATATCCACCCCTTTGGTTTTATTCATAACCGGGTGTCCCTGGAACTTGCTGCCCAGGGCTCTCAGCTTAAAATCTTCGATCTTGTCTCCAAAGTATCCTTTTTCAGACAGGGCCGCATAGTAGATAGGGCAGGCGTGTCCTTTGGATAAGATAAAACGGTCTCTGTCTTCCCAGTCCGGGTTAGCGGGATCGATTCTCATCTCATCAAAGAACAGAGTTGCCACGATGTCTGCAATAGACAGCGCTGGTCCCGGATGTCCGTCCTTTCCTTTATAAACCATGTCCACAGCTGTCATTCTCAGATGATTTGCCATTTGTTTCAGTTCTGCGGTATTCATGCTAAAACCTCCTTAAAATATGTTTTTATAAGTTGTAAGTTACTATCAAACCCCCATCACACCCGGAAGCCAGGTGATAATTGCCGGAATAAAAGTCATAACCAGCAAAGTTGCAATCTCGACACAGAGGTATGGAATAATCCGTTTGCTAATCTTACCAATACTGGTGTTGGCAATTCCAGAAGCAACAAACAGGTTTACTGCCATAGGCGGCGTTATCATGCCGATGGATGTATTGATAATAATGATGATACCTAATGCGATAGGTGATAATCCCAGGGATGTCGCGATTGGCAACAGGATTGGGGTTACCAGAAGGATAATTGACTGCGTTTCCAGGAAACATCCCAGGAATAACAGAATTACGTTAATCATCAGCAGCAGTGCCACTTTATTGGTGAACAGCCCCAGCACGCTGGACGCGATAAATGTAGGAATGTTCTGATTTGTCATAAACCAGGCAAATGGAGCTGACATACTGACCACAAACAATACCACTGCAGAGCTTACTGTGGATTTGCGAAATATTTCGTAGATGTCCTTCATTTTCAGTTCTTTGTAAACAAACACACTGATGATAAATGCATACACACAGGCAACTGCGGCAGATTCTGTAGGGGTGAATAACCCGCCGTAAATACCACCCAGGATTATTACCGGCATAAAAATTGCAAGGATAGCTTCCTTAAAGGAGTGGGCGAAAGCTCTCAGTGTAACTTTACCAGTCTCTGCTGCATCATATTTTTTACAGATTACAATGTTGGTAGCAATCAGAACTACTGCCAGCAATAATCCGGGGATAACACCTGCCATAAACATGGTTCCTACAGATACGGAAGCCGTAACTGCATAAGTAACCATAGGGATACTTGGGGGAATTACAACCCCCAGGGTGCCGCCGGAAGCTGCAACAGCTGCAGCGATATCGTCCGGATACCCTTTTTGTTTCATTCTGGGAACGGTGATGCCGCCGATAGCAGCAACCGTTGCCGGGTTGGAACCGGAGATAGCTCCGAAGAATGCGGATGCCACTACGGTAATACAGGACAGTCGTCCTGGAATTCTTCTCATTAATATTTCTATAAAGTCAATCAGTCGTTTGGAGATTCCGCCTTTTTCCATAATGTTGCCGGCCAGGATAAAGAAAGGAACTGCCATCAGGGTGAAGTTATCAGCCTGAGTAAACATTCTCTGGGCAACTGCGGGAAGCAGATTCATATTGCCGCTGGCTACAATAGCCACACATACTGCAATTCCAAGGCAGATGGCAATGGGGACTCCCAGGAACAGCATGACGAATAAGACTCCAAATAACATTCCTATAATCATTGTTCCTTATCCTCCTTCTGCTGGATTTCTTCTACTGTCTCTTTTGCTGTAACTCTTTCATAGGTATGCCATGCATAGCAGAGGGCCATCAATATCAATCCCAGAGGGATAGACAGATACATAATCCACATGGGCCACCGCAGGCTGGGTGTTATCTGTCCGCTGGCAATCTGCTTCTGCAGGATTGTGATTCCATAATAGGAAGCAAATAAGCTAAACCCTAAAACCAATACAGCATCCAGTACATATATCACTTTCAGGACCGCTTTGGAACAAAACAGTTCCAAAGCCTCCACACAAAAATGTTCTCCATTACAAGCGGCAACACCGATGCCCAGGAAGATAATCCATATCATGCAGTATCTGGCAAGCTCTTCCGCCCAGGGGATTACGAATAATCCTGTAAAACGGGCAACAGTGGCAACGAAGATAATCACACACATGATAATCATTAATATTACCAAAAGAACTTCTTCCGCTCTCCTTAGTCCGTTAAATAGTTTTTTCAAAGTGTCCACCTCTTCTACTTAGATGACTGAATCTTTTCAACCAGTTCTTTGTTCAGATTTAAGCTGTCTAACTGATCGTATACAGCATTTGCAGCTTCCTGCCATACAGCTTTGTCAACCTCTGTAACTGTTACGCCGGCATCCTTCATTGTCTGAATTGCTTCTTTATTATAGCTGCTGCTGTACTCTCTCTGATAATCCTTTGCTTCTTCTGCTGCTTTGTCAAAGGCTTCTTTCTGTGCGTCTGTGAAGCCATCATACGTGCTCTGTGAAATCATCAGTACGCAGGGAGAATAGAATAAGTCAATCATGGATACATATTTCTGTACTTCATACACCTTGGCAGACTCAATAATCGCAATTGGGTTTTCCTGTCCGTCTACGGTTCCCTGCTGAAGGGCTGTGAAGATTTCACTCCATGCCATAGGCGTTGCAGTAGCGCCCAATGCCTGGTAAGTAGCCATATGTACGTTGTTTTCCATGGTACGAATCTTCATACCTTTTAAATCATCCGGCGTCACGATTTCCTTTTTGTCGTTTGTTACTTCACGGAATCCGTTTTCCCAGAAACCAACTCCTTTGATTCCCTGGCTGTCCAACTGACCCAGAAGAGAGGTTCCAACTTCTCCGTCCAGTACCTTATAAGCCTGTTCTTCATTTTCGAATAAGTAAGGAAGGTCAAGAACTGCGAAGTCAGATACAAAGTTTGGTATCGGACCGGTAGAAATCAGGCACATTTCCTGTACTCCCATCCCTACGTTTTCCATCATATCTCTTTCATTGCCCAGCTGAGAGTTGGGATAGATATCCAGTGTCATCTCGCCGTCGCTGTATTCTTCCAGTAATTTCTGCATTTCCTGCAGACCTTTTACGTAGTGACCTTCAGGAGCTGTGGTTGTACCCACTTTTAATCGCACGGTTGCACTGTCGGCTCCCAGCATAGTATCTTCGCCGCCCTCAGTATCTGTACTTGCAGTACTGCTGGAAGACTGCGTATTAGAAGAATCTGTGCTTCCTCCCTCGCTCTTGTTTCCGCAGGCAGTCATAGTTCCTACTAATGCCACTGTTAAAAGTGCTGCTAAAATCTTGTTTTTCATATCCAATCTCCTTTTTCTCAATTCATTTGTTATCCGTTAAACATCTGATGTTTTATGTATATCATTTATCGCCTGATTTGTCAACGGTTTTGCCATAATTTTTCAAGATTTATATGCACTTTGTCAAATTTGCATAAAGATATACAAGTAATATTATGCATAATATCTTATATCTAATATTTGACGTATGATGAATATTCATGTTAAAATATTATCAACTATTAAAATATTTAAGCGCTGCTTACGAATATCTAATGGTTGTGGGACTAACTATCTATATGTATTGGGATGGAGGACGGGAGGTGAAAAAATGAGCAATTTATTCGAAGCAAGCAAGCGTGAATCCGCGGTAGACCTTGTAGTAAACAGCATTAAGCAGCTTCTCATGGAGAGGACCTTAAAGCCGGGGGATAAGCTTCCCAGTGAACTGGAGATATCGGAAGACTTAAGTGTCAGCCGGGGTTCTGTCAGAGAGGCTATGAAGATCCTTTCCGCCTTTGGTCTCGTGGATATACGGGTGGGGAACGGAACCTATGTCTGCGAAACACCGGGAAATACGATTATGGATTCTCTTCTATTTAGTTTTTTTGTATCGAATCCGGATATCGAAAATTTATATGAGTTCCGTCATATTTTCGAAAATGATATTCTTTCCATGATTCTGGAACACTACGATGAGAATGGCAAAGAGAGAAAAGCACTCCGCGACAATCTGGATGAACTAGAGGGGATGATAGCGAAAGGGTCTTCTGACAAAAAACTTTCCGAGAACGATTT
The DNA here is from genome assembly GCF_042848515.1 of Lactonifactor longoviformis. Classification (GTDB taxonomy): domain Bacteria; phylum Bacillota; class Clostridia; order Lachnospirales; family Lachnospiraceae; genus Lactonifactor; species Lactonifactor longoviformis. The sequence continues at coordinate 1,877,686 of NZ_AP031453.1, read as the reverse complement.
AGAATTTCATAGACTTTTGGGACAGGCCTCCAGGAATCTGCTGGCAGAACGGGTTTATAATTTTATTATTGATTTTATGGAACCTTCCATCGCGGCAACCCATAAAGGGCAAAACGGGGAAATCGTATATAAAATACACCGTGATATTGTTGAATTGATAGAACTAAGAGATGCCGCAAGGATTGATGAGGCGATTACGAACTCTGTAGATACCTGGTCTATCCTGCAGCCGTCCTCGGCAATGAACCCCTGGAGAGAATAAGCACAAAACAAGGACAGGAAAATAACAACCTGTCCTTATTTTGTGCCTATTTGTTTGACGTATAATGGTTTTTTTGGTAAAATTAGTATTATTGATTAAAATCGGAGTGGGATGAAGCTATGAGTAATTTGTTTGAGGCTAGTAAAAGGGAGTCTGCCGTAGATGTTGTGGTTAACAGCATCAAGCAGCTATTGATGGAACGGCGTCTGAAACCAGGAGATAAGCTCCCTAATGAGCTGGAGATTTCTGAGGGGTTAGGAGTAAGCCGCGGTTCTGTAAGAGAAGCCATGAAGATTCTGTCAGCATTTGGACTGGTAGATATCAGAGTGGGCAATGGCACTTATGTATGTGAAACACCTGGAAATGGATTGATGGATTCGCTGCTGTTCAGCTTTTTTGTATCAAATCCTGACATTTCTAATCTTTATGAATTCCGAAAGGTATTTGAAACAGATATACTGGAACTGATTCTGGATCATTACGACGATAATGCCCTGGAAAGAAAGGAAATTGCAGATAATCTGGAAGATCTGAGAGTGCTCATTGAGAGCAAGGCTCCCCAATCCAGAATCACACAGAACGATCTGGAGTTTCACCGGCTTTTGGGTCTGGCCTGTCACAATCAGATTGCCGCCAGGATCTATGCATTTGTCATGGACTTTATGCAGGCCTCTATCACTAATACCCATAAACACCAGAACGGAGAGTATGTGTATAATACCCATATGGAGGTGTACCGGGTAATAGAAAGCAGAGACAGCAGCCGGATTGATGAGGTAGTGAATAAAACTGTGGAAGTATGGTACAAGCTTCAGGATTAAAAGAACAAGCCTGTTCAGCCGGCTAATCAGTCAGCTGAACAGGCTCTTTTTTAGAGATGTCTGTATTCCCGGTGGTCTTTCTTAATCTGATCAAACAACTCCTGTTCTGTTGCCATTCGGTACATCAGCATACTCAGAATCAGAGCAGAATCCTTCATTCCCTGATACGCCTGGGGCGTCTGAAGAAGCTCTGCAAACTTCTTGTCATGAAGTACAATTTCCTTATGGCCGTTGGTAATATCCACCATTGGATGGAATACAGGAATCTTTACGTCAACGTTGCCCGCGTCAGAGGAACCTGCCGGCTTATCCGGTATGATGCTGTCTCTGCCTGTCAGGGCAAATAACTCCTGGAGAAAATGTGCTTTGAATTCATTGCAGAACATCTCACCATAGTCCGGATAGCGCTGCTGGATCTCAAAGGTAGTTTCCGTACACATACAGGCCCCCTCCACGCACCGTTCAGCCTTGGCATTCAGATCGTGCAGGCCGTCCAGAGTCGCAGAACGGAAATAATAATCCAGAGTAACCTTTTCCGGCACTACATTGGGGGCATCTCCCCCATACTCTACAATTCCATGGAGCTGACAATCCGGAGTGATGTGCTGTCTCCACATATCCATGGCATCCATATAGATCCTTGCCGCATTCAGAGCGTTTCTGCCTTCTACCGGTGATGCAGAGGCATGACTGGCCTTTCCATGGAAAGTAATATAGCGGTCATTGGACGCCAAAACTTTGAAAAATGCCTGATTCTCATTATTCATATGGGCCATGGCTGCAAATTCATAGCCGTCAAATCCGCCGTTATCCGTGATTATAATCTTGCCGCCCACAAATTCTTCCCCCGGTGTTCCCATAAGGTCCACACGGATAGGCAGATCTTTGTACGCCTCATTCACAGCCAGTCCCGCCAGAACGCTGGAGGCACAGCTCAGAGAATGGCCGCATGCATGCCCAACCTCCGGAAGCGCGTCGTATTCACACATAAGCACAGCTTTCTTTCCCTCATAGTTCAGCCGATCCTTATGTACTGCCAGAAAGGAATTGGGCATACCGGCATAAGGTGTTGTTACCTCATATCCCTGTGATTTGAGGAATTCTACAATGTAGGCACAGGAGTTCACTTCCTCCCCGCTAATCTCCGGATGCGTGGTCAGGTAGTCTGCCAGAGCTTTGCATTTCTCAAAATAGATCTCTATCTGCTGCTGAATTCGTTCTCTTCCATCTTCCATTATCTTTCCTCCTGTTCTAAATGTTTTTCCATAAAGATACGGTCTAGGCCCTCGTACTTTATCATCCGATCCACCTGGCGGTAGCCCGCCTTTAAAAAATTCTCGTAACTGTGCTTATTGTCCGGCGAAACAGTTCCTAAAATAGTCCTTTTGCCGTTCTGTCTGCATATCCCGCACATAATTTCTTCCAGAATGTTCTGAATCCCATTTCCTCTGTACTCCGGATGGATATACGTATCCACATAATCCGCACATTCCTCCAGCATCTTGCCTGTGTACCTCCGATCCACCCCATATTCTACATCCCTGAGGGTACACAAAAGGCATCCGATAACCCTTCCGCGAATCAGGGCTACAAGACCAAACCCATCCTCTATGGCTTTTATAAAATCCTTCCGTTCCGCCTGTGCAAATAATGCCTTATTCTCCAGCTGTTCCCAAACAAACTCCCGAAGTCTCATAGCTTCCTCTATCCGGTCCCAGGTCAGCATGCCGATTTCCATATACTCATTTTTTTTCGGTAAAAAAACTTCGTCTATCATTTTCACTCTCCGCTTCGGGCAAGCCCATCCTACTTTCTACTCAAAACGGGGCATCCCCACATGCCCCGTTTTTCTAACTTATTTCTCGTATTTAACAATCAGTGCGTCAGCTACCCCTACACCCTCACCTTCCGGATAAACAAAGATTGGATTGATATCCAGCTCTTTGAGTTCATCTTTATTTTCACTTGCATATTTGGAAATGCCAACAATTGTGTCGCAGAGGGCATCAATGTCACAAGGCTGGCTTCCCCTGTATCCAGTGAGAAGTTTAAAGGATTTCAGTGACTTAAGCATCTCCAGAGCTTCCTCATGGTTCAGTGGCGCAGGATACAGAGCAACATCTTTGAACAGTTCTACAAAGACTCCGCCCATTCCAACCATAATCATAGGACCAAACTGAGGATCGTTATTTACTCCGATAATCATCTCCACGCCTGCCTTCAGCATTGGGGAGATCAAGATACCATTAATTTTGGCATCGGGCCGTTTAGCTGTAACGCTTTCCATAATTTCATTGTAGGCCTTTGTCACTGCTTCTTCCCCGCTGATATTCAGTTTAACACCGCCCACATCGCTCTTGTGCAGGATATCGGCAGACTCAATCTTCATGGCAAAGGGCGTATCTTTACCTTTTGTAAAGGCAATGGCCTCCTCCAGAGAGGCGGCAATGATTGCCTTCGGTACAGCTACTCCGTACTGTTCCAGTTCTTTTTTACTGTTAAACTCAGACAATGCATAGGAGTTTTTGGAAGCAGGCTTTCCAGGAGCCAGTTCCAGAGTTTTCGTCTCTGCATGATATTCAATAAAGTCAGAGAGATAGCGGAGCAGCTTAAAGGCATATACCGTCGGCGGCAGAATTGGTACTCCTATTTCAAACAGCTTAGTGCTGTATTCTGGATTTCTTGTGTTTTCTGCAAAGGGCAGAAGTGCGATAGGCTTACAGTTGCCTTCTTTCACCACTTTTTCAATTCCTTTGTACATATAGTGTATCGCGGGATCTGCGATTTCCAGCAGCAGGGTATAGCCAACCAGAACCATTCCGATATTCGGATCCCTCATAACTGTTCTGAGGGCCTCCGCGAATAAATCTTCATCATATGACAAGGTTGCCGTCATATCCAGAGGATTATTGGGTGTGGCATAGCTGGGAAGCTGCTCCTTTAAACTTGCCAGCGTCTCTGGCTCAAAATCCGGGAATTCCAGGTTATACTGACTTCCCACGTCTGCGCAGATACCGGTTTCTCCCCCTGACAGGCTCATGGAAGTAAAGGTTGCCTTTTCAGGAATAGAAGGCATGGTAGCCATCATGGATGACATTGCCATTAATTCTTCCAAATCATCTACACGGATAGCGCCGAATTTTTTGAGCACCGCATCAAAGGACTTATCTGAACCTGCAAGGCTTCCTGTGTGGGAAGCTGCAATGGCTCCGCCCTTCGCGCTTCTTCCTGTTTTCAAAATAATCACAGGTTTTTTCTTCTGCGCAGCTTTCTTCAGCACGGCTGCGAATTTCTCAGTGTTTTTTACACCCTCGATATAAATGCTGACTACCTTTGTATTCTCATCATCTACCAGATAGTCCATATAGTCTTCCATCTGCACCGCTTTTCCGTTTCCTGCGGAGATGCAGTAGGAAAAACGCATGGACGGACACTCCATGAGGGACAGGCAGAGCTGACCGCTCTGTGACACAACGCCTACGCTTCCTTTTCTGTCTCTCTTCTCAGAGATAAAAGCAAATGCCTGCACATCATCAATGTAATTGACAAACCCTGCACAGTTCGGACCCATAATTGCAATGCCAAGTTCTTCCCCAGTTTCGATGAGTTCTTTCTCATTGGCGCGGCCTTCGTCTGTTCCCACCTCGCCGTATCCGCTGGCAAATACTACAGCACCGCCCACACCTTTTTTAGCCCCGTCCCTGAGAAGCGGAACAACTGTTTTCTGAGAGGTACAGATAATCATCAGATCCACTGTGTCCTCAATGTCTAATATACTCTTGTGGCACGGTACGCCAAATACCTGGTCACGCTTCGGGTGTACAAAGTACACCCGGCTTCTGTCTTTTACATAAGTTAATATATTACGGCAAACGTCTCCGCCAAAGCCTTCTTTTTCGCTTGCTCCGATGACAGCCACTGACTTTGGTTTTAAAAGTTTCGTTAAATCCATTTTTTTACCCCCGGCGATTTCTTATTTTACTTCTGCTCCCTTTTCAAAGCACTGCGCGTTCTTGGGATTGTTCTTGCCTTTTTTCGCAAAGAAAGAATCAATCGCTTCTCTCAGATACTCTGCGGTAAATACGTCACTGTTGGAGGCCAGTGCTCCTAACATTACGATATTGGCTCCTCTGGGATTTTCCAGCTCTTTTGCGATATCGGTTGCAGCAACCTTCACTACTTTGATATCATCCCGGTAGGTACGGTCGTCCGGCACGATAGAAGAATTTACCAGTAAAAGTCCCCCTGGTTTCAGTCTCCCTTCAAACTTGTCGATAGCCGGACCATTCATTGTGAGAACGATATCCGGATGCTTACATACAGGACTTGCAATCTGTTCTTCCGGTGTTTCACTGATCTTCACCGCGCAGTTGGCAGTTCCCCCGCGCATCTCTGAACCGTAAGAAGGATAGAACAATACGTTTTTCCCCTGTTCCATGCCAGCATTAATTAATAACATTCCGGCAGTTAATACACCCTGGCCGCCGAAGCCTGCACAAATAATCTCTGTTGCCATTGCCTATTCCTCCTTTTTATCCTTGAACTCACCCAGCGGGAAGTATTTCTCCATCTCGTTAGAAATTCTTTCCACACTCTTAACCGGTGTCATATTTAAGTTGGTTGGACATGGAGACAATAATTCTACCAGGCAGAATCCCTCTCCGGCCATATGTTTTTCAAAGGCTTTCCGAACCATTTTTTTGGATTTGTTAATATTTGCAGGATCTGAAAGCGCTCCTCTGGAAAGGTATGCAATATCCAGACCGCTGAATGCATCTACAATGTTAAAGGGCATGCCGCACTTCTTCGGATCCTTGCCTCTCGGGGTAGAAGTAGTCTTCTGGCCCGGAAGGGAGGTAGGAGCACACTGTCCTCCTGTCATTCCGTATAAACTATTATTGATAACAATCGCTACCACATTGTCGTTGCGGATTGCTGTATGCATAGTTTCTGCCATGCCGATGGAGTATGCGGCACCGTCTCCGATATATGCCATAACAGGATTCTCAGGACGGACTTTTTTAACGCCTACTGCTGTTGCAATGGGACGTCCGTGTGCCGCCATAATGGTGTCAAATCTCCAGGAATCAATATTTAAAGAGCCGCAGGCAACGTCTACAATTGCCAGCAATTTTTCGCTTAATCCCATCTCTTCCATAACTTCTGCAATGATGCGCACAGCCAGACCATGGCCGCATCCCGGGCAGAAGCCGCTCTGGGTAAATGTAACGGTATCAGGAGCTTTTAACTTCATAATTATGCCTCCTCCTTTTCTACATCTTTCAGCATCTGCTCGATTTTAGCAATGATGCCTTCTGTTTCCGGTATCTCGAAAATAGATCCAAAGTGGTCTACCGGGAATTTTCCGCCGGTTGCCAGCTTCACGTCATCTACCATCTGTCCCAGAATGTTCATCTCTACCGTAAGGAATGCTTTCGCATTCTTGGCCTCTTCGAACGCTTTTACAGGATAGGGGTATAAGGTGATGAGCCGGATTAAACCAACCTTCAGTCCTTTTTCTCTTGCCACCTGTACAGCCTCCCGGCATACACGGGAGCTGATTCCAAAGGCAACCAGAACTACCTCTGCGTCATCCACCATGATATTTTCATAGAGCTGCTCTTCTGCTTCCATCGCAGAATATTTGTCTCTCAGATAATCTTCATAATCCGGATTGGTGTAATAGATATTCTGAATCTTGCGTTGCTCATCGCCTTTTTTGCACCCTTTGATAGACCAGTCAAATTTGTCAATATCATGATCCACAAATTCTGGAATCTCTACTGCTTCAATCATCTGTCCGATGGCCGCGTCAGAGGCGACGATAACCGGATGGCGGTATTTTTCAGACAGATCAAATGCCTTGTAGATCAAGTCTGCATTTTCCTGTACGGAAGCCGGTGCCAATACGATAGTACGATAGTCACCATGTCCGCCCCCTCTTGTTAACTGCCAGTAATCTCCCTGGCCCTGAGCGATATCCCCAAGACCTGTTCCGATTCTCATTACATCTACGATAACTGCCGGCAAATCTGCCGCTACCAGATAGGAGATACCCTCCTGTTTCAGGGAAAATCCCGGGCCCGAAGACGTTGTGAGTGCTCTGGCCCCGGCTGCCGCTGCCCCCAGTACCATATTGATACCGGCCAGCTCAGATTCAGCCTGAATAAATTCTCCTCCCACGTCCTCCATTCTCCAGGAGAGATATTCCAGAATCTCTGTCTGAGGAGTAATGGGATATCCACTATAAAATCTACAGCCTGCTGCCAGTGCGGCTTCAGCAAGGGCTTCATTTCCTTTCATTAATACCTTAGCCATAATATACCTCCATTATCGTATTTCAAATACATAGTCAGGGCATACCCGGTAGCAAGAACCGCAGCATACACATTTTTCTTCATCAACTTCTATGGTGTTATAACCCTTTTCATTCACGTGCTCGGATACGCTGATGGCATCCTTTGGACAGGCGTTGATGCAGTAGCCACATCCTTTGCAGCGCACTGTGTTCGTATAAACTTTTTCCATATGGCATTCCTCTCTTTATTCTGATTTAAACTCACTCAGCACTTGCTGATTTCTGATTTTTTTTGTTCCTGATGTAGATATACATTGCCAGAATTGCTCCTACGATAGCACTTGCAGCCAGGAAACCAAAGATTCTTGTATATCCGTCTGCTCCGTATTTATCCAGCCAGCTTCCAAACATTGTGGAATAGATAGAGTCAGGCATATAACCGATGATAGAAGCAATACCAATTGCCGTTCCAGTCATCATACGGGGGATTCCCGCCTCGCTCATAATGGAGAAGATAACTCCGTACATCATCATTGCAAAGGCACCTGGAATCAGAGTATAAAGGCTGACCGCCGTGGGGCTCATTCCGCTGGGCAGTAAGAGTACGCCTGCGAAGAGCGCCGCTAAAATTACCAGGGCACAGGTTAACCACTTGGCAGTGGATTTGAATACTTTATCTGCGATAAGACCGCCTACGGGTGACAGAAGCAGAAGCACATAGCTTCGGATAATGGTTATAGCTCCTGAACTTGATGCGGACATTCCCTTTACTTCTGTAAGATAAGGAGTAAAGAAGGATGTGTTTGCAAAAATACCGTACGCGCAGAATATAGTAATGGATGCAATCCATACAATTGGGTTCTTCAGAAGTTTTCCAACATCGCCCATCTTAAACTTACTGTCTTCGCCCTCACTCGCCGTATGAGCGCCTGCCTTGCTGTCCATCAGGAACATCAGGAGAACTGCGGCTACAACGGCAACCGTACCGCCTGTCACTACAGCCCGGAAGAATCCGGTAACGATCTCATCTTTTGCTGTATTATAAGCAAATAATGACAGAGACTGTGTCAGAGCGCCTGCAAGTCCGTTACAGGCATAATAAAGCCCGTACATAAATCCCTGTTCCTCTTCCGTTCCGATAATACGGACCGCCTTCATCAGAGATGACCAGAATATGAAAGCTGTGGAGAAGGATAATCCCAGCCAGATGACCAGTGCAATCTTATAATCAAAGGTAAATGCGTAGATATAGCATAGACCTGCTGTTGCCAGAAGCGAGACTACCAAAGCCTTCTTAGGCGAAATTTTATCGGCTAAGATGCCGCCCGGTATGTATAAAATCATATTTCCGATCGTGTACATTGTAAGCAGAATTCCGGTCTGGGTATTTGAAATTCCCATAGCTGCAACCTGTGCGTCATAATACACGTACTTGATATACGGTAAAAAGTAAATAGCACCACCAGCGAGGCCGAGAGCAGCAACCGTCAAATATTTTCTTAATTTAGAATTCATAGAAGACCTCCTTCATGAGTTGTCTTATGTTCATGATACAGTTACGGGGTGCCCGCTGCTTGCCGTGACACCCCTTTATTCACATTTTTTAAATTTTAGTTGTCTGGAGTATCGGATTTGTCTGGTGTAAAGATTTCTTTTGCAATGTCTCTTGTAAATCTTCCGGTCTCTTTTGCCTTTTCAAATACTAATCTTGTATTCTTGCGGATCAGTCTTTCTGTATCATCAACGATTTCCTGTGGAACCTTATCACAGATGCCGAAGATAACTACTTCATAGATTCGGATTCCGCCTAAGTTGGATACGAAGTCAACCGCTACGTCAATGCCTTTCTCGCGAAGGATTTCATCTGCTTCCGGAGTTGTAGGAATGTTGGCAGCTTCTACCACCAGGGAGGCCTTTACCTTGTCTGCATTATCTTTATTGATAACATCTTCCAGAGCTGCGGGGATGATAATATCTACATCCATCTCTAACCATTGAGAATTAGGCAGTTTCTGATAATTGTCTTCAAAAGCTTCCGGATTCAGTTCGCCTTTGGGAAGTCTTGTCTCTACCAACTTAGGAATATTTAATCCGTCCGGGCAGTACAGAAGCTGATTAACATCGGCAATACCAACTACCTTATATCCCATCTTGTCCAGACAGGTAGCAAGGCTGGCTCCAACACATCCGAATCCCTGGATGATAACTGTAGCTCCCTCTCTGCCTTCCTTGATCTTCCATGCTTCATCTGTGGCAAACGCTACACCGTATCCGGTAATCATATCATACATCTTAAATCCGTCATATGTCATGTCGCATACTTCGTCGTGATTCTTAATTCCCTGCTCAATCTTGGGATCTGCTTTCATGGCTTTTGTCTGTGGTAAGCCAACTCCGATGTCATCCAGGATTCTAAGCACATCTCCGTAGTCAACACCCAGGTCACCGCCGATTGATACGCCTGCATTCAGGTAAGGTGCCATTGCAACCATGAATCTTTCTAATACATCCAGAGCATCCGGTGCTTTATAGTCATAAGCAATACCAGCTTTACATCCGCCTGTTGTCTCTGATTCACAGGCTTTATACTTATACCCCATAGCTGTTGCAAGACGGATAACCTCTTCTTTGGTTACTGTAGGATGCATACGTGTTCCACCACCACAATAATGGTTAACGAAGTTATACATACATAACCACCCTTTTGCATCACTCTCTGTGTCATTCCACTCCACTACGATATACGGTTTGTTTGCCATAAGTAAATCCTCCTTTTATTTTGTTCTTAATTACGGAACAGCGTTCTTGATTTTGGTTAGAAGGAAAACTCGGTTGGCAGTCCGAGTTAAACTGTTTTAGTGTTCCGTAATTGAGAACTTCATTCTGTATTGTGTAACTAGATACTAACACACTTGGTTAATGTTTTCAATATCGAATTGATGCTTTTTTATTTTTTATGAATATTGCACAAATTTTAAAGCCTTTTTTCTATCTCCGCGGCGTATTTCTTAACGACATCTGTAAGTCCGCTTTTTCGCTTTTCCTCAATGCGGAGGGAGGGACCGCTGACGCTGATACCGGCCTCCACTACTCCGTGGCGGTTAAATATGGGCACTCCCACACACTTTATCCCGAATTCGAATTCCATGTTGTCAAAGGCATATCCATTTCTGCGGATCTCTGCCAATTCCTCCTTTAACAGGGCTTTATCCGTAATCGTATAGTCCGTAAGTGCTATTAGCTCTTTACTCAGGTATCTCTCTACCTCGTCCTCAGGGAGATATGCCATCATAGATTTTCCCACACTGGTACAGTACATTTTAGCGCGCTCTCCCAAAAGGGAGCGCACCGGATGAATGGACTCTGACGGATAAATGGCCTCCAGATAGATCACCTCATCCTCATGGGGTATAGCCAGATATACAATCTCATCCACTTTTTTTACAATCTCCTGCATATAGGGAATGGCAATTTTCGTTATGCTGAAACTGTCTCCCAGAGCACGGCAGAGGGGAAAGATACTGCTTCCAAGATAGTATTTTCCCGTCTCCTCATCCTGCTCCAGGTATTCCATAGCCTTATAGGTTGTTAATATATTATGCACGTTGCTTTTATATAATCCCAACTTTTCACTGATTTCTGTAACACCCAGGGGCTGCTTTTCAGCAAAACAATTTAAAATTTCCAGAGCCTTCTGCAGACTTTTCACTTTAACTTCAGAAGAATCAATCATAGATTACCCATTTCTCCTTTCATCGTTCTCTATCTAAGAACGTCTTTAAGCAAATTATAGAGCATAATTACTATTTCGGCAAGTGGGTATCTTATCTTATGTCTTCTATATCTCCGGCATATCCTGGATATCCGGTTCAAAGAGCTTCATAGCAGACTCTCTGGCATAGATTCCTTCTTCTACAGCTGCTTTCATCAGTTTACCTGCATTTCTTCTGCACAGGGCCTCCCCTTCTCTCAAAACAGTATTTAATTCCGGTTCAACCACACCAAAGAATACGGCATCATAAAACCATGCCTCTGACAGGTTTGCTGTAAAATCACAAATAAGATAAATTCCCTTGTTCTTTAATATTTTATCTGCCTCCGGTGAAACAGGAATATTAGCCCCCTCCACCAGCAGTTTTGCGCGCACTCGCTCTGCGTTATCTTTATGTATCACATTGTCCAAAGCCGCGGGGATCAGGATATCACACTCCTGCTCCACCCACTGTTCTGTGGGCATAATCTGATAGGTTTCCGGTAATTTTGTCAGATCCAGTTCCCTATGACCTCTCTTAAGTTCATATAGTAGCTCTGTATCCAGACCGTCTTTGCAGTACACACATACTTTTGAGTCTGCCATTCCTACCACCTTATGGCCAAACTGCTGTATCTTTTTAGCAATGGCAGATCCTACACGGCCCATGCCCTGGATTACAACTGCTGCACTTTCTTCCGTATCCGGAAGATAGCTCCATGCCTCATCTGCGGCGCAGGCCACCCCATATCCCGCGATGACATCATTGATCGGCCTGCCGTCAACGGTAAGATCCAGCATCTTATTATACGCCTGCATGTTCTTCTCAATCCGGGGATCTGCAGCCATACTTTTAGTCAGCGGCATCTCAAATCCAAATTCCCGGAACACTTCCAGCATATCCCCGTATTTGGTACCCAGATCCCCTCCCAGAGATACTCCGGCCTTTATATATGGCATCATGGCTATCAGATACCGGCGCAGCACAGCTCTGGCATCCGGTGCCTTGCTGTCATAGGCAATCCCCCCCTTACAGCCGCCACAGTACTGGGATTCACATGCCTTGTATTTATATGCCATAGTCTTGGCCAGGCGTTCTACCTCCCGAAGTGTTACGCAAGGATGCATACGTATCCCTCCTCCGGTATAGCCTTTCACAAAATTATGAACCACCATCCATCCTTTGGCATTCGTCTCCGTATCATTCCATTCCACTGTCAAATATGGTTTCATTTCTTACTAAGCTCCTTTGCCTTTATTCGTATGTTTCTTCACAAATTTTACAAAATTTGTCCAAATCAATATTCCCGCCTGTAATCAGGCAGAGTACTTTTTTGCCCTTTAATTCCTCATGTTCCTCGAACAGGGCGCCCAGGCAGGTAGCCGATGCTCCCTCAATCATAAAATGGTGCTTAGAAGCCATCCATTGAATTCCCTCTCTGGTGGTTCTCTCATCCACCACAAAAATATCATCCACACAGGTCAGTGCAAGCTCCACATTGGGCCAAGTAATCGCTCCCTCCAGTCCGTCTGCACAGGTAGGCAGAAATGGACATGAATTGTCCAGGCGCTTTTCATGGAAGGATTTAAGCCATGGCGCAGAGGTATTGGTCTGTAAGCCATACACCTTTATCTCTGGGTTCATAGCCTTGGCTGCAATAGCCACGCCGCACAAGAGTCCGCCTCCTCCGGTAGGCACTAAAATCGCATCAAAGTCTCCCTTTTCCAGCAGACATTCTATGGCAACTGTCCCTTGCCCTGCAATTGTCTCAGGACTCTCATAGGCATGTATAAACTTCCTGCCGGTCTCCCTTGCGATTTCATAGGCCTTTTTCTCAGCCTCCTCATAATTTGGACCATATACCACCAATTCAGCTCCGTACTTTAGAGCCCCCTCACGTTTATTCATGGGCGTGGATTCCGGAACACACACAACCGCAGAGGTTCCTCTGAGCCTGGCCCCGTAAGCTACTGCCTGAGAGTGATTTCCGGCCGAAGCCGCCACTACCCCTTTCTTTACCTCCTCCCCCCTCAGAGACATCATATTGTTCATAGCCCCCCGTATCTTATAGGCTCCAATGGACTGGAGATTATCCATCTTAAACCACACTTCGCTTCCGGTTCGATCAGATGTGGGCTTTGAGTATATCAGGGGCGTTTTCATAATATAGGGTTGTATCAGCGCATATGCCTCAACAATATCTTTCATTGATACCTGTATCAATTATGCCACCTCCCCCTTTGATTTTCCTTCTTTCTGCCAGGGATAAGACTCCCTGCAAATCTCACAAAAGCGCTCCGGATCAATATTTCCCCCACTGATCAGGCAAAGCACCCTTTTTCCCTGCAGCGCCTCATGCCGCTCAAACAAGGCTCCCAGGCAAGTGGCTGCCGCCCCCTCAATCATTAGGTTATGCATGACAGACGTCCACTTAATCCCCTCCCGCAGGCTTTTCTCAGTGACTGCAAATATATCATCCACACAGGTCAGTGCAAGCTCCACATTCGGCCAGCCAATAGCTCCTTCCAGACCATCCGCACAGGTGGAAGCATATGCGCAGTCATTATGCAGCGTCTTTTCATGAAAAGACCGCAGCCAAGGTGCGGACGCTTCCGTCTGAAGTCCGTATACTTTAGTCTCGGGATGCTCGGCTTTGCAGGCAATTGCTGTTCCGCACAGCAGTCCTCCCCCTCCCGTAGGCACTAAAACCGCATCAAAATCCTTCCATTCACGGAAGCATTCCAGCATGACGGTCCCCTGTCCGGCAATAGTTTCCGGCGTCTCATAGGCATGAATAAATTTTCTGCCTGTCTCCCGCGCAACCTCAAAAGCTTTTCTCTCTGCGTCCTCAAAGTGCGGCCCGCATACCAAAAGCTGTGCTCCATATTTCTCAGCCTTTTGCCGTTTTGTCAGAGGCGCATATTCCGGAACGCATACAATAGCCGATGTCTCCATGAGCTTTGCCGCATAGGCGACTGCCAGTGAATGATTCCCCGCAGATGCCGTCACCACACCTCTCTTAAGCTCTTCCGGGCTCAGCTTCAGCATACTGTTCAGAGCACCGCGTATCTTGTGGGCTCCTCCCATCTGCAGGTTTTCCATCTTAAACCATACTTCACTTCCTACCCTCCGGGATGTAGGCTCCGAATATATCATTGGAGTTTTGAACACAAAAGGCTCAATTTGTTCATAAGCATCTTGAATATCTTTCATCCCTACCTCAATCATACTTTACCTCCTCCCCAACGCCGCCCATTCGTTCTTTATTAGTGAACGACGTTCTGCATATTTGAAATTATATCACTATGCAGCATGTTTTACAATATTTAATTAATTCTATCTCCATTTTCGTCAAATAGCCCAAAATCCCAGCTTAATTATTATTGAAATAGAAAAAGGGGACGTGTACTTTTTAAAAGGTACACGTCCCAAAATAGATCTGCCCTGTCCCCAATTGGTCACAGCTTAGAATATCCGAAGCTGTTCACCATGGCATCTAGTTTTACTCTGTTCCTGCATAAAGGGCATTCCGCGGGTTTATAGCTCTCATAATCCGGAAGATCTTTTTTGGTGAAAATAGTATTCACCTCCACTCCGGCCACCTTAGCTACCGCACTGAAGACGGCAGATACCCCCTGGATAATTCCTCCGTAATATAGAATACTCTCTATACTTTTCTGGAGTGTCTTTCCCGTGGTGATAGAGCCTATCAGAATAACTACATTTTTACCCTTTACCATCGGCTGAAGATTATCCCGAAACATCATCTGCCCATTGTAACTAAATTCCGGTGTTATCACATATATTGTCTGATGGGCATTCATAGAATGAATTCCGGCTTTTGTCAGCTCCTCTGCAAGAAAAGCGCCGATTACCTCCAGCCCGTCCAGACACACGATGGTATCTACTGGTGTGCTCAGTTCATATTTCTGGGCCAAAGCGGATGCTACATTTTCCGCCTCCGCGCAGCGGGTCTTCATTGTTGTCATATCAAAGTAATGGGTGATATGCGACTGAGATGTGGCAAAATGTCCCTGTATCACCTTTAGAGCAATTGCACTGTTGCTTCTGGCATAAATTTTTCGTAATCTTTCTTCCATAGAAACCCTCCCTTTCCAGTTGAAAATTGCACGAACTATTCAAATAATTATGCTTTTATTATACCATTGATACAACAAGAAGTCCAGCAACAGAATTATGTGCGGACAAATAAATAAAAAGGCACAGCAGCCTGCTGATTCAGGCGCTGCGCCTTTTTAAGTTCATTTATTTAGCAAGAAAAACGTTGGCGTATCCAACTCCAAATTCGTTGCACTCGTTGTGATCATTCATAAAGATATCCACATGTCCGTACGGAGTTCCTCTGTCCTCAACCGTAAAGAGCTGTCCATTAATCACCAGCTTGGTGCCGAATGGAATACCTCCCATAGCCACAGTCCGGCCCTGCACCGGCATAGTGCCGCTTGCTGTAGGTCCGCCAGCCCATTGTCCGCTGCAAAGGGAACAATTACAGTATGCGGTCAGCTTAAAGTTACCCAGCAAATCTCCTATCTGATCCGCTGTTGCTGTGGTATATTCCGATGTGGTCTGATCCGCTTTGGCATTCACGAGCTTAATATTCTCAGAATCCGCATCTGATATCACCCGTGTTGCCCACACTGCATGCTCTGTATCTACCGTAGAAATATTGATTCCAGTCTTTCTGGAACCCGCCTGTATAATCTGCCCGTCACCCATATACATTACTACATGATATACCGTTCCGTTCTTAGCATAGAAGATAAGATCTCCG
This sequence comes from Lactonifactor longoviformis, assembly GCF_042848515.1. Taxonomy (GTDB): domain Bacteria; phylum Bacillota; class Clostridia; order Lachnospirales; family Lachnospiraceae; genus Lactonifactor; species Lactonifactor longoviformis. Next base: position 1,861,761 of record NZ_AP031453.1, on the reverse strand, counting down.
GGAGCTGCATCCTCCACAGGAATCTGTGTTCCGTACAGAGCCTGTTCTCTGGAGGTTCTCGGCAGAGAGTAGCCAAACTGTGCATAGATACTCTGTACAAATCCGGAACAGTCTGCGCCGTTTGTAAGGCTGGTTCCCCCCCATACATAGGGGTTCCCTAAAAACTGCTGGGCAAACTCTAACATGGACGTACGGATTGCACTTGCAATCATGCCTTCCTTTACAGAGGTTATTGTATAATAGCAGGCTGCATTCTCCTCCGGTTCAATGAGCTGAGTCGCCAGTGCAAACTGTTCTTCCCCAGTCTCCTCTACCTTCTTGGAGGCTTCTTCTCCCTGAAGGAGATATTCTTTCTTGACAAATCCCCTGACATCTTCGGATTCCACATAGACCCAATCCTGATCACTGTCCGCAAGGATATAGCAGAGTCCATCCTTTGCCAACGTTCCCACGATGCGGGAGTCTGTGTTCTTGCCTTCCCTTATATTCAGCTCACTGGCTGTAGAGATAGCGTATACTTTATCTATTACAGTCTGGCGAATGGTAGTTCTTGTATAGGTTAATGCCGGATTGTCGATAGGATCCACAAGTGCCTGTGCCACATGCAGATTTGTTTCCCCTTTTTCTGTCACAAAATTATCTGCCTCTTCATCCATAAGCAGATCTTCCGCTTTTACAAACCCTCTGACAACTCCTGACTCTATGTAAACCCATTCGCTGCCCTCTTCCTGTTTCAGCACATAGCAAAGGCCGTCTTTTTCAATCTCGCCCACCACAATGGGATCTTCCTGGGGCTCTTCTTCTGCGTTTTCCCCGTCCTCAGTCTCCATCTCTTCTCCGATTTTGGCAGAATAGATGTCAAGAGCTTCCCTTGCAACTGCGTAATCCTTTTCCACCGTAACAAAGCGGAAAGTATCCTCAATCATAGGAGGAATAATGATCTGCTGCTGGGAAATCAAACCCTGATTAGTGCCGGCCTGAGGATTGGTAATGGTCTCAGAATCCGTCTCAGGAGTCTCCTCCTCTTCCGGTGTCTCGTCTTCCCCGGGAGTTTCCTCCGGTTCTTCCTCTTCCGGTGTCTCAGGAGTCTCCTCCGGCTGTTCCGGAAGGGGCTCATCCGGCTCCGGTTCCTCCGGCGTAGGTACATCAGGTTCTTCCGGCACGGGCGGGTCCGGTGTCTCAGGATCCTCAGCAGGCGGTGTTGTTGTCTCCCCTGAACCGGGATTCTGTGTCTGGTCGTCATCTCCGGCCGGAGGTGTAATAGTTGATCCTCCTGTATCGGAACCTGGCGTTGATTGTCCACTCTCACCCTCAGGGTCTATATTAGATTCGTTATTTACATTATTGTCTGGCGCTGCATATACGGCCGTCGCCGGTGTCATCAAAACGCCAGCCAGGCTGGCAGCAAAGATTCTGTTAAGCCATACTTTCCTTTTAAACATCCTTAAGTCCTTTCCTTTGGTTTTTTACTGCTCCCCCTGTTCGTACATTAAAAGGGGGTAGTCCCGGCTTTTAATTATACTTAATACGTATAATATACCATTTTGTGGATTGGAAATCCAGAGAGTTAACAGATTTTTCACATTTCTTCACAATTTATTTTAATGCGAATCCCTTAAAGCATCTGTCTGCAGTCTCAGAAACGCTTCCTGTTCCTGACGGTTTCTTGTTATCAGTTCATGGGTTAGGTACTGAGGTGAAATTCTTTCGATAAGCCTGGACAGTCCCTTTCCTGTAAACGGCTGGTGTCTGTCCACCTGAAAAATATACTCAAATATCTGGCACCAGCGCTCCCAGTAATCCTCCTTTAACTTCGGTATATGGTTCCTGGAAGACTTTACAAATTCTCCTGTAATGGACTGATGAAGGTGGATTCCTTTTATATAGGTAGAAATTCCTTCATTCCTGTCGAGAATTTCGTTTATATAAGCAACCGCCTCATCCTGATTTTTCAGATTAAGATTTGTATTCAGCAGGTGCCCTGTATCTAACATAAAGCCTTTGTTCTTATAGTTGACGCTGTCCAGCAAAAGCCTCGGCATAGCCGGATCCAGGAAATTAAGTCCGGGCCACCACAGGTTTTCCATAAGAAAATCAAAGGTGTATTTTTTTCCATCTAATAAATGATTTATAATTCTTGCTGCTTCTATTATAACTTGTTGATCCGAATAGTCAAACTTGTATGTAAATGCTTCCTTTATTTTCACCTCGCATACATGAAATACCACATATTTCGCCCCAATCTCCTGGGCGTAATCCAATTCCTTCGTAAACTTTTCAATCAGACTTCCCGGACTTGTCCCTCCGTAGAACTGCTCTACAATCTCCATGCTGCCGAACTCTTCCAGCAGGCGCTTTTTATTCCCCAGCCAAAGGTCCATCCAGTTCTGGAAGGATGACAGATGCACCCCCTGGATCATATCCTTTGGAATGTCTGCTTCTCCCGGGATTCTCATATATTCAATGCCGTCGCAGCCGTACTGCGTACAGAACTGTCTGAGGTCCTCCATATCCCGGAACCTTTCAAGCTCATCCTGATTATTTGTCATATTTATCGTCGTAATCAAGCTGTCTTTATCTCCTTTATGAATGGAGCGTTATCTCTAACGCTCCATTATTTTGATTATTATATCACTGCACCATTGAAAATACCAGTGTGTGCGCACGAAAGGTTAAAAAATGTACCCCAAAGGCAGCTATTTTACCCATACTCCTGAGCTGTTTACGTAGTAATTCCCAACCCAGGTGTCAGCTGCCATAGCTCCGCTGCTGTACAGATAGTACCACTTACTTCCGATCTTCTGCCACCCAGTCTGCATCGCACCACTGCTACTGCTGTAATACCAAATATTTCCTACCTTGTACCAGCCGGTCTGCATCGCTCCGCTTCTGTTCAGATAATACCAGGTTTTTCCGTCTAACAGCCAGCCGGTTGCCATGGCACCGCTTTCTCTCAGGTAATACCATATGCCTCCGATCTTCTGCCACCCGGTCTGCATCGCTCCGCTGCTGCTGCTGTAATACCAGGTATTTCCTACCTTGTACCAGCCGGTCTGCATCGCTCCGCTTCTGTTCAGATAATACCAGGTTTTTCCCTCTAACAGCCAGCCGGTTTCCATGGCACCGCTTTCTCTCAGGTAATACCATATGCCTCCGATCTTCTGCCACCCAGTCTGCATCGCTCCGCTGCTGCTGCTGTAATACCAGGTATTTCCTACCTTGTACCAGCCGGTCTGCATGGCTCCGCTTCCGTTCAGATAATACCACTTACTGCCAAGGAATATCCAGCCGGTCTGCATTTTTCCCTGAGTGCTCATATAGTACCAGGTAGATCCAACTCTTACCCAGCCAGTACACATCGCCCCGCTGTTGTCACAATAATACCAGCCGCCTGTAGTCTGTATCCAACCGGTGCGCATATAGCCGTCTTTGTCAAAGACATACCATTTTCCATGGATCTGTGCCCACTTTCCGGCCGGCCATGTACCGTCGATGTATCGGTACCACCAGCCATGATTATTTTTGATCCAGGCTCCGCTGTATACCACATTCACTCTGCAGACCGCGGTTTTCCCGCCGTCTTCTGTGGTAACTGTGATGTCTGCTTTTCCCTCCCCTTTTGCCGTAATTTTTCCATTTGCATCCACAGCTGCTACGGAAGAATTGGAAGATTTCCAGGATACCTTCTTATTTAATGCGGTAGCCGGGGAAACAACTGCCTGCAAAACTGTCGTTCCATTTTTGTCCAGAGTGATCTGCGTCTTGTCCAGGGTTACATCTGCTACTAAGAGTTCTGCCTTGGTCATAATTGCATCCATCAGAGATTTCCCATCATTCAGTGCTGATTCGATCTCTTCCGGTGTCTGGGCGGCATCAATGGCTTCTAACCCTTTTGCCAGAATCTCTGATAATTCGGTTTTTTGCCCTTCTAAATATTCATCAGGATTTTTATAACTGCTCAGCTCTTTTTTGGCTGCATTTCTGGAAGCTCCTATTTCTGTCATTCCCACCGCCAGAACATTGCCGGAATCCGTTTTATAGTACAGGGTCCCGTCTGCACCTGAAATGATACTGGTAATACAATATTGCTGATACTGGGATGCCGGGATAAACAGTTCCTCTTTGATAGGTTCTGTCTGGCCTGGTTTATCTTTAATCAGTGTGATTCCGCCGCTCATTTCATTGTATGTCATATAGAGATAGGAATATCCGTCAATGCCTTCGTATGCGGTGGATAGTAATACGGAGCCCTGTGGATACCCTTTCATGGGAACTGTATATACGGTTTCCATAGTCGCTGCATCTACTACCGCCACACCGAATTCCCCGCTAAAATTTCCGCCCGTACTAAATCCGGCATAGATTCTTCCTTTATATACCACCGGGGTACTGGTGCTCATACTGCCTATTTTGCAGGAAACCAGCGATTCAGGATCAAAGACGCCGTCTGCTGCTACATCCATCCCATAGAGATAACCTGCCTTGGTCGTAAAGTATATTTTTCCGTTTGCACTGTCATAGGAAACCGTTGAGCGCTGATCGCCCTCTAACTCCGCCGTTTCTTTCACAGCTCCTGTATATTTGTCCACGGCATAGAGTTTCGATTTACCGTCTGCGAGAATATCACTTCCGAAGATAAGAGTATCCTCAACGGCAACTGCCCCTGCCCAATAGAATCCCTTATCGCAAGTATACGTCCATGCCGGGACTTTTGCTTCATCAGAAGCTTCCGGATCCTCATCGGTGATGGGCAGGCATACATAATTGGAGGCTTTATTAGGATTCCAGAATCCCGTATATACATAGCCGTCAGAGTATGTAATAGGGCTGAGTGCCTGTCCGCCATAAGGATCCCGGTAGATCCAAAGTGACTCCAGTGTCTCGGCGTTAAACGCCTGAACGGTTCCGTTTGCCAAAGGAGCAAAGAGCATTCCATCTGCATATGTAGGCGGTGTATAGCCCCAGTTTATCGCTGCCGCCATGGAAGCGGAAGCCTGCTCCTCACCTGTTTTTAAGTCCAGTTTATAAATCTTAGAATTGGACATTACAATCAGCGAATCGTCTACAATGATTTGTACACTGGGCGCTGCCGACCATCCGCTTCCCAGGGCCTTCGCCCATTTCATTTCTGTCTCCTGGCTGTCATGAGGAGTAAGGGCCGGGGTAATTCCCATATTGTCTTGCCCTCTGCGGAAATTTGCCCATTCAGAGGGCAGGATGGTAAGTGTGCTCTCCGGTGCTTTTTCCAGAACAATATCTCTGGTCTCATCCTGATCTGCTGTAATCGTTCCCGTCTGTGAGATATATCCCGTCTTTACAGCCGTATAGGTATATTCTGCCCCCTGCATCAGTGTATAAAGATTATCTTCACCAGCCACTCTGCTGCCTGCGCTGTCCTTCAGTGTAAAGACAGCATCCTCCGGCGACAGATTTAATGTCATCCTGACAGAATTCTTTTTATTGAGATTCAGTTTATAAGTGCTGTTTACAGCACCCTCTGCGCTTACTTTAATCAGGGCCGTTGTCGTGTCTCCTGACAGAGCCACCGCAGCATTCCCCTGCTCATCCACAGGGAATTCGTTGACCGTAATCTGATAATCGCTTCCATATCCCTTCAAGTGGAGGGTTGCTTTCTCGTCAGAGTCGAGGACGTCCGCGTCATATGCTTTGGTTAATGCCTCAAATTCCGGACTCAGAATCAGAGAATTATGATCTGTTTCCCCTGTCAGGGAGGATAAGGTAGCAACTCGGTCTATGATAAAGGTATATGTTATCGTCTCCTCCTGAGTGGCAACTTCTAACGTCAGCGTAGGAGAAACAAGGCCGGATTTTATAAAATTAGTCAGTGCTTTATTTTCTCCTGACTTCAGGACCTGGGTTTTATCCGCCTGGTTCGAGGCTGCTTTCCATTTCGCTGTCATTGTGGCATCCACACCTTCCGGAAGTTCTGCATTGATGACAAATGTACTTGTAATATCCCCAGCCAGTACATGGTAGGTGGTAATCTGCGGATCAAATGCCGTATCGGGGATGAGTTCATTGGTGTTCCTGGAATCGCTCCAGAACTGCACCTTCTCCAGCAATGGCTGTTCCTGAGTTACTTTCACCTGGCAGACTGCCTGTTGGGTTCCGGATATAGCAGTTATCTCTGCGGTTCCCTCCGCCACGGCAGTGACCTTTCCATCCGTTACCGCGGCAACCGAATCGTCGCTGCTGGTCCAGACTATAGGGTCTGTAGCATCGGTGGGTGAAAGTTCGGCAGTTAAGCTGCCCTCTTTTCCTACGCCGAGGGTTAATTTTGATTTGTTTAAGGTGATTTCTGTTGTCTTATTTACTTTCTCCACAATATTCATTACAGACTGCGCCGTATAGCCGGAATTTGTCTCTGTCGCTGTAATGGTTACCTGTCCATAAGTCTTGCAGTATACCCTTCCTCTTGAATCTACGGTTGCGATATTCTCATCACTGGACGAATAGGTATATATTACAGAATCTGTGGAGTTTGCCGGTATTTTTGCTACTTTTGGAAATTGATAATCCTTTACACAAGAATAACTGGTGTAAGACCCAAACGTAATCCCCGTCAGCGGTATTTCCTTCACCGTCACTTTACAGGTTTCAGTAAAGTCTCCTACTTTCGCCGTAATGGTCGTACTTCCCTGTGCGATTCCTGTTACCCTGCCATATCTGTTGACCGTAGCCACCTTTGCATCATCCGTGCTCCAGGTTACTGTGGCATCGTCTGTAGTATTTTCGGGCTCTGCTTTCACGGTAAGTGTCTCACCGCTCCCTTTCAGGACCTCCAGTTCTCTCTTATTCAGTGAAATCCCGGTAAGAGGAATCTCTGAAACTGTCACCTGGCATTCGGCAGTAAACGCTCCTACCTTTGCAGTGATTGTTGTGGTTCCCTTTCCTGTGGCTGTGACTTCCCCGCTTTCGTCCACGGCAGCAATCTTTTCATCCTTACTGCTCCACAGCACGTCTCTGGGTTCTGTGGTTCCTGCCGGTTCGTAGCTGACTTTCAGTTCCTGTTTTTCATGTTTAATCATGGTGAGCTCAGCCTTATCCAGGCTGATGCCCGTCATGGCCTCTGCCGGAACAGTAACCTTACAGGAAGCTGTAAGTTCTCCCAGAACAGCTGTGATAGTGGCCGTCCCTGCTCCTTTTGCCGTTACCTTTCCCCCTTCTACTGTAGCTACTGATTCATCACTGCTGCTCCATTGAATAATTCCAGGAGTCGTGGTTCCCTCCGGTCCCACAGTTACTTTCAGCTGTTTTGACTGCGGATAAGGCACTGTCATAGAGGTCTGATCTAATGTAAGTGTTGTGGCTGGGCTTGTCTCCATCACTTTTTTAAGTGTGTCATTTGCCTGGCTGACCTCTTCTTTTGATGCATTCAGCGTCATTGCAGTTTCTACTGCTTTGTCATAGGCAGCACTGATTGCTGGGTTGGCCAGCAGCTGCTCTTTATTTACAGAACTATTCAAAGCCGCCATGGTGCCTGTGAGCTCGTCTTTGTCTGCTGTTGGATAGAAATCGCCGTTACCAAAGCCGCCGCCGCCCATACTTCCGTTTCCGCCTACATCCGCCCCGTACCAGAGCTGGAAGTATACCCGGATGGTATCTCCATCCTGAGGATAAGCATCAGAGAATCCTACATTGGGAAAGATATTGTTCAGCTGATACATATAACCGGATCCCTGAGCGAAATCAAATTCTGAAAGTTTACCGGGATCATCGTGATCGTCAAACCAGGTAGAGCATCCTTCCGCTTCCATAGCTGACTTCAAATACTCAGGTACCAGATCTGTCACATCCCCCGGGATATTCAGGGTTTTCGCTTTATCCGGGTCCTGGCAGCCCAAATGAGGCGTTCCGTTTGCCTTTTGTGAGCACCCGTCCCTCAAGTCAGAGAGATAAAATCCGCTTTCTAATTTTCCTGTATGCTCAAAACAATAGCCTTCCTCTTCCAGTACTCTGGCGAGAAGCTGTGCTCCGTTTTCCCCTTCATAGACAGGAACCTTTCTGGGCTCTACAAGGTAACCCATACCTATGGAACCTGCCTCAAAGCTAAAGTTAATATAACCGATCAGGCCGCCTTCCTCTACCTTTTTATAGGTGACGTGATACGTTTTCTGTTCTAAAAGCTGCCAGGTCAGTTCGTCACGTACAGATACAACAATTACATTTTCACCCTCCTTGGTAAAGCGAAGCGTAAAACTTGTTTTTTCTGTATCTGACCATGTTTTGTTTACTGTGGCACCGTTAAGGGTTACTTGAGGCTCTACTTTATTTCCGTCCTCATCATAAGCCCATACATCAAATGTTGTCCGGCTGCCCCTGTATACTGTGCCGTCCGTCAGGTTGGTTCTGAGGATTTCCCGGGCACTGCTGCTCTGGGCATCCAGGCCGTAGGCGGCTGCCCGATTCTGCGGCTGTACCTGTGTGCTTTCTTCTTCCTCCGGTACAGACTCTTCCTCTGCCTCCGTGACAGTCAGGGTACACCATGGAGAAAATACCGGATAAGTCATTTCATCCGTAGTCCTTGCAGATACTGTGTATTTACCTGCCTCAGGCGCTGTAAAGGTAACCTGACCATTCTCGTCTGTAACGGCATTCTCTATATCTGTGCTCACACCGTTCTCATCTATCAGCTGAATCTGTGCCCCTTGAATCGGCAGAATCTGCTGCTGTTCACTTCCCGCTTCGTACAATCCTGTATACGCCAGCATATATCCCTCTAATGTCAGGGACACCGGCCCGGCTGCTTCTGCGGTTATCTCTTCCGTTTTTTCACCGTCAGCAGCAAACCAGCCATAATAATCGCCGGAAGTCACTTCATCCTGGAAAATCACAAATTCTACCACATCATTTTCTGACAGCACGGCTTCATTGATTACAAGCCCTGCATACGAACCGTCCTCTCCCAGTTCCCCATTGTGGGCCGGATAACCGTTTACGAGAAATCCTGCATATTTTGTATCTTTTGCATAAATCCTGGTAATCCATCCTTCTGCATTGATCTGAAGATAGTTCTCTGCAGTCTCTTTGGTAAATTCGTCTCCGTACAGCTGGGTATGAAGATAAACCAATGCATCCAGTGCAGTAATCTGTCCCTTTTCCACCGTATCGGCATTGGCATAGCCATACTCTTTTGCAATACCCTCTGGGATAGTAACACTGTTTCTCAAAAATTTGTACTGATTTCCCTCCTGTGCCGAAAGGATGATGGTGCTTTGAGTCATATCATCTTCTCCACTCTCATTTTCTGCATCAGGATCCGTTCCGGGTTCTGTTTGGGATCCCCCGCCGTAAACTGTACTGTCTGCCTCTGCAGCCATTACTGCAGACTCAGGTACAAGGCTCAGTACCATAAGAACCGTCAACATCCAGGCAAATATTCTTGTCTTTATTGTTCTTTTCGCCTTTTTCATTGTATCCTCCTTTTCTGTTGGGTAGTATATTGTATTTCCATCTATATAAAACGCATCTGCGGCGTTAATAAAGGGATTTTATCCAGTACATCTGGAATCTTTTCCATATATTTTTGTCTTTTTTTATTGTTGTCAGAGTCTGATCGAGGTATTGTTCTACGGTCTGTCTCTCCTCCAAAGCAATCTCCTTTTCACTGTAGGCAGCCTTCTGGCTGATTCTTATTACTTCCGGAAAACCGGCGGCATACTCTTTGGAATAGACAGTTTCCAGTTCCGGCAGATACCGGTAATGAGAGCCTCCCCTTTTAGGGATATCCGTATGCTGCAGCAGATATAAGATATAACTATACATGCTGCAGACAGCTGCCCTGTTATCGGTGCTTAGGAATTTTGCCTTTCGCTTTGCCAGCAGCCATCTCCGGTACATCAAACAGGCAAGCATTAATATAAGAAGAGCTATCACAACTCCAATCAGTATACTGAGAGCTATCGCCCATGGAGATTGCTGCTGAGCTTCCTTCTGCCTTTCATCCTCAGGGGGGTCCTCTTTCTCATCGGCATCCTTGGTGTCACCGGTGTTTCCTTCCCCTTCCATTCCTTTGTCACCCTCCTGGGAGCCAGAAAAAAGTGCAAAATTAGGTCGTTCCATTTTCGTGAGATAGTCCGGAGTAACCTCCATGGGTATCCATCCTATCCCATCCTGATAAATTTCCACCCACGCATGGGCTTCTTTTCCCGTAATTGTAATCGGTACAGATTCTTCTGCCTCCTCCACCAGGTCCGGTGTGAGAAGGTAGCCTTCCACATATCTGGCCGGTATTCCCAGATAACGGTACATCATAGCTGCTGCCGTAGCATAGTGAACCGAGTATCCCTTTTGGGTATCCCTTAGAAAATAGCTCAAAAAGTCTCTTCCCGCAGGAGGCGCTGATACGGTTTCATCATAGGTAATCTTCTCATTTAGATATCCCATAATCAGTTCATTTGCCTCCTCATAGGGAGTATGACTGATGCCGTCTTCGCTGTCTCCGGTATATTCTTCTACTCCAAGGCAGGCTTTTAAAACATCCTTTTCTTTATCCGGCACCTTCGTATAGGTATCATACACGAACTGATTGTAATAACTTTCATCTTTTTTATAGGTAGTGATCTGCTGTCCCATCTCATCTGTCAGCTTATAAATATCCTGCACCAGCTGAGGATAAATACGCACCAGATTTACCGATGTCTGATATTCATAGTACCGGTTTCCTCCGGCGTTTTCCCCTCTTATGTTTACATCGCCCCAGACTTGTGCATCCTCAAGGTGTGACGGTTTTGTCTGCAATTCATAGGGAACATAAAGATACTTGCTGCTGGCGTTTTTATTCAGCACTTTCATACTGATGGACTCCACTTCCCCGGTTTCCAGGCCATACACCTGACTCAGCTGGTTCATCGCCTGAAATCCGTCTTTATTCAGCCAGTAAAATAAATCCCTTTCTTTATAATACGTATCCGGATCCAGGTCCTCCCATTTTTCCTCTGTGTATTCACTTCCCACATACCCTCTCAGATACAGGGACATAGGTTTGCTCTGCACAACCTCCAAAGCCGGGGTGTCTTTCAGTTCCAGCGGCTGAAGCTTTCTGAAGTTACCTTTGGGCAGGTTATTTGTTTTCGTTTTTTCATACCTGATATCATCTATCTTTCCTGTTATCCACTCTGCTGCATGACGCACTCTGTCACTTCTGGTATATTCCCCAGAAGAAGCTGCCGCTCCCAGAATACCGAAAAAAATCAGTGTGATTCCCAGTAAAATTGGTATCATCTGAAGTACAATCCCGTATCTGTGGCCTCCCCTTGTCGCTTCTGCCCTGCGCCCGTTTACATGGATTCTGGCAAATACCAGTGCCACAGACAATAAAAGCAGAACCGTTGCCGGCGCCTGAGGAGATATCCCCACCACAAGGTTTAAGACCAGAAGGGGTGCGCAGACCAGCAGCATAAGCAGCCAGCTTCTTACTCTGACTGCTGCATAACTGATATATGCGGCAACGATGGAAATCAGACCCCAGAACAGGATATAGCATAATAGATATTGGGATTTTTCCGCAGATATCTCATAAAGCTTCATCTCCAGATGGGTATGAGTTCCAAATGCTTCTGCAGCCTGATTCATAGTTAAAAACAGCCCGTTGATCAGTATCCTTTGTCTCAAAATCAGCAGGAGAAGCCCAACCGCCAACATAATCCCAGAGACAAACAGGGCATACTTTCTCTTATTTCCAAAGGAAAAAAGCAGCAGCAAAAGTACCAGGCCGGCCAGTGCGGATACCATTGCACCGGCCGGAATCTGAAACATAGAAAAAAGACTGATAATTATTCCTGCAAACAGGAAAACACAGACGCTTATGTCCCCGGCATATTCTGTCCAAAGATCCTTTTTTTTCAATTTATCCGGGAGAAATACTACGTTTATCTTTGTTTTTCTCTTTTTCGCGTTTTCTTTTCGGTTTTTCATGATAATTCCTTTCAAGTCCTGTCTTTTCCTTATATAAACAGCTGACACAGGCTTTCCTCTGCATGCTCAGGAGTAAAAAGAATTCTTTGTTTCTCCGGCATGGAAACCGCATCTTCTGTCTTTGCCACTGCCCGCAGTTCTGTTGCGATACAGAAACTTCCCACTTCCTCTATCTCCGCAGTATCTCTGAATGTAACATAGACTACATGGGAAAAAGGATATTCCTGGCATACCTGAGTATAATAGTGAAGACCGGAATACCCATTGTCCTTTACTCCCACTCCGAGAAGTCCTCCCAAAAGACCGGCAAGATCATCCACACTATTTACTTCTTCGCAGAAAAATCCTCCTCTTATATGGTCATACCACCCCAGGGTGTGCATATGTCCTTCTTCTATGAGGGACTGTGAGACGGATACAAAAGCTTCTATCATACCATCCACTACGGAAGGTCTGGGGCGTTTCCCCTCCTCCATACAGTTCTCCATAAATATGAGAATGGAATTCTCTACAGGCATACTTAATTCTTTTACATACAGTTCATCCAATTTACTTGAAAGCTTCCAGTGTATATTTTTCAGGCTGTCCCCGGGAACATATTCCCTTACATCGAATATCTCGCTGGGATCATAGCCCCGTTTTGTGTCAGAATATGTAACACTCTCCATATCCTCGATCTGACTGTCCATGACCCTGACATCCGACTGAAACATATCCGGAAGAACGGCCACCTGCTCTTGGGCCTCTGTAGAAACAGGAGCGGAAAAGATCCCAAACCAGTCAAAAACCCTGGCATCTTTTATGCGGATCCTGATGCATCCACAGTATGCACTGTCTGCCTCCCAGTCTATCTCTTCTGTTTTCCCCCCCATAATAGAGAAATAAAGTTCTGATTCCTGTTCTTCCCTGGTCATGCAGTTATAAAAAGTAAGAACGCATCGAACTCTGGCGGCAGGAAACAGAGAAGTATTTTTGACAGCCAATACTCCTTTTGCCGGTTTTCCTTTTGCTGCGGTATGCTGGACTTTTAGTTCAAAGGACAGCTTTTTTTTCGTCAGGACTGTCAGTATTTTACAGACAGCAAACACCGCCAGGGACGTAAGCAGCAGGCAGAGAGCAAGGAAAGAGTCTGAGAAAAGGAAAAAATAGATACAGCCCAGGAGCCAGAGGATACTGTAAATCTTAGCTTTTATCATAATCTGTCTATTCTCCTATCTTCGGTGTCTCGATCTCCTCTGTAATCTGCTTCATTATGCTTTCTGCAGTCGTATTTGTAATCTTAGCCTTGGGAAATAACACCACCCTGTGTGCGCATACGTCCGGAAATACACGGATAATATCTTCGGGAATCATATAGTCACGGCCTTCAATATAGGCAGACGCCTTTGCCATACGGTTTACAGCCAGAGCGCCCCGGGGGCTCACCCCTATCTGTACCAGTTCATGTTCCCTTGTCGCCTCGGCGAGACAAGTGATGTACTCCAGCAACGCATCGTCAACATGTACCTGCTGCACCTCTGCCTGCATTTCCATAATCTCCTCTTTGGTTACCACCTGCTGTGCTGCGTCCAGAGGCTGTTCTGTCTGGCGATCCCGTAGAATATTTACCTGGCTTTTAAAATCAGGATACCCCATCTGCATTCTCACCATAAAACGGTCCAGCTGGGACTGGGGCAGCAGCTGGGTGCCGGCCGAACCTATAGGGTTCTGTGTGGATAAAACAATAAATGGCTGTGGTACCTGATAGGTATTGCCGTCCACTGTCACATTTCCCTCTTCCATTACCTCCAGGAGCGCGGCCTGGGTTTTGCTGGAAGTCCGGTTGATTTCGTCTGCTAACAGCAGGTTGCACATAACGGCTCCCGGTTTGTAGGCCAGCTGCCCGGTTGCTTTGTCATATACGCTGAATCCTACAACATCCGAGGGAATCACATCAGGAGTAAACTGAATTCTCTTATAATCCAGTCCCAGAGCCCGGGAGAATGCCAGGGCCAAAGTTGTCTTCCCCACCCCAGGAATGTCTTCCAGAAGAATATGCCCTTTTGCAAGTACTGTCATCAGGACTTTCTGAATAATGTCATCCTTACCTACAATAACTTTTTTCACTTCGTCAATAATTCTTGTAATCTTTTCTTCCATGTCTGTCTCCTTATGTTATATACCGTATTTAATTTTTATTCTCTCTATGCGGGTGCCGATAGGCTTTGCTGCAATGAGCAGAAAGACTATATTAGAAACTATGTATATCACTGTTGTGGGAATCCCCGTTCCCAGCAGTACCAGATATCTGAGAAGGTTAAACGTGCCGTCCATGTTTAATGTGGACCAAACATCCATAAGCATAGAATACAGCACACCGGCTGCTGCTCCGTAGACAACAATGGGCAGGCGGCTTGCCAATGTTTTCCCCTGCACAGAAGATTTAAGAATCTTCTGCAGGACGGGCAGCCCTGCAATAAAGCCCAAAATTCCCCAGGAAAACATCTGGAAGGGAGTCCATGGGCCCTGTCCGAAAAACATATTTGAGATCACAGCTGTAAGTGCTCCTGTAAAAAACCCGGCTTCTGATCCCAGGTAGATTCCCGTAACGACCACGATCGCTGTGACAGGCTTAAAACTGGGAACGGGAGAGAATAAAACTCTTCCTACCGAAGCGATTGCCACCATCACCGCGATTACAACCATACGGCGGGTATCTGCTTTTCCTTTTTCAAAAAATAAAAGATTAGGAACGCAGGCCAGCAGGGCAACTGCAATGGATATTATGTTATATTTGCGTCCCTTAAAAAGAACAACGCCTATGGCCAGTGTAATTGGAATCAGAATAATTACGATGGCAAAGCTTCCTATTTTTTTCCAATTCATATTGATTTCCTCCCGTATTTCCTGCACAGTGCCACCACATCCTCACAGGTAATGGCGTAGGGATACATATGCCTGGCCATCCGGTTTGCCGCTGTGGTATAAAAATTGTTATTGGAAAAGAAGCTGACCGGCGTATCCTCGGAAATCACCTCTCTGTCAAAGAACAGAGAGCACCGGTCAGAGATCTGGGCTGCAAATTCCACATCATGGGTTACCAAAAGTATGGTGATCCCTTCTTTTCTCAGATTATCCAGGATACCTCTTAGTACTGCCTTGGAATATGCGTCTATTCCCTTTGTGGGCTCATCTAAAAGCAGACATCTGGGTTTCAGCAGCAGCATCTTCCCAAGGGCTGCCTTCTGCTGTTCCCCGCCGCTGAGGTCATAGGGGTGCTTAGGAAGCAGCTCTTGTATATTTAACTGCCCTGCGATCCGGGCGATATCTTCCTCTAATTCCTCTTTGCCATATCCCATTACTTTACCAATCTCTTTATAGTCCTCTGCCACAGATGTTTTTAGGAATACTGTCTGAGGGTTCTGAGGAAGCAGTGCCAGATTATGCCTGTATAACTCTCCGCTCTTGTATTCCTTTATTTTTTTACCAAAGATCTTGATTCCTCCCCGGTAAGCTTTATTCTGTCCGGATATTACGCTTAGCAGTGTTGTTTTACCTGAACCGTTTCCTCCCAGGATACTGAATATCTCACCTTTTCTCACTCTCAGATCCACTCCTGCCAGAATATCAGGCAAGGCCCTCTCGTATCGAAACCAGATATTCTTCAGGTGCACTGCCAGCTCCTCTTCTTTTTCCCGGTGTCTCACAGGTTTCTCACGCTCCGGGCTCTGGATGCGCCCCTCCTTCTGATAATTCCTTGTGAGAAAATCTCTTCCCTCACGGATGGTCAGAGGACAGTCATCCCGGGCGTCCAGCTGCTGATAGATCCGCATAGGACTGGGCAGACCAAGAAGCATAGGATGGTTCTGATACTTCTCCTTTAATTCACTACCGATTATCCTGGGTGTATCGTACAGCAGCAGACGGCCCCTATCCATAACAGCCACTTTATCTGCAATTGGAAAAACTTCTTCCAGCCTGTGCTCCACAAGCAGGATGGTAAGCCCAAGTTCCCGGTTCAGCTTATGCAGCGTATTGATAAAATCTGCCGCCGCAATGGGATCCAGCTGGGAGGTGGGTTCGTCAAGGATCAGAATCCTTGGCTGCATCACCATAATGGAGGCAAGATTCAAAAGCTGTTTTTGCCCGCCTGAAAGCTGGCTGGTTTCTTTCTGAAACCACTCATGGATTCCAAAAAAGCTGGCCATCTCTCCTACCCTTCTTCTAATCTCAGGAGTGGGAACCCCCATGTTTTCCAGCCCAAAAGCTAATTCGTGCCACACTTTATCCGTTACTACCTGATTCTCAGGATTCTGCATAACATACCCTATCTCGCAGGCAGCGGTTCTGTCATCCAGCTCACCAAGCCGGGTTCCCATGTAATAGATCTCCCCTTCCAAGGTTCCATTGGGAGACAGCTCTCTTTTCAGCAATTTTAACAGGGTGGTCTTTCCGCACCCGGACTCACCGCATATTACTACAAACTCCCCCGGAAGGATCTTGAAAGACACAGAGTCCACTGCCCTCTTCTCCTGTCCGGGGTATGTAAAACTCAAATCTTCGCTCTTAATAATTTCCACTGTATACGCCCCTTTATCTCTAGTATTGATGGAAACAGCATCATCACAAGTATTATGCTGTACTGCAGATATGCCCCGGCCCCTGTTGGAATGGGAGATACGCTTGGATAATAGTAGAATTCAAATACGTTCTGCTGATATCCCACGCCTGACATACACAAAAATGCACCCAGGGCTGCCAGAAGAATCCCATCATCCATTCGAAAACAAAAAATAGAAAAATTAGTCCTTCCTTTCAGCCCATACCCTCTGGCTTTCATAGAGTCTGCCGTCTCTATGGAATTCTCCAGACACCAGGTAAGCAGGGCACTTAAGGTACGGATACTGCCGATCACACGATCTGTCAGACTGTCGCTGGTATAAAGACCCATGGTTTTCTGCACCTGACTGATTTTCTTCATCTGGGATTTAAACACAGGAATAAATCTAAGGGCCATGGACAAAACCAGAGACAGCTTAGGAATGGCCTTTCCGAATAAATAGACAAATTTATCAGAGGTCATCACCTGATTGTAGCATTTGCACCAGAACATAATTCCTATCAGCATTACAGAGACCCCGGCACCATACAGGATAGCCTCCAGGGTCACAGGATTGTCATTCATAAAAAAGAGTGGCGTCTCCCCTCTGTGATTGAAGATAGGGTTTGTCAGGGCAAGGAGGAAAAACAAAAAGAGATAAAAGATAAGATTTTTCCCCAGCGCTTTCAAGGGATTCGTTGCCGCAAAAAACAGAATACCGCCCAGCAGTGAACATACAAGCAATACCGGATGTACTGTAAACATCGTCAGCAGAAGTACGATCACATAATATACCAGCAAAACCGACGGGTGATAAGATGAAAAATGATCCATATGCCCACTCCTTTCTATTGCTCAAATTCTCCGCCTACATCCCTGCCCAAATCGCAGGTATAGACAAATTCAATCACATCTTTGTCTTCCGGCTTATATCTGCTGCAGCCATAATCAGGGAATTCTCCATTCACCTTATACATCCAGCCCGACAGGGGTCCGCAGGAATATTCATAGAGATGGTGAATTCCCTTAATATATACGCTGTTGTAAACATTGTCATCTGCTCCCTGAAACTCCATCTGAATCTTGCTGTGCCGCACCGCCCGATTCAGGATATCAAACACGGTATCCTTCGGGCGGAGCACATATTCTGTAGGCGGCAAGATCACACCGTCCTCCGGAATATATTTGTCACTCTGAAGCTGAGGTGACAATTGTTCCCAATGCTCCAGGACAGTATCACACCGAATACTGAGTGTCACCGTCTCGGAATCCTCTTTGATGTCGTCGATGTGTGTCTGGTAATAGTCCTCTACAGACTGGAACTTCGTGCCGGATAGAAGGACTGCCACAATTAATATCACAAAGCCCAATACAAGCAAGTCTTTCTTCAATGCTTAATCCTCCCAATCCTCCTCATCGTCCTCTGCCGGCATCATTTTTTCAGCCAGCTTCTGACGCTTCCGTTTTTTCATATGTAATACAACAAATATAATTAAAATAACTGCCAGAATTCCCAGTACAGCCCCAAGCCATACTGCTGTTGTCCTATTCCTGATCATGGTTTCCGCTCTTTGAATATCCTCATACTGCTGTATCTGCTTCTGATCGTATTCACTCAGCTTTTTGCAGCGGGCCACAATACTCTTTACCGTCTCTTTATCTTTTAAAGAGATTCTGTCCACCGGATAAAGTTTATCGATTACCTCCTGGTTAATTGCATCAATTTCTTCCTGTATGGCTTCTATCTCTGCCTTTTTCTTTTCCAGAATCTCTTTTTCTTCTCCGTAGGCATCTTTATTTTCTGACTTATTCCATTTATCCAGAAGAGACACCACAAGAGTATAGGACTCTGTGGTTATGGAATCAGGCAGTTCCGCCACTTTTTTTGCGTCTTCGGAAGAAAATGGCACATTGACAGAAAACTCCATAGCCTCTCCAAACAGTGTCCCCACAGTTCCGCTGCCGCTGGTATTCAGATTCATGGCGGCACTCAAAGATTCTGAGGTATTTTGTATCCCCTGTGCCTCCATAGCATCTGCCAGCTTATGGTAGGAATAGACATAGCATCTCTCTTCTGGGGGAATCTGCAGATATTTATCAAAAATCCCCTGGATCTTTTCTCTGTCCCCGGCTCCCGGTTCCACAGGAAGTTCTGCTATCTCTTTCTGTACCTGGGCGATCTGACTCTTCACTTCGCTGCTCTGCTCCGGCCGGAAGTCGTAGAGTGACCGCATTCCCCCGTAGTATCTGCAGAGGGCAGTCAGGGCATAGAGGGCCTGCTGACTTGCCATATCGTTAGACTTCGTAGGATCCGCCGTCGGATTATTGGGATCTGCCTCTTTTGAGTGAATAAATCCTCCGTCCTCCAAACGATATTTCATCAGTCCGTCTACAAGGGTATTGCCGTTTTTAATAAACCGTTCATCCTCCGCCGGGTTAATGCCCAGACTGCAGAGGGCCACGATTACCTGTGAGACACTTTCAGAGTTTGGGGAACCCCAGCTGCTGTAGTCCCCCTCATCTGACTGCTCTTGGGACAGCAGCGCCAGACTGTCGTCCACGGCCTGGCGGACGGTTCTGGTCTCTTCTTTTCCCGTAGCGCTTCGGGTATATGTGTAAGTCTGTTCACTGTTATAGTAGGGCGCAAGTGCCTGTACTGCCATTCCCGTAATATCCACATCGGGCTCTGCCGAGTCCGGCATCAGAGAAAACCCTCCATTTTCCTGCTGGAGGGCCAGCAATATTTCTATAAGTCCATCCCGTGTATCCGTGGCGTCTTCGGGAACTGTGTACCGGAGGCTGTCCATCTGAATCAGCCCCCAGATCCGGCCGTTAATCCCCTGATTGCCTAATGGACTGGTCTTCCCCCTGTAATAAGAGCCGTCCGCTATAAGATTCACAGGATTTCCTTCTGGGTCCTTACCTATGTTGGTAGGATCCCCTCCCAGGGCAAGAACCGCGAGGCTCATTCTATGCCATTCTGTTGCCTTGGAACGGTCCAGTTTTTCAGCCTTGGTATAACGCTTTGTTATCTGATCCCCCAAGACAGCAAGATATGCCCCATAATCATCCGGATATCCGCTTCGTCCGATCCCTACAGGGAACCAATCGGCTGCTGTTGTACCAGCTCCTTCCACAAATGATGTCTGGAAGAGATTCTCCTCTTCCGAATATCCCATGGCAGACTTTTTCCAGTTTACAATATCTTTCATAACGCCCAGAAGTTCTTCTCCTGCATACTCCTTATGGGTTACCTGGGCCATGACCGGAGCGGGAGCTCCGGTCACCAGTATGGCAAAAGTCAATAAAGCTGCACAAAATCGCTTTCTGTAGTTTGTTACTTTTTTTTTCAATAATGTCATTTATTTTCTCCCTTTACCAACCTGGAGTCCAGTTGCCTCCTTCTACATCCTCACGTCCAGGCCACTGCCCCATGGAACCAGCACCACCTATATCTTTTCCATACCAAAGTGTATAACGTACTTTCATAACAGCACCATCAAACATATAGGTATCACTAAACCCAACATTAGGATACGAATCGTTAATACTGTACATCCATCCAGATCCCTGTCCAAAATCAAATTCACCTAACTGGTCTATCGTTCCATCGACAATCTCCGGCGGCCATACATTATATTGCTTCTCCAATTCTATCCCTACCAGTTCTACCAGATCTGCAGGGGCATTATCCCGACAAAGTCCTGTAAGCGCTGGTCCAAATACTCTTTCCAGATAAAATCCCCCAGAAGCCTGCTGAAGGCCAGTATAGGTAAATGTATATCCGCATTCATCAAAGGCTCTAATCAAAACATCCATAGCTGTATCTTTTCGTTTAATAGGTATCTCCATATCTATAAATGTTCCCACACCTACCGTGTTTGCATCCATCAGTACATGAACAGTTCCCACTTCCTCTTCAGAACCATCCCCTGTATAACTAATGCTTAAATCTTTAAAGCTCATCCTTCCTTGAGAATCTACAGCAGTAATCCGTATTATATTTTCTTCTTTCAAATCAACACGATATGTCACAAGATCATCATTAGGGTAAACTAGTACCACACCATCGGTTCTTCCATTATTCATAACACTGACATTTCTGGAACAATAGTTACCGTCGATATCTATCGCTGTTACCCCAAATGTTATTGGCGAACTATCTGATGTTGTTTTATTTTCATCGAAATTCTTTATATATATATCCGGGCCATCCTCATCCCCATCGCGGTTAGGATCCTCCTTCCTGTGATATGTAATTATTACTTCGCGGCTATTATTTTCCGGCCATATTTCTTCAACTGTGGTTACTTCATTGGATTCATCATACGCCTTGATCGTAAAACAATTTGCTCCTTTTTCAAGGGTAACATCATATCCCCCATCCCCATTTTTTTCCAAAATCTTTGTTCCGCTGTCCTCCGTAGTCTGAGTAATCTCTAAACTCACCTCACGATCTTTTACGAAAGCTTTGGCATTTATCCTCATCTTTCTGTATTCTACTGTTGCATCTGTAAAATCTGATTCAATCCTAATTCCAAGTGGCTTATTATATTGTACTTTGTAGGTAACCGCATTCTCAGCCGGTTCACCATTAAGTTCTCCGCCTATATATATTTCATTCATTCCTTCATTTAATTTAATTGTATAAGTATACTTTCCTCCATCCTTATCAGGGTTTACTTTTTTGTCATTCTGTAAAACATCCGCATCATATGTATCCGTGCCCTTCATAAGATAAGCATTAAATGAAAGTACTTCCTCATCCACTGTAAATTCTAATTTCCCCCCTGATTGTTCTCCTATGTTCTCTACAACAATTAAACCAGATGTAACATCTAAGATATAATCCCTATCCCCTATCTGCCTCTTCCCTTCAGAATCACGATAGGTAATAGTGATTTTAATTAGATTCTGAGCATCCTGTACTAACGGCAGATGGTATCTATCGTTGTTTTTATCATACTTATATGTGTCTGAGACATCTGTTCCATTAATTGAAATATTCATCTGCAGCATTGTGTAATCGGGGTAATTATGAATAATTCTGAAATCTATTTCTGGCACCGTTAAAGTACTTTTATTCGGGATGTCTGTATCGAACAACGGACTTTTCTCTGTGTTTCCTGGGTTTCCTGGGTTTCCTGGGTTTCCTGGGTTTCCTGGGTTTCCTGGATCCCCTGGGCCTCCTGTACCTCCTGGATTCTCAGACTGTTCCCCGGAACCAGTCTCATCTCCTAAAAGAGCATCTTCATTATTCTCCTGATCGTCTCCCTGATTCTGCTCCTCAGGCATTTGTGGAATCATCTCACTGGTAGAGTTTAAAGGCACGGCCGAATGCTGTGCCTCATTATCCCCCATGGGGTTATCCGGCTGTGATTCTGGCTGCATTCCAAGAGCAACCACCGAGGGAACTATAAGACAAACAAGGGTTAATACAGCAACCCCTCTAGACAGCCACTTTTTAATGTTATAATTATTCAGTAACTTCCGCAATCTTTTCATAACTTACCTCTAAAGGAGTTTGGCTGATCAGAAATTGATCAGCCACCCGCCTTTTCCTATCGTGATTTTACCCATACACCAGATCCATTAACATAGGAGTTACCGATCCATGTATTACTTGCCATTGCTCCGCTTCCATTCATGTAATACCAACTTCCGCCTATTTTTTGCCAACCGGTCAGCATCTTTCCGCTTCCGTTCATATAATACCAGCTTCCGCTGATTTTTTGCCATCCTGTCAGCATCTTTCCGCTTCCGTTCATGTAATACCAGCTTCCGCCTATCTTTTGCCAGCCAGTCAGCATTGCTCCGCTTCCATTCATGTAGTACCAGCTTCCGCCTATCTTTTGCCAGCCAGTCAGCATTGCTCCGCTTCCATTCATGTAGTACCAGCTTCCGCCTATCTTTTGCCAGCCAATCAGCATTGCTCCGCTTCCGTTCATGTAGTACCAGCTTCCGCCTATCTTTTGCCAGCCAGTCAGCATTGCTCCGCTTCCGTTCATGTAGTACCAGCTTCCGCCTATCTTTTGCCAGCCAGTCAGCATTGCTCCGCTTCCATTCATGTAGTACCAGGTATTGCCTAATTTTACCCATCCGGTAGCCATAACTCCACTATTATTCAAATAATACCAACTTGCTCCAACCTTCTGCCAGCCAGTTTTTCTAGCACCATCGCTGCCCAGATAATACCACTTTCCACCCACTGACAACCATCCAGTCTTCATATACCCGTTAGCATCAAAGTAGTAGTATTTACCGGATACAAGACTCCATCCGTTACGTGGATAGCCTCCACTGTTGTACTGAAACCACCATCCCTTGCTGTCTTTTATCCATTTGCCGCTATATACTACAGTAACTTTACAGGAAGCTGTCCTTCCTTCTGCCTCGGTCGTTGCTATTACATTAGTAGTTCCCTGAGATACCGCTGTCAATTTCCCTTTTGCATCTACCCGCACAATAGATGGATCTAATGACTGCCATTTTACATTTTTATTTTCTGCGGTATCAGGAGATACCGTTGCCGTTAAAGTAAAACTTGCTCCCTTATCCAAAGTTACCTGAGTCTGATTCAATGTTACTTTTGCAGGAAGTAATTCTGTTTTTAATCTTTCGAGTTCTTTCTCCATCCCTTGGAAATTCACCCACGCATTTTCTGCCTCCAGCCAAGTAACCTGCTGCTGGGAAAGTTTATTAATCTCACCCCTTATATTCTCTATCTGAGAACGTTTGGCTAGTGTTACCTTTTGCGCATCTTCACCAATAGAACTCCATAAAATATTAATTTGGGAAATTAGTGCGTCAACTGCTTTCTTTTCTGTAAGTATCTTATCCAACTCATTTTCAGCTGCAATCAGAATATTATAGTTTGTAATCTGATCCTTTTGCTCCTCAGTCAATGAATCATAAGCTTTTCTTGCAGATGTTATAAAAATTTCTTTATCCAGACTTACTGTACCTATATTATCTATTAATGCAATGGTATTAGTTACTGCGCCATATTCCTGTAAGATTTTCTCCAACTCTGTTTCTTTTTCTAAAAGGATCTCAAGATTCTCCTGTCCTACTTCATTCCTTTCGTCCTCACTCAGAAGATTATAGGCTGCACGTGCCCGGTAAATATCATCTTTGCTTTCTTGGGTCACTTTACCGATAGACTGAATCATAAGTACCACTTCTTCCACTCTTTTCATGGAAGCTTTTAAATCCGCAAGCTTATGTTCCGCCTCTTCTAATTGGTCATAATTGCTCACTAATTTTTTCTGTCTTGTATTTAAAGTATGGTACTGAACCCTAACGGCAGTAATTAGGTCTTCTTTTGTCAAATCTACTTCCCCAATACTCTCAATTGCATCAATAACCGGCTGTACAACAATCATATCTTCAGCATTTTCCAATTCATTAATAATCTGAAGGAACTTTGCTTCACTGTCCAGAAGAATCTGCAGAGTCTCTTCCTGTACAAATTCTTTTGCTTTGTCGCTTAAGCTGTCATAGTAATATCTTGCTTGTTCAATCGCTGCCTGACTGTCTGCTGTCACATCACCGATTGCCAGAATTAATGCCTCCGCATGATCAGCTTGTTCTTTAGACTCCTTTAACGTTTGGAGTTGAGTTTCACACATAACTAAAGAGTAATAATTTTCTACAAACGCTTTTGCAGCCGGCGTCATCCCTTCTGCCGAAATTGCATCCCGTGCCTCTGCGATTTTTCCCTCCTTTTCCAAACTTACTAATCCGATAGAAGAGATCATTCCCATAACTTCATTTGCTTTTGGCCAATCTTCATCTGCCTGTTCTGCCTCTGCCAGTATATTAACCTGAGCCGCCGCCCGGTCTAATATATCCACCTCTTCCTGTGATAATTCCGTTTTCAGGGAATCCCCCAGTAAAAGATATGCTGCCTTTGCTCTGCCTACTGCATCCCAGCTGTCAATGGTAATGTCTCCCAGTGAAGCAATTAGGTCCTTTACATTTTGTACTTCTGCCTGGTTCTCCTCTATTTTTCTCAACTCTTCTTCTGCATTAAGAAGGAGATCATAATTTGTGACACCCCTTTTCTGCAAATAAGTTAAACCATCATACGCTATCCTTGCCGCACTAACAGCGTCATAGCTTTCGGATGTTATATCTCCTAATGCTGTAATCGCATTAATGACATTTCTAACCGCCTCCTGCTCTGTCTCCAATGCCTCTAATTCAGCTTCCGCATCTGTTAGAATTTGATAAATATCCTCTGATATTAATTCCCTTTGTTCCGTGCTCAAAGCATTATATGCCGCCCTTGCTGTTTCAATCTGCACTTTGCTGTCCAAATCCACACCGCCGATAGCCTGAATCTTTGCAATAACCTCATCGGCTGCCTCCTGTATTCCTTTTAACTCCGCCAATGCTTTTTCTGCCTGTACAAGCTCAAGATAATTGAGAACCAAATCACGTGCTTCTTTAGGAAGTTCACTGTAAGCTTCTCGAGCCTCAATTACTGCTGATTCACTTTCCAAAGTAATGTCACTCCCAATTGCTCTTATCAGTTCAATTACTCTGTCGACGCCACGATTCATTTCCTCCTGACGCGCCAGTTCTGCCTCTGCATTCTCTAGTTTTTTGTATGCAATGGATCCGACTGCATCCTTTTGATTCTGTTCCATACCGTCATAAATGGCTCTTGCTTCTTTGATACTAGTTTTATCGGCCAACGTAATAGTAGTCCAGCTGTTTACTATTGTATAAAATCTTGTGATTGGGCCCCAATCAGTCAGCCACTTGGCATAAAAGTTCTTTTCCCCATAGCTTCCTTTTTCCACCGCTATGACGGGACTTCCCTTAAAGGTTTCATTATCATACCATCCTTCAAAGGTATATCCTGGTTTTGCTATTTCTTGTGCGGTAGGAAGCTCAAAACTGTCTGTACTTGGCCGATAAACATCCGGCAGTACAACCCCGTCAGCTAAGAGACCACCATTCAATTCCCAGGTAATCGGAAAATCCGGTTTGCCATACTGTGCATAAAGAGTGATATCCTGCTCGGGCATCGACAGCAGCTCTTTGGGAAGATACATAGTACCGGTTCCATCTGCCTTTGTATTCCATCCGATTAATTCCATCTCCCCATTCACTGGAGTTACTGGAAGTTCTGCTGTTTCATAAGGGGAATATGTACTGTCAAAACTGTCTGTGTAAGAATTTCCATCAAATTTTATAGTATAGGTAATAGAATCACTCCATATATAATTATTAGTATCGGAATCCCTCATATCATACAAAGACGTTTGTCCTGATAACCATCTGTCATAGGCTATCAACCCATACACTGCCTGATCCGTGGCCATGGCATTAACACCGCTTCCTGAACCTGAACCTCCGTCATATCCAAAAGTAACGTGCTTAAACCCGCCCACTTCCGGTGAGGATCCGCTCCCGGGAGCCCAGAATGACAGCAGGGCATCAATCATATTATCACTGAAGACACCATCTACCGTAGAACCTTCTTTCATAAAACTGCATGTTTTTCCAATTGTAGGCAGATTAACTTCTTCCGCTTTTGGATCAATATCAAGGGCTGTCAGTGCTACAATAACCTGAACAATGCTCTCGCAATTAACACTTCCCCAGCTATCATAACCGCCATTCTTTTCCTGCATTTCAGAAAGTATATAAACACCTCTCTCTACGGCCTCCTGGAGTTCTTCATAGCTTTTTGTAGCGCCAGTAGTTTCGAACAGTTCCGGCTCCAAATAATACGGAGCCAATGCTTGAAGGGCCATTCCTGTAATATCAATATCCGGATAATTGTTATAAAGAGCCCATCCGCCTTTCGTACCATTAGACTGTGTTATCTCTCTATTTAAAATATTGTCCAGCATTTTGCCGAAACTATTATAGTCAGAGGGATATCCGCCTGACGGTTTTTCGTAAAAATTGTACCGACCCGTTTCTGCGGTTCCCGTATTCATTGCAATTATTTCCCATATTGGTCCATTGATTCCTTGTTTTAGTGAATAAGCATAAGATCGGGAAAGATGATCGATGAAATCATAGGTTTCCTTCTGCTCGGAAACACTGCCAACGTTTGTAATATCATATCCCATCGCAGACATGGTCAAAATCAAACGACTATACTCCGTAGATTTTGCGCTGTGCAGCCTTCCATCTGATGCCTTCGATATGAGTTCATACACATATTTTTCCATCCGATCAATATAGTCATCATAATAGGCAGTATCAACATAATTCAGATAATCCATCCCAGTATATTTTGCCCGCAGCAAATCCATAACAGACCATTCACCAAACGTGCTTCCTACTGACGGACTTTTTACTGTCTCCAAAATATATCTCAGTCCAGCATTCATATAGAATCTGATTCCCGGCTCTTCGTCCTCCCAGAACCGAAGTTTCAGATCCTTATAATCCTCCCGTGGATCCCAGGCTGCCGCAGATATTGTCCTTGGGTTTATCACACAGGAGCTTACTATCATTACAACTGCAAGCACTATTGATATGATACGCTTATGTAGTCCTCTCTTTTTCTCCCTCATACTCTTCTCCTTTCATTTTTCATACAGCAGTGTCATTCTGCGAACCATCAACAAACTCCATTTTAAATCCATATTCTTTACAGTATTCCTCAACCACGGATCCTTTTCTGCACCTTATGGTTGCACTCCTGTTAATAATCCATTCACCAATGAACATGGGATCGTGAAGTATCTCAATAACTTTCAGGCGATTGCAGCCGTGGAAAACCCATTTTCCTATTTTTTTTACACTGGGCGGTATCGAAACTTCTGTGAGATTATTACATTTGAAAAATGCACCTTCTCCCAGCTCTCTCAGCTGATTAGGCAATTCCAGTTTCTGAAGCCCTGTAAAATAAAAAGCCTCTGACTCTATTATTTTAAGGCTTTGGGGAAACTGAAGTTCCTGAAGCTCTTTGCATCGGTAAAAGGCTCTTCTGCCGATTAACTGTATTTCATCCGGCAGCACTACCTGAGACAGACGTCCGCAGCAGTCAAACATTCCCTCTGATATTACTCTGCACTTTGATCCCCTGGCAAATTCAGCCCTATAGAGTTTTTTACATTCCTTATAAGCATTCTTATCAATCTTTGCCACCGAAGGTGGTATATGTACCCGCCGCAGCCGGTTGTTCCTGGAAAACGCCCTCTGTTTAATCCACAAAAGGGTCTCCGGATATTTCACTTCCTTTTGAAAGCTGCAGCCCTCAAAAGCACTTTTTCCAATTACAACACACCCCTTGGGAAGCGTAACTGAATTAATTCTCTCGTTTCCCATAAACGCTTCATTTCCAATAAAACGATAGGTATCCGGTATCACAATGTCCTTATCCATATTCCTTTTTGCCTGGTACTTCGTATAAGTACGTTCATCATATTGCAGGTCTCTCCATGCAGCCTCATCCAGTTTCTTTTTCATAATCCTCCACCTTTATCTATCTATTTTTTCATATGGGCAAACCTCATATACGCATTTTCCGCACAAAAATAAGAGCTTCGCCTTGCCTACGAACCCTAACCTCCACACAATGCGTCCAATATCCTGACTCAAGTTCCTCCTACTGACAGCGCCTTCCCAAATCATTATTTCAGTGGCCAATGCTGCGTTCGTCCCTTTTACAGTAGAGATAGACTGTTTCGGATTCTCACCGAATTCCTGATAAACGCCGATAATAACTTCGGCAGACCGCATCTGGTTATTCATTTATAAGTTGAATCCTGTAAATCAGGATTCTCTGTTTCCTAAAACACAAAAATCTCCTCAGCAAATAAACTGAGAAGATTATAGATAATACCTTACTTTTCGCTATACAACAATCACAAGCTGCGTTATTGCTTCTGGCTTAGATTTTGTTATCCATACAGAGTCCTCAGAACGCGTCAGAATCTCACTGACTTACTTTTAAAATGTCATATCCGCATATGACAAACCGCAACTTTTATTTACTTTTATTTTAGTTATTTCGTTAACAATTGTTAAGATTAGAATAATAAATTTATAACAAATTGTCAATAGATATGGCTTAAATCAATA
The DNA here is from genome assembly GCF_042848515.1 of Lactonifactor longoviformis. Classification (GTDB taxonomy): domain Bacteria; phylum Bacillota; class Clostridia; order Lachnospirales; family Lachnospiraceae; genus Lactonifactor; species Lactonifactor longoviformis. The sequence continues at coordinate 1,833,188 of NZ_AP031453.1, read as the reverse complement.
TCTTTTATTTTTTAGTTTTCATCCTTATGAAATTTTTATACAATTTTAATCCCAATTATAATCATTAAAATGGGGTGTTTTCTTCTCTTAGAAAACACCCCATGACTTAAATTTTTATCTTGTCTTTGTCCATACACCGGATCCATTTACATAGTATTTACCTACCCATGTATTAGATGCCATAGCTCCATTGCTGTACAGATAGTACCACTTGCCTCCCAGCTGTATCCACCCGGTTGCCATGGCTCCGCTGCTCTTCAGGTAATACCACGTTCCTCCGATCTTCTGCCACCCGGTCTGCATCGCTCCGCTGCTGCTGCTGTAGTACCAGGTGCTTCCCACCTTATACCAGCCTGTCTGCATCGCTCCGCTTACGTTCAGGTAATACCAGGTATTCCCCTGCTTCAGCCACCCGGTTGCCATGGCTCCGCTGCTCTTCAGGTAATACCACGTTCCTCCGATCTTCTGCCATCCGGTCTGCATTGCTCCGCTGCTGCTGCTGTAGTACCAGGTGCTTCCCACCTTATACCAGCCCGTCTGCATCGCTCCGCTTCCGTTCAGGTAATACCAGGTATTCCCCTGCTTCAGCCAGCCTGTTGCCATTATGCTGTTTGTATTCAGATAGTACCACGTATTCCCTATTTTCTGCCAGCCTGTGAGCGCTCCTCCGTCTGTCCTGTGATAGGACCATCTTCCTCCGATATATGCCCACCCGGTTTTCATGTAGCCGTCTGCATCAAAGGCATAATAATATGTGCCTATTTTAATGCGGCAGTCCGCGGGCCAGGTTCCGTCACTGTAACGGTACCACCAGCCTCTGCTGTTTTGTTTCCAGCCTCCGGTATACGTTACCGTAATGCTGCAGGAGGCAGTTTTCTTTCCATCCTCAGTTGTCACGGTAATGACTGCGGTTCCCTCTTCTCCCGCGGTTACCTTTCCCTTCTGATCTACGGAAGCCACCTTTGTATTAGAGGAACTCCAGTTTACCTTTTGATTCAATGCCGTATCCGGTGAGACAGATGCTTTTAGGGTGATTGTTCCCTTTCTGTCCAGAACAACACTCGTCCTGTCCAAAGCAACCCCGCGGACTGTCTCTTCCTCGGTCATCTGGACATCTGTCTTAACGGCATCCATGGCTTTCTTGGCTGCCTTTAGGGCTGCTTCCACGGCCGCCTTATCTTTCGCCGAGTCAATGGCTTTCTTTCCGTTCTCAATTGCCTCTGCCAGCTCCTTCTGCTGTGCCTCACGGTAATCTGAAGCATTCTTGTACTCGGACAGTGCCTTCTCTGCCTCTGCTTTTGCCCCCTCCAGTTCCTCTTGGGTCAGCTGGGCATCTGTCTTAATGACATCTATGGCTTTCTTGGCTGCCTTTAGGGCTGCTTCCACGGCATCCTTATCCTTTGCCGAGTCAATGGCTTTCTTTCCGTTCTCGATTGCCTCTGCCAGCTCTTTCTGCTGTGCCTCACGGTAATCTGCAGCATTCTTGTACTCGGACAGTGCCTTCTCTGCCTCTGCTTTTGCCCCCTCCAGTTCCTCTTTTGTCAGCTGGGCATCTGTCTTAATGACATCCATGGCTTTCTTGGCTGCCTTTAGGGCTGCTTCCACGGCATCCTTATCCTTTGCCGAGTCAATGGCTTTCTTTCCGTTCTCAATTGCCTCTGCCAGCTCCTTCTGCTGTGCCTCACGGTAATCTGAAGCATTCTTGTACTCGGACAGTGCCTTCTCTGCCTCTGCTTTTGCCGCCTCCAGTTCCTCTTGGGTCAGCTGGGCATCTGTCTTAATGGCATCCATGGCTGTTTTAGCCTCAGCCAGTGCTGTCTGAATGCCTTCCACTGTGTCTGCTGCCTGGATTGCTGCTTTTCCGCCAGCGATGGCTTCCGCAAGTTCTTTCTGCTGTGCCTCCCGGTAATCCTCCAGGTTCTTATAGCTGTCCAGTTCTAATCCGGCCTGCTCCTTTCCGGTAGCCACTGCCTGTTCCATAAACAGGGGAAGAGAGGCGAGTTCCGCATTCTGCGGATATCCCTGTCCCCACACATTACTGCTCTCCTGAGTTCCCGCCTTCGTATTCAGAAGCCGGGTAACTGTTCCGTTTTGGAATTCTTCTGCAGTTTTAGAACTGGTATTCGTTACCGTATCCACTCCTCCTGCACTTCCACCCACAGCTTCTATGCCCTGGTTTACCTCCTCGGTTTCCAGAAAATAATTGTTGTCAAGTGTTCCTAATGTCAGGTATCCGAGAATCCCGGCGGCGTAATCATTACCGCTTAATGCAAGACTGAAGGTATCTCCTGCATTATAAGAGTCTGTTATAGATCCGTCTGCTGTAAGATATCCTGCAATGCCTCCCACATACTTCCCTGTTGCCGCTACTTTTGCAAGATTATAACACCGGCTGATTGTATTATTGGTTTTTGAGTATCCTGCAATCCCACCAGTATAGCTATTCCCGTTTACAATTCCAGTATTGTAACAGCCCACAATTGTGGTTCCATTGTACAAAAATCCAGCAATCCCGCCGCCGCAGTTTCCAGAACAATTTATCCCCCCTGTATTATAGCTGTCTTCAATAGAAGATTTGGCCGCCTGGCCTACCAGTCCTCCTACAAACAGATCTCCGGATGCATCAGAGGGACCTGCAATCTCGCCCTTATTATAAGAGCGCTCCATAGACATAGACTGGCTGAAGCCTACGAGCCCTCCAATGAAAGAACTTCCCGTCCGCCCCGTGATTTTGCCTTCGTTATAGCACTCTATAATTTTAGCTCCTTCGTACCCAGTATAGGTCTCGGTGTTTCCGGCAATTCCTCCTATATATTTACCGCTCCCCAATATCTCCCCCTGATTATAGGAGTCAATAATTTGGGATTCAAAAGCGGCATTCGCAACAATACCTCCGGTTTCAGCAGCTCCTTCCACAATTCCGGTATTATAGCATCCTCTGATAACGGACTCTGATATACTGCCTACAATACCTGCTGCTCTTTTTTCTCCACCAATTATATGACCTGTATTATAACAATTAGTGATTTCTGACTCTGATGAAATACCGCCGGCTATGCCGCTAGGCATGCCAATAGTTTCATTTGCTGTTATAACTGCTTCATTATAACAATTGGTAAGTTTGACGCCAGTATAAGGCTGCATTTTTCCACCTATCATTCTGCCCCCAACAGTGCCAATAAAGCCGGCTCCATTTCCAATTGCGCAGCTTACCTTGCCTTTATTAACGCAATTCTCCATCACTGTTCCTGATGCAGTGCCGATGAATCCCCCAGTGTTGCCACTTCCCTGCTTCAGTGTAACAGCTGCACTGTTTGTGCAGTTGCGGAAGGTTGAACTCTCGTCATAGGATGCATAGGCTCCTGCATTGCTATAATAGCTTGTCACTGTCCCTGAAATATGGCAGTCTTCAAACAAGTTATTCACCGCATATTCTACCAAACCTCCGGTTCTAATCTTCCCTGCCACAGTCATATTAACAGTGAGGTTTTTAAATGTTGCACCTTTCGTATATTGAAACAAACCCGTATCATTCATCTCATTATTACCAAAGGTTATATTTTTGATCGCGAATCCATTTCCATCGATAGTTCCCTGATATGGCTTGTCCTCGTCTGTGGCAACCTGCTTCCAAGTGGCGCCCGACATGTCAATATTTTTTGTCAAACGGGCGCACGCCTTAGTAGATCCACTGTCGATTTTCTTTGCAAATGCAAGTAATTCACTTGCTGTTCCAATTTCCTCAAATACATTTTCTGCTTTAAAGGTAACCGGAATACTCGGTTCACTAGCCAAAGCCAATCCACTTCCTGATACACGGGTTACGATCTCATACTCTGTGCCCTCTGTCAGACCGGTAAACTCTCCTGAAGTCTGCCATTGGCCAAATTTTTCATCGTCCTTTGCCTTAATTGCATATTCCTGGCCTTTTATTGTTGTAACTGCTGCACTATCTGCCGCAGAATATTCCAGGACCGGCGCTGAAACCTGTTCCTTTTGAGTTAAAACAAGAATCTGAGGATCAGAATCTTCTGTTTTAATCTCATCCTTCAATTTTTTAACCTGAATGCCATGTTCCGCAGTCACTGTGTCCTGACTTAAATCAACAGTATCTCCTGAAATAGCGTTCCAGCTCTTTCCTCCATCCACGGAATATATCATGGCGGCATCCACATTAGTCAGCAGCATAGACGCCGCATCAAAAGAGGCATCTGGCACGGGCTGCTTGGGATCATCCGGGGACTGGTATACCGGAAGGTCTACTCTGGCAATTTTCCCGGTTAAGCCTGTAGTGCTGTCTTTGACTGCCATGTATACGCTGCTCTTCTCTTCCAGCAGTCCCTGTACTTTTACCGTATTCTCTCCTGCTTCCACAGCCAGTCCTTCTCCGGAAGTATCCAGAGTTGTGGGGGCTGCTTCTTCTGCAGACTGTACCAGATAGTAGAGACTTCCCCCTGTTGTTGTTGAAAATGTAATATCAGCACTGTCTTTATCCAGTCTCTCATACGGGGTATCTCCAAATGTAATCACCGGCAGAGCTGTATTACGCATCAGTGTCACATAGTACACTTCCTGGGTCTGGCCGTCAGCTGCCGTTACCGTAATACTGATCTCCGCTGTATCTGAGCCGGAAAAATATACTACATAAGCCCTGCGGCCCGAACCACCGGCGTCTTCCCCCTTGTATTCAATGTTTGATGCACCGCTGATCCCTTCTATTACAAAGGTAGCATCCGGATTTGTGGTTTCAGGCCATACATAAAAATAGCCTGTATTTGACACCAAAGCTGCTGTATATTCCCTGTCCGTTTCATTGAATTCCGGTACCAGAGGAACCACATTCATCGTTATTTTCCGTGCCCCCCAGTTACATACCAGATCATTCAGAGTAGCATCATCTGCATCCGTGCTTCCCGCCTGGACTGACCTGGGCGGAAGTAAACTAAAAAGCATCAGTACACAGAGCATCCACGCCAGAAATCTGGCTTTGCTAGTTCCTTTTTTTCTCATATTGCCCTCCTTGTTAAATTTTTTATGATAAAGACTATGGTACAAAAATAAAAGTGCCGCCTTGCGGACTGCCCCCTTATAAGGGGGCAGAACATGCTGTTTTTATTCATTTTTATTTCGATTGCGTCCATACACCGGATCCATTTACATAGTATCTGCCTACCCATGTATTAGATGCCATGGCTCCGCTGTCTCTCAAATAATACCACTTACCTCCCAGGTACTGCCACCCGGTCTGCATTGCTCCGCTGCTGCTGCTGTAGTACCAGGTGTTTCCCACCTTATACCAGCCTGTCTGCATTGCTCCGCTTCCATTCAGGTAATACCAGGTATTCTCCTGCTTCAGCCACCCGGTTGCCATGGCTCCGCTGCTCTTCAGGTAATACCACGTTCCTCCGATCTTCTGCCATCCGGTCTGCATTGCTCCGCTGCTGCTGCTGTAGTACCAGGTGTTCCCTGATTTATACCAGCCTGTCTGCATTGCTCCGCTTCCGTTCAGGTAATACCAGGTATTCCCCTGCTTCAGCCACCCGGTTGCCATGGCTCCGCTGCTCTTCAGGTAATACCACGTTCCTCCGATCTTCTGCCATCCGGTCTGCATTGCTCCGCTGCTGCTGCTGTAGTACCAGGTGCTTCCCACCTTATACCAGCCCGTCTGCATCGCTCCGCTTCCGTTCAGGTAATACCAGGTATTCCCCTGCTTCAGCCAGCCTGTTGCCATTATGCTGTTTGTATTCAGATAGTACCACGTATTCCCTATTTTCTGCCAGCCTGTGAGCGCTCCTCCGTCTGTCCTGTGATAGGACCATCTTCCTCCGATATATGCCCACCCGGTTTTCATGTAGCCGTCTGCATCAAAGGCATAATAATATGTGCCTATTTTAATGCGGCAGTCCGCGGGCCAGGTTCCGTCACTGTAACGGTACCACCAGCCTCTGCTGTTTTGTTTCCAGCCTCCGGTATACGTTACCGTAATGCTGCAGGAGGCAGTTTTCTTTCCATCCTCAGTTGTCACGGTAATGACTGCGGTTCCCTCTTCTCCCGCGGTTACCTTTCCCTTCTGATCTACGGAAGCCACCTTTGTATTAGAGGAACTCCAGTTTACCTTTTGATTCAATGCCGTATCCGGTGAGACAGATGCTTTTAGGGTGATTGTTCCCTTTCTGTCCAGAACAACACTCGTCCTGTCCAAAGCAACCCCGCGGACTGTCTCTTCCTCGGTCATCTGGACATCTGTCTTAACGGCATCCATGGCTTTCTTGGCTGCCTTTAGGGCTGCTTCCACGGCATCCTTATCCTTCGCCGCTTCAATGGCTTTCTTTCCGTTCTCAATTGCCTCTGCCAGCTCCTTCTGCTGTGCCTCACGGTAATCTGCAGCATTCTTGTACTCGGACAGTGCCTTCTCTGCCTCTGCTTTTTCCGCCTCCAGTTCCTCTTGGGTCAGCTGGGCATCTGTCTTAATGGCATCTATGGCTGTTTTAGCCTCAGCCAATGCCTTCTCAACTCCTTCCACTGTCTCTGCTGCCTGGATTGCTTCTTTTCCATCGGCGATAGCTGCTGCCAGCTCTTTCTGCTGCGCCTCACGGTAATCTGAAGCGTTTTTGTATTCTGACAATGCTCTCTTCGATTCCGCTTTAGCCGTCTCCAGCTCCTCTTGGGTCAGCTGAGCATCTGTCTTAATGGCATCCATGGCTGTTTTAGCCTCAGTCAGTGCTGTCTGAATACCTTCCACTGTGTCTGCTGCCTGGATTGCTGCTTTTCCGCCAGCGATGGCTTCCGCAAGTTCTTTCTGCTGTGCCTCCCGGTAATCCTCCAGGTTCTTATAGCTGTCCAGTTCTAATCCGGCCTGCTCCTTTCCGGTAGCCACTGCCTGTTCCATAAACAGGGGAAGAGAGGTGAGTTCCGCATTCTGCGGATATCCCTGTCCCCACACATTACTGCTCCCCTGAGTTCCCGCCTTAGTATTCAGAAGCCGGGTAACTGTTCCGTTTTGGAATTCTTCTGCAGTTTTAGAACTGGTATTCGTTACCGTATCCACTCCTCCTGCACTTCCACCCACAGCTTCTATGCCCTGGTTTACCTCCTCAGTTTCCAGAAAATAATTGTTGTCAAGTGTTCCTAATGTCAGGTATCCGAGGATCCCGGCATCGTAATCATTGCCGCTTAATGCAAGACTGAAGGTATCTCCTGCATTATAAGAGTCCGTTATAGATCCGTCTGCTGTAAGATATCCTGCAATGCCTCCCACATACTTCCCTGTTGCCGATACTTTTTTAAGATTATAACACCGGCTGATTGTATTATTGGTTTTTAAATATCCTGCAATTCCTCCAGTGTAAGTATTTCCGCCTACAATTCCCGTATTGTAACAGTCTGTTACTGTACATCCGTTATATAAAAAACCAGCTATTCCTCCCCCACATGCACCCGGGCAGATGATACCGCCGGAATTATAACAATTCTGGATAGTACCTGCTGCCATCTGACCTGCAAGTCCTCCTACAAACATATCGCCTGTTCCATCGGAAGGACCAGTAATGTCACCTTTGTTGTAGGATTCAGATATTTCAACCTTAGAAGCAAATCCAAGAAGACCACCTATATAGGTACTCCCCGTCAGACCGGTAATACCGCCTTCATTATAACAATCAGAAATGGACAGAATGGCATCATTATCGTAAAGAGTATCCTTATATGCCGCAATACCTCCTATGTATGTACTGCTTCCCTGAACCTCCCCGGTATTATAACACCCCTCAATCTGACAATTATCATAAATGAGTCCAACGATTCCGCCCACCGACATAGTGCCAGTTACTTTTCCCATGTTATAGCAATTTGTAATTTTAGTTCCATTGTAAACCTGAGCCGCAATACCGGCAACTTGTCTGTTTCCCCCGCTGATTTCACCAGTATTATAGCAGTTTATGACCTCACTGTTGGCCTGGGCAACGCAAATGATGCCTGCTGCCGGTTTTCCTGATGCCGAAACCGGACCTATATTATACGAATCAACAATTTTGACTGCCGAATTTCCCTTTCCAACAAGTCCTGATGCAGGTCCAATGGATGCATGAATTACACCTTCATTGTAGCAGTTTTCAATTACGGTATCCTCAGCTGCCGCTGCTAATCCTGCAGTAGCCCCGTTGGAGCTGCCAAGTGTCACCTGTACCTCTGCACTATTGCTGCAGTTCTTAATTATAGTATTCCTGGCATAACCCACTAACGCCCCTGCGGAGCTGAACTTTGACAGCACAGAGCCTGATACATGACAGTTTTCGATTAATGTATTCTTAGTGTCAGACACCAAGCCCGCTGTATAACTTTTCCCCACACTTGTGATATTTAGTTTAAGATCTTTAACTATTGCATTTTCCATCGTGCCAAACAAAGCAGCGCTGCCGCTTGTTGTTTCCATAGACACGTTCTTTATTTCATAATTATTTCCATCAAATACACCTTCGAAAGGCGTGTTTGAAGTAGGTGCGATTTTTTGCCACGTAATCCCTGTCAAATCAATATCATTCATTAATCTGGCATTAAGTGTTGTCTTTCCGCTGCCTATCTGTGTTCCAAAATCTATTAATTGCTGCGGAGTACTTATCTCAATAAAAGTATTTTCCGCCGGCGTGGATAAGGGATCACTGGGCTCACTGGACAGCATCAAACCGCTCCCCTTGACTCTGGTAATAATCTGGTACTCTGTCCCTTCTGTTAAGCCCTGGAACATGCCGCTGAATTCTTTTCCGCTCTGCCATGGGCCATAAGCATCATCCTCTTTTGCCTTAATCGCATATTCCTGTCCATCCACTACATGAATGGTAATACTTTTTCCCGTTTTTTCCGATACCACTGGAGCAGATGGCTTTTCGGCCTGTGTCAGCCGTATGATCTGAGGATCAGAATCCTCTGTTTTAATCTCATCCTTCAATTTTTTAACCTGAATGCCATATTCCGCAGTCACTGTGTCCTGACTTAAATCAACAGTATCTCCTGAAATAGCGTTCCAGCTCTTTCCTCCATCCACAGAATATACCATGGCGGCATCCACATTAGTCAGCAGCATAGAAGCCGCATCAAAAGAGGCATCTGGCACGGGCTGCTTGGGATCATCCGGGGACTGGTATACCGGAAGGTCTACTCTGGCAATTTTCCCGGTTAAGCCTGTAGTGCTGTCTTTGACTGCCATGTATACGCTGCTCTTCTCTTCCAGCAGTCCCTGTACTTTTACCGTATTCTCTCCCGCTTCCACAGCCAGTCCTTCTTCGGAAGTATCCAGAGTTGTGGGGGCTGCTTCTTCTGCAGACTGTACCAGATAGTAGAGACTTCCCCCTGTTGTTGTTGAAAATGTAATATCAGCACTGTCTTTATCCAGTCTCTCATACGGGGTATCTCCAAATGTAATCACCGGCAGAGCTGTATTACGCATCAGTGTCACATAGTACACTTCCTGGGTCTGGCCGTCGGCTGCCGTTACCGTAATACTGATCTCCGCTGTATTTGAGCCGGAAAAATATACTACATAAGCCCTGCGGCCCGAACCACCGGCGTCTTCCCCCTTGTATTCAATGCCTGAAGCACCGCTGATCCCTTCTATTACAAAGGTAGCATCCGGATTTGTGGTTTCAGGCCATACATAAAAATAGGCTGTATTTGACACCAAAGCTGCTGTATATTCCCTGTCCGTTTCATTGAATTCCGGTACCAGAGGAACCACATTCATCGTTATTTTCCGTGCCCCCCAGTTACATACCAGATCACTCAGAGTAGCATCATCTGCATCCGTGCTTCCCGCCTGGACTGACCTGGGCGGAAGTAAACTAAAGAGCATCAGTACACAGAGCATCCACGCCAGAAATCTGGCTTTGCTAGTTCCTTTTTTTCTCATATTGCCCTCCTTGTTAAATTTTTTATGATAAAGACTATGGTACAGAAATAAAAGTGTCACCTTTGCTTATGACCCTTTTATTTCTGCAGCATGTCAGATATCCTGACTTAAGTTCCTCCTACCGGCAGCTCCTTCCCAGGTTTCCCCAGTGGATTTATGCTGCTTTCGTCCCTTATACAGTAGAGAAAGACTGCTCCGGATTCTCACCGGATTCCCTGCGAACTGCCCCCTTATAAGGGGGCAGAACATGCTGTTTTTATTCATTTTTATTTCGATTGCGTCCATACACCGGATCCATTTACATAGTATTTACCTACCCATGTATTAGATGCCATAGCTCCATTGCTGTACAGATAGTACCACTTGCCTCCCAGCTGCATCCAGCCTGTGGCCATGGCTCCGCTGCTCTTCAGGTAATACCACGTTCCTCCGATCTTCTGCCAACCGGTCTGCATTGCTCCGCTGCTGCTGCTGTAGTACCAGGTGCTTCCCACCTTATACCAGCCGGTCTGCATCGCTCCGCTTCCATTCAGGTAATACCAGGTATTCCCCTGCTTCAGCCACCCGGTTGCCATGGCTCCGCTGCTCTTCAGGTAATACCACGTTCCTCCGATCTTCTGCCAACCGGTCTGCATTGCTCCGCTGCTGCTGCTGTAGTACCAGGTGTTCTCTGATTTATACCAGCCCGTCTGCATCGCTCCGCTTCCGTTCAGGTAATACCAGGTATTCCCCTGCTTCAGCCACCCGGTTGCCATTATACTGTTTGTATTCAGATAGTACCACGTATTCCCTATTTTCTGCCAGCCTGTGAGCGCTCCTCCGTCTGTCCTGTGATAGGACCATCTTCCTCCGATATATGCCCACCCGGTTTTCATGTAGCCGTCTGCATCAAAGGCATAATAATATGTGCCTATTTTAATGCGGCAGTCCGCGGGCCAGGTTCCGTCACTGTAACAGTACCACCAGCCTCTGCTGTTTTGTTTCCAGGCTCCTTGATAAGTAACTGTCACTTTGCACACAGCCGTTATATTACCGTTTTCTGCTGTTACCGTAATGTTAGCCGTACCTTCTTCTCCTGCTGTGACCTTTCCATTTTTATCTACAGCTGCCACTTTGGGATTAGAGGAACTCCAAACCACATTTTTGTTGAATACAGTCTCAGGAAAAATCTCAGCCTTTAATGTCACAGACCCCTTCTTATTCAGAACAACACTCGTCCGATCCAGAACAATCTTTTGTATAGTTTCTTCCTGACTCATTTGCTCATCCGTCTTAATGGCATCTATTACTTCTTTGGCAGCTTTTACAGCAGCATGCACACCGGTTATCTCCGATGCTTTATCAATAGCCTGGTTTCCCGCCTCAATTGCTTTTGCCAATTCTTCTCTCTGGGCCTCCCTGTAGTCGGACGGATTTTTATAAGAAGATAATTCCTCCCTGGCTTTTTCTTTTGCAGCAATCAGTTCTTCCTGGGTTAACTGTTTATCTGTTTTGATTGCATCTATATTTTGTTTCGCAATCTCTAGAACGCTTGCAACCTCTGTCTTGCTCTCTGCCAAATCAATGGCATTTTCTCCATTAGAGATAGCCTTGCTCAGTTCCTTTTTCTGTTCTTCCCTGTAATCTTCAGACTTTTTATAGCTTCTCAGTTCATTCTTTGCCTCATCCTTCGCGGCATCTAACTCTTCTTTTGACAGCTGGGCATTCGTTTTCACAGCATCCATTTTGTCCTTGACAGCATCAGTAATTGTTTTTACATCAGATATCGTATCCGCATTTTCTATCATCTGCTTTCCATTTTCCAGAATCTCATTTAGTTCTTCTCTCTGAGCAGATCTGTAGTCATCCGGATTTTTATAATTTTCCAGCTGAGTTTTGGCACTGGACTTAGCCTCAGCCAACTCCCTGTCATTCATCTGCTGAGCTGTCTCTATCTGGTCTATCGCCTTCATAGCATTTTTAAGAGCTGTATCAACCCCCAATGCGTCCTCAGCCGCATCTATAGCAGCTTCCCCTGCCTCTATGGCCTCTTTTAGCTCCTTCTGCTGGGCAGTACGATAATCTTCTGGATCTTTGTAACTGCTTAATGATTGTTTTGCCTCTTTTTTGACTGTGTCTAATGTGAGTTCCTCTTCCAGCCTTTTTATCTTTTCTTCCGCGCTTACCAGCTTCTGAAGGATTGTATTATCTACACGATTCTGCTGTTCCTGAATCATGGAGTTATATAATGTTCTGGCAGCACTTACTGTCTCTTTATCTTCCAGGGTAAGTTCTTCTATTACCCACCCGCGAACTGTATCTGATAATCGGGCAACCGGAGTTTCATCCAGATTCCACTTGGCATAATATTTTTTATTCCCTGTACTTCCGGTGGTAATCTGCGTTACTTTCTGTCCCGCCAGATTCTCGTTGTCAAACCAGCCGTCAAATATATATCCTTTGCGGATGATCTGACTGCTGTCAGGAAGCAGGATATCGCTGTCACCAGAGGTATAAGATTCCGGTACATCATATCCCACCAGGCTTCCCCCGTTGGTTTGCAGATCAATGGTATAGCTTTCCGCATACTGCGCATAAAGCGTTATATTATGTTCAGGCATGGATAACACTTCTCCTGCCTTATAAGATGTACCGTCTCCATCCGGACTTGTATTCCAACTTGCAAACGCTTTTCCAGATGCATCTTTGCCGGCGGGCAGTGTAAGAGCTGCATAGGGAGATGCCCAATCCTGTTCTGTATCACTTTCACCATTTCCGTCATAGGTAATCTCATATTGCTGCGGCTCCATCCACTGATATTCACCACTGCACATATCCCGCATATCGTAAAGGGGCAGTTCTCCTTTTAGATAACGGTCATACGCAATCAATCCATACAATGCCTGATCTGTTGCCATTCCGTTCACTGCCGTTCCGGAGCCGCCTCCGCCGTCATACCCCTCTGTTACATGTTTAAATCCCCCCACTTCCGGTGAAGTTCCACTGCCGTAAGCCCAAAATGTCAGAAGATAATCTATCATATTATCTGTGTACACTCCGTCATGTACTCCGCCCTCTTTCACAAAGCTTACCGTTCTGCCAATCCTCTCCAGATACAGATTGTCCTCCAGGGGGTTTATATCCAGAGCCGTAAGGGCCACAATGATCTGTACGGCAGATTCTGAGTTTACAGTCCCCCAGGAGGCAAAACCGCCATGTGCAAGCTGCATATCTGCCATCGCAGCAATCCCTCGCTCTACTGCAGTGCAGAATTCCTCATAATCAGTCCCTGCCCCTGTCTGTTCATATAACCCGCTGTCCAGATAATATGGAGCTAAAGCCTGTAACGACATACCTGTCATATCGGGATCCGGAGTCTTGCCACTCAGCGCCCAGCCCCCCTTTACTCCTGCATTGGTGGTGATTTCCTGTCTCAGTATTTCATCAATCATCTTCCCCTTGGTATTATAATCTTCAGGTGTACCCTCTGAAGGAGAATCATATAAAGAATAGTCCCCGGTATTCAGAGCAATGAGCTCCCACACGGGACCGTTTAGTCCCTGCCAAACCGCATACTTATAAGACTGGGAAAGCTTATCGATAAAATCATACCCGGCCACATTGGACACGTTATAGCCAAGTGCAGTCAAGGAAAGAAATACACGACTGTATTCCGTACTTTTTTTATCATGCAGGATTCCTTCACAATCAACAGTATATGTCTCCACTTTCTCAATATACTGATCGAAATACCCCTCTGGTATGTAATTCATATAATCGCTTCCTGTGTACATCCCTCTCAGCAGATCCATAACAGACCATTCTCCTCCGGAAGTTCCAAACGTGGGTTCCGGCACTGTCTCAAGAATATACCGGGCTGCAGCATTCAAATAGAATCCTATGTCCGGGGATTCATCTTCCCAAAACCGAATATCCATCTCTTTGGGCGCATCTCCTTTGGAATCCCACGCCTCAGCAGATATGTTGGCCGGAAAGCTGCCGAATAAAAGCATAACTACTAATATCCAGGCGCAAAAACGTCTTCCATGTCTTTGATTCTTCATTCTTTTTCTCGTCCTCCTTTTCTTTTATGCATAAAAAGAAAAGCTCTGTCTTTACTAACAGATGCTTTTTTCACGCAGTATGCCAGATATCCTGACTTGAGTTCTTCCTACCAGCAGCACCTTCCCGGATAGTTCCAGTGGTTTTACGCTGCTTTCGTCCCTCACACAGTAGAGAAAGGCTGTTCCGGATTCTCACCGGATTCCCTGTAAACTGACTCATTGCTGAGCACAGACCATACCGTTTATTCTTTTTACTTTACTGCCTAATTATACCATATTGGTTAAAAACATTCCACATTTCATTGTACTTCTTTTTTAAATTTTATTCTCTTTTAATATTTCTGAAATGGATAAGCCTCATAAAAAGCCAGAGCTTGTTCCGGGGAACATCCCAGGCTTAAATCTAACTGTGCTTCCATGGTTCCATCCCATATATCAGTTACAAGCCCATACGTCCCGCCCTCCTTCTCCCCCGTAAACAGATAATATTTGCACGCATCCTTCTCTTCAGAGGAAGTACTGGGATATATCCCTATTTTCTCCAGATTGCCCGCTCCCATTGCTCCTGTATATATTACTTTATAATAGCCCTGATTCTGAAGATCCGACTTTGTTTCTTCTACTGTAGATACGTCTGTGAGTATCAAATAAATCCCTGCCGTAAGTATAATTCCCGCATAACACAAGCTTACCAGAAATGAGAGCTTAACAGCCATGAAGAAACGCAGATACTTTTTCCCTGCTGCATATATACCAACAGAACATACAAACGGTATGGCAAAGTATCCTTTCATATCATGAGGATTTGTAATCATATTCCTCGCCCAGCTCACCGTCCATAACATAATCACTATAGCGCTAATAATGGAAAATATTTTAAGTTCTGGTATCTCCGCTCCTTCTGCCGTAAGCTTTTCCTGCGCTCTTTTTTCTTTTGTATAGAAGAAGCCATATACAGGAGGTATGGCTGCAATCCACACCAGACCGGTTTCAACAGCTCCTCCGAGCCTAAAATTAGTGATATAAAACAAAAGTAGTACTGTTATCACATATATAATAAATGCTGTTATTGTGCCCTTTTTTTCTTTCACCTTCATGTCCTTAAATACTTGTTTCTGCCCAAAAGCAAAACATTTTCCTTTCCATCTATTTTCAGATAGTATCACCTTCTGCCAGCCACTTTTGGGGAATCCGGCAATACCATATGTCTTCATTGGGCTCAAATGGTACAGGATGTCCTTTCTCTTTATGGTAAAATCCTTTGCGAAACCCTTTTTCTATAATTCTACCATAAGGCCGGCTAAAATGTCTTAGATTATTTACACATATATTTTTTGTATGACTTTTTTTGTTTTTATCCGTATATCTATTTAAGAAAAAGAGAGGTCGCCCTCTCTTTTTCATGTTAGCTGTCTGTCTATCTTGTCTTCGTCCATACTCCTGACTTGTTTACATAGTACCTGCCTACCCACGAATCAGAAGCCATTTTCCCGCTTTTCTGAAGATAATACCACTTACCGGACAGTTGGAGCCAGCCGATGGCCATTGCCCCGCTCTCTCTCAGATAGTACCAGGTTCCCCCTATTTTCTGCCAGCCGGTTAGCATCGCTCCGCTTCCATTGCTGTAATACCAGGTACTTCCAACCTTATACCAGCCAGTCTGCATCGCTCCGCTTCCGTTCAGATAGTACCATTTACCCGACAGCTGGATCCAGCCAGTGGCCATTGCCCCGCTCTCTCTCAGATAGTACCAGGTTCCTCCTATTTTCTGCCAGCCGGTCAGCATGGCTCCGCTTCCATTGCTGTAATACCAAGTACTTCCCACCTTATACCAGCCAGTCTGCATCTGGCCGCTTCCATTCAGGTAGTACCAGGTATTTCCCTGCTTCAGCCATCCGGCAGACATCAGGCTGTCATTCTTCAGATAATACCACTTGCCGTCAATTTTCTGCCAGCCGATAAGCGCAGAACCCTCTGCCGTATGGTAAGACCATCTTCCACCCAGAGATACCCATCCGGTCTTCATATATCCCGCCGCATCAAAGGCATAATATCCTTTTCCTATCTTCATCCGGCAGTTGGAGAGCCATGAACCGTCATTATACCCATACCACCAGCCTTTTCCGTCCTTTTTCCAGGTTCCGCCAAAGTTAACTGTCACTTTACACTCTGCCGTTTTTCCACCGTCATTGGAAGTAACCGAAATCGCAGCAGTTCCCTCTTTGCCGGAAGTAACCATACCAGTTTGATCTACGGAAGCTACCGCAGGGTTAGAAGAACTCCAGCTTACCTTTTTATCCAAAGCTGTATCCGGAGTTATTACTGCTTTCAGCCGGACACTTCCTCCCTTTCCTAAGGAAAGGTTTGTATGATTCAAGGCTACTTCACTTACAAGCTCTTCTGGTTTCAGAGAATTAATATAATAGATAACCGGTTCTTTCTCCTCTTCCTGCACAATTACCCGAATAATTCCTTCCCGGGGCATGGTTTCAAAAGTTCTGCTTTTTCCCCTCTGATTATTGATGTAGACATTGGCAGCGTCCGGAGCATCCACAGCGACGGTTACTTTCCCATCGTCTGCTTTTACCTTATAGGTGTCCACTCCCTCCTGCATTGCTAAGGTCTCTCCGTTTACCGTAATACTAGCAGGTGCATTCGTCTTTCCTACTTCTTTGTCTTCTTGTGCAGCGGTGACTATTGAATTAACCTCTGTAGATTTTTCACCGATTGCACCTCCGTCCACATGAGATGCCGTCTGAATTTTGACGTACCGGATACGGTCCAGATGAACTGGATTTCCTTCTCCATCTACAGCCCAGTCCAAATCAAAGCCATCGCCGTAACCTTCCCGGTCTGTGCCGTAGGGATTTCCTGCCTCTCCCGTAACCGTAACGTTTTCACCTGTTCCTCCAACGGATTTAGAGTTCGTATGTACATCCGCGTATCCGAAATCAGGAAATGCTGCAGCCGCTGTGCCATAATCGTCTTTGGCATCGCTTTTCAGAAGTGCGCCCGTAACTGTTACAGGCTTGTCAGCGTCAAATTCCGCGTTAGGATAATATTCATTTTTGGGAGGATGCATTCCCAAACCCATTGTCCCTGTATTTCCGTACATATCCGTCCAATCGATTTTATTGTTTTTACCGTTAGATTCACCTTTGCTGTATGTGAGCTGATAATTCCATACTGTATTGTCGTCAAAATAATCCGATCCGGCCAGCATGTACCAGTTTTCTCCATCCTCCGAAACCATCACATTACCCGGCTCTGAAAAGCCTCCTCCCCCATTGGAGTTGCCGTAGACAATAAAATCTATTCCGTAGGGATTGGCCGGATCGTTTTTCACAGGATTTGCGAATTTATATGTTATATATCCCCCGAATCCTCCCAGAGAGATAGGGGTATTCCAGCTGGCCCCTCCCATCAGCGAACGCTCCGGGAATAAACCATAATTGCCCATATTCGTATACTGAGAGCCTATGCAGAAATAGTCTACCACTTCCAGATCTGTGCGAAGATTTTTCCTAACAACATTCAGTCTGTAGCTGGCGGTCTGATCCCCTGCTTTCATCTGAAAGTTTACCGACTGTCCGCCTAAGCCCATAAGCCATTGAGGAAGGTAAATATCGCCGTCAGCTGCTGAGGTCACATCTATGCTCATCTTATAGATTCCTTCACTGTCCGGAACCATTTTATTTCCTTCGCTGTCATAGACCTCCACATCTTCCTCCGATACCCGGAAAGTAAATTCAAATGTATCCGTACCTAAAGGCAGATGAACATACGCAAATCTTGCCCCCTTATTGTCGTTCATACGTCTCTCAAACAGAGGAGTCCAGAAGATTCCTGTACTCAGTTTGGGATCTTTGATTAATTTTGCGGTCAAATCAACATAATCAGGAATTCTTACTTTAAGTACTTCACTGATTCCAGCCTCATTTTTCACAGTCAGAAACAGCTCTGCCGCCCCTTCTGCGAGTTCTTTCACAGTAAAAGAATTTACCCCTTCCACCGCTGCCGTCCCATCGCCGCTGGTATCAATCTCCGGCGCCGGGCTGCCTTCCTCGGTTACCTGATAATAATAGGTTCCTTCCGTATCAGAGGTAAAGCTTATCTCGGCTTCTGTGCTGCTGATTCTCTTTGCACTGCCATCGCTTACAGAGGCTGGAGTCATTTTTGTCCCTTTTACGGTTACATCAACAGATACTGGCTGTCTGTATAACTTCTGCAGATCTTCAGATTCCGGATACTTCTCCGCATATTTTTCATATTTTATGCTGGATAAAACAGAGGAAATTGTTACGGAAGTGTTATTTTCCGGTCTTGTCACCAGTAGATTCTCATGGGTGATCACTGATGTATTGCTGGACTTAAAGGTCCGGTAGCCACTGGTTCCCATCTGATCATCCGGATTAATGTCCACCGGCTGAATGCCCTTCCCCGTATCATCGTTAATATGATAGGACCACTGCAATGCTGTTTGATCCTCGTTCCAGCTAACCTCACGGAATCCATGAAGGCTCTCAGTTACCTTATCTTTGGAAAGATTCCTCCCGTCATTAATTCCTTCAAAGTAGGATGCTTTTGCCTTTTCCATAAGAGTGATTTCACTGTCTATATCTTCCTGGGATAAGGGCTGTATTTTCAGTGGAATTTCCTTATAGACACTAATTCCATCTTTCGTATAAGTAATCACCAGATTTACCTCTGAGGCAGGACTGCCCGGCAGCGGCTGATAGACATATGTGCGGTATCCGTTGATGGTCATTACATCGGTATTGCTGCTGGTTACTTTTATTTCTTTATTACTGTCAAAACCGATTTGGCTTGGAACCGGCAGCTTCATATCCCCGGTGACAGCGTCACAGTCCAAAGGTTCTTTCGTAATAAAATCTTTTAACTGTTCTGCTGTATAAGATGTATCCAGCTTTTGCTGCATCTGCGCCCGCTGTTCTTCCTCATCCCCTCCGGTTTTCTTTACAGCAACCTGAAATTTTTTCGTCAGGATGATATCCTCTTCATAGGTACTGTTGGTCTTCGTAAATGTAAACGCAGCGGTCAGCGTCACCTGGGTATCCGAAGACGGAATGATAACTTTCCCTGTATAATTATTATAATCCCAGTCGTATCCATTCTTTACAATCTCAATAATTTCTGGATTAGAGGAAGTCCAGGTGATCTGTGTCAGACTGTTTCGGTAACTACCTCCCAGTATCTGGGGCAAATCAAGATCGGATGTCACTTCCTGCAGATTAACGTTTTCGCCCTTTATAGAATCCTCTGTTACTTTAGGCAGTTCTTCCTGTTCAAGCTTATCTTTAACAGCCTGTCCATCCCAGCCGATCAAAGCTCTGTTAGTAATATCCTTTTCTGTGTCATTTAAGACCAGGTGATAGACAACATCCACATTTACCTGATAAACAGAAGAAAATCCGGCGTTTGCATAGTCATCAAAATTATAATAGGTAATCGCACCATCTGCCGCAACATGAGAATCTGAAGAAGATAAAATGGATACCTGAACATTTTCTGTTCCTTCTATATTCATAGATTTTATCTTCTCTTCCATCATTGTAACCATATTACTGTCCGTTCCATACGTAGGACGTAGGTTATATAATTTGGATTCAATCTGCTCTAACAGATCCGCATCTGTGACTGACTTATCCTTTATATGAAGCGTCACCGTATAGGTCTGGGAAGAATCAACAGAACCGTCATTAGCTGTAAAAGTCAGAGTGGAAGTTCCTGCCTTGTCAGGCTGATAACTATAAGATGCCTCTGCTTCCACGGGGGCATTGCCGTTTATACTCACTTTATAGTTTAATTCATCCTGATCCTCGTCAGTAAAAATAGTAGAAAGCTCCGCAGTATAGGCCTGTCCCAGATCCAGATTAGCTTCTGCTTTGGGGGCTACTCCCTCTTGAAGCTTAGGCGGATGATTCACTTCCCCGGTCTGTACTGTGATGCTATACACCTCTGCCGGGGTTTGAGCCCCGTCTCCTCCGGCCTGGTTATTCATAGACGGCCAGGCAGGATCTCCGCATTTGACAGTTATCACTGTTCCATTTTCTACCGGTATATCCTGAGTTCTTTTGTACTCTGTCCCATCTACACTGGATCTAACCTGAAAATTCTTATTGACAGCCGTAGGAGTCACTGTAACACTTTTCGTTCCCTCAGGGACCGTAAGAGTATACTCTTTCACGTCCCCCGAAAATGCCGGTTCCAGTTCTCCCTCACTGCATTCTAACGCGCTCAGTGTTTTATTGTTATTGCTCCAGGAACTTCCAACGTCCTCGCCGTAATTCAGTGTATAAAGGATAGATACGGTATCCCCGTCCCCCAGTCCTCCGCTTTCCACTGTAAAGTCTCCAAACCCGGCATTAGTAAACCAGTCGTTGATGGTTCCCATCCAGCCGCTTCCGCTTCCCCGGTCAAAAGCGGCCAGACCCCCTATGGATGATATGTAATTGCTCTCTGCCCCCACTACTTCCATACCGTTGGCCTCGGCCAATCTTACAATCACATCCATAGTGCTGTCTGTCTGATAGAGGTCTACCCATCCTTCTGCCATAACACCTCTGGGATCCGGATAGGTTTCTCCTGCCGGTGTAGGCACTGTGTCCTCAATACTTACATAAACTTCTCCAATTGGCACGCTGCTGTCTGCAGCTGCCGGTACAGGGATGGAGGTGATACATAGTATAACAGCAGTCAACATCCCCAAAACTCTTCTCATTTTTTTCATTTTGACTTCCCTCCTTGTTTTATTTAATCTGGCATTTCTTTCTTTTTGATTTCTTTCTTTTTGTCAACCACCTCCCACATATTTCCCGGTTCTTTTTTTCGCCAAACTAGAAAAGGGCCTTCCGCCTTGTAAGCAGAAGAACCCTTTATTCTCTCTGATTTTGTGCACGAAAAAAAGCATACTTCCTTCACCCGGAACTATTGCTCTCTTCCTGAATATGGCAGGTATCCTGACTCCGCTTCCTCCTCAAAGACCCCTTCCCGGAATTCTTCCAGTGGTATTGGCCCTCTTGTCCGCATTACAGTAGTGGTGACTGTTCCGGAATTTCACCGGATTCCCTTTTGCTGATTACAGCTAAACTAACTGCCATCAGACCATATCAGTATTATCCTTGTTCATATAAAATATATCATAAAAACATTATTTTCGCAATCATAACATTGTAAACCACTCACCTCTATATCCTACTCAGGAATATAGGTAACTCCCTTTGCCTCTGAAAAAGATTCCCCGTCACTGCTGTACCAATTAATTCTTATCACATTATCCCCTGGTTTCAGAAGTACGTGATAACTTCCGTCCTCGCTGCATGATAGTAGTTCGTTGTTTAGATACACTACAGATGGAACAGGTTCAAATGTATCCACATTCCTCACGATATAAGTGAAAACATATTCGGGATCCGTTACCGTTCCTTCTCCCATAGGAGAATAGAATACAGCCTCGGCTTCCGGCATAATCCAACACAAAATCAAAACTTCCCTCTCCTCAATCACTTTGCCGTCCCAGAGCATACGAATTTTGATTACATTATCACCATCCGTCATCTTAGCTATGTAGGTCTTCCCATCTGCTTCAGTCGCCAAAAGTTTGTCCCTGAGATATACTTCTACTGTGTATTCTCTGTCATTTCTTACACCGTATGCATAGAATTCATACTTTTCTCTGGTATAAAGCCCGTCCTCCGGTTCTGCCAGATTTGTCACCAGCTCCATAGGAGAGATAATTGTGGGAACATTGTAGGTTTTACTTACAGATAGTATCTCTCCGTCCGAGGATTTATAACTCACCTTTATCAATATATCATTTGACTGGTTAGGCAGAAGATCAACTGTCCACATAGAATCTTCGCACACACCTGTCTCTCTTCCGTTTACGTAAACCTTACATTCTGTAACCACGATGCCTTTGGGATAAGAAATCTGAAATGAATATTTGGTATCATATACAGAAATACCATCTCGAATACTCGTATCGAAGATAAAGGAACTTGAAGGATCCGTCTTTGTATTGGACTCATTCGTATCAGCAGGCAGAATCTCTGAATTTTCAGTTTCAGCCTCCGAACCTGATAAATCTGGAAATGCCGGTGTACCCGCAGATATTTCGGATATAGAGACAGAGATACTCTCTTCTGTAATTGTTTCTGATTTACTAATAAAGTTATTCTTATCTGTCTCCAAATAAGAGGCTGGTTCAGTTACCCCTCCAGGTTTTTCAGTGGACAGTAGGCCGGGCATTCCAAGTCCTGCATATCCGCAGACGGACAATGCGGGGATTTCCGGATCGTGAATTTCATCTCCTATAGTGTTGTCCTCTTGTGCAGTTTTGTTGTCCACATAGTCCAAAGTTGCAGTTTTGGATATAATCATTGACAGTAAAAGTATGAAAATAAAAATTATTGCACTGAGGCCCACAGCTATCTTAGTATGCTCTATACTTCTGCAATAAATCCTGTATCTTATCAAGCTGGCATCTGCACTTATATTATGTAACATCTCCTGCTTTCCTTCTCCATTTCTGTCTTTTTTCATTTTACAAGCGTAACACAACTGACGTCAAATGTCATCTGAAATATCACCCGACAAAAAGAAAAAAAGCGCCACTCCCAAGAGCGACGCTTTTGTTATCTATTCCTGATAATTAGTTCTCCCCACCGTACAATGTGATTAACTTATTCAGGTATTCATATCTTTCTTTCGCGAACTTCTCAGACTGTTCAAACAGTACTGCAGCCTTTTCAGGATTAGAACGCTTCAGAGAATTGTAGCGAACCTCACCATCCAGGAATTCCTGATAGCTTTCTGTAGGTGCTTTACTGTCTAAGGAGAATGCAGGTTTTCCTTCTGCCTTTAATTCAGGATTGAAGCGGAAGCAATGCCAGTATCCTGACTTAACAGCCAGTTCTTCTTCTGTCTGAGCTTTGCTCATGCCCTTCTTAATACCATGGTTGATACATGGAGCATAAGCAATGATCAAAGATGGTCCGGGATATGCCTCAGCCTCTGCAATCGCTTTTACCGTCTGATTATAATCAGCGCCCATAGCAATCTGAGCAACATATACATAGCCGTAACTCATGGCAATACTAGCGAGATCTTTCTTCTTCACCTCTTTACCGCCTGCTGCAAACTGTGCCACAGCTCCTGTCGGTGTGGATTTTGAAGACTGTCCACCGGTATTGGAGTAAACTTCTGTGTCGAATACCATAATGTTGATATCCTGTCCGCTTGCCAGTACATGGTCAACACCGCCAAATCCAATGTCATAAGCCCATCCGTCTCCACCGAAAATCCACTGGGATTTTTTAGCTAAGAAATCTTTCTGTTTTAAGATCTCCTGGCCTTTTTCGCATCCGCATGCTTCCAGTGCGGCAATCAGTTTGTCCGTAGCAGTTCCGTTGGTAGCACCGCAATTGTAGCTGTCTAACCAAGCCTGTCCTGCTGCTTTTACTTCTTCGTTTGTTCCGTTGGCAACCACATCTTCCACTTTTGCTTTCAGACCGTTTCTCACAGCCTTCTGAGCCAATAACATACCGTATCCAAACTCTGCGTTGTCTTCAAACAGAGAGTTGCACCATGCAGGACCCTGGCCCTTAGCATTTACAGTATATGGTGTGGATGGTGAAGAGTTACCCCAGATGGAGGAGCATCCGGTTGCATTCGCAATATACATTCTGTCACCGAATAATTGTGTGATCAGTTTGGCATAAGGAGTCTCCCCACAGCCTGCACAAGCGCCTGAGAACTCAAGCAATGGCTGTTTGAACTGACTTCCCTTTACTGTATTTTCTTTAAATTTAGCGACAACATCTTCTTTTACAGGAAGTGTTCTGGTGTAATCGAAGTATACCTGCTCTCCTGCGTTGGCTTCCATGTTTTCCATAGCAAGCGCTTTTGCACCCTTCTTGCCCGGGCAAACATTTGCACAGGATCCACATCCGGTACAGTCATAGGCTGAAATTGAGATGGCGAATTTGTAATCAGCCATACCTGTCATTGGCAATGTCTTCATTCCCTCCGGTGCGTTAGCAGCCTCTTCTTCTGTTAAAGCGATTGGACGGATAACAGCGTGAGGACATACATAAGCACAGCGGTTACACTGAATACAGTTGTCTGGGTTCCATACAGGAATATCTACTGCGATACCACGTTTCTCGTAAGCAGATGAGCCGGATGGTGTACTGCCGTCTACATAATCGGTAAATGCAGATACAGGCAGGGAGTTACCTTCCTGAGCGTTAACCTTGCTCTGAATATTATTAACGAAATCTACAACGTCTTTTCTGCCGCCTTCTGCATGTGTCATTGCCAGACCTTCGTCAGCAGCGCTCTTCCAGGATTCCGGTACCTGAATCTCTACGACCTGTTTTGCACCGGCGTCAATGGCGTCATAGTTCATCTGAACAATCTTATCGCCTTTTCTTCCGTAAGTAGCCTTAGCGGCTGCTTTCATCAGATCAATAGCCTGATCCTCAGGAATGATATTGGCCAGTTTGAAGAATGCAGACTGAAGAACCGTATTGATACGTCCGCCAAGTCCGATTTCTTTACCAATCTTAATACCATCGATGATATAGAACTTAATTCCGTGATTTGCGATAAAGCTCTTTACCTGTCCTGGCAGATGTTTCTCAAGGCCTTCCATATCCCATGGGCAGTTTAATAAGAAGGTACCACCGTCTACTAATTCCTGAACCATGTTGTATTTATTCACATAAGAAGGATTGTGGCAGGCAACAAAGTTTGCTTTGTGGATCAAATAAGTAGATTTGATTGCTTTTTTACCAAAACGTAAGTGAGACATTGTCACACCGCCGGATTTTTTGGAATCGTAATCAAAGTATGCCTGTGCATACATATCTGTGTTATCACCGATAATCTTGATGGAGTTCTTGTTGGCACCTACCGTACCATCTGCGCCCAGACCCCAGAACTTACAGTTAATGGTTCCTTCCGGAGTTGTAACAAGGGGAGCGCCTGTCTCAAGAGACAGATTCGTAACATCATCAACGATACCGATAGTAAATTTCTTCTTTTCTGTATTTTTATATACAGCTACGATCTGAGCAGGTGTTGTGTCTTTGGAGCCTAAGCCGTAACGTCCGGAGAAAATAGGCACTGCATCGAATTTGGTATTCTTTAAAGCTGCAACTACATCTAAGTACAATGGCTCGCCAAGAGAACCTGGCTCTTTTGTTCTGTCTAATACGGAAATCTGTTTTACTGTGTCAGGAATTGCATTGATTAATGCCTCTGCACAGAATGGTCTGTAAAGACGAACTTTTACAACACCAACTTTTTCGCCTGCCGCTGTTAAGTAGTCAATAGTTTCTTCGATTGCATCACAGGCGGAACCCATAGCAATGATTACGTGCTCTGCGTCCTCTGCACCGTAATAGTTAAATAATTTATAGTCTGTACCGATTTTGGCATTCACTTTGTCCATGTATTCCTGTACAATTGCAGGTAATGCATTGTAATATGGGTTACATGCTTCCCTTGCCTGGAAGAAGATATCTGGGTTCTGAGCGGAACCTCTCTGGCATGGGTGATTTGGATTCAGCGCATGAGTTCTGAACGCGTCTACTGCATCCATATCTACCAATTCTTTTAAATCTTCGTAATCCCATGTCTCGATCTTCTGGATCTCATGAGAAGTACGGAATCCGTCGAAGAAGTTGATGAACGGAACTTTTCCTTTGATTGCAGCACAGTGCGCAACCGGCGTCAAGTCCATAACTTCCTGTACACTGGATTCACAAAGCATCGCGCAGCCCGTCTGACGGCACGCATATACGTCGGAATGATCTCCGAAGATGGATAACGCATGGCTTGCTAAAGCACGGGCAGATACGTTGAATACACCCGGAAGCTGCTCGCCGGCGATTTTATATAAGTTAGGAATCATAAGTAGCAGACCCTGAGATGCTGTATAAGTAGTTGTGAGAGCACCTGCTGCCAGAGAGCCGTGTACAGTACCTGCCGCACCTGCTTCAGACTGCATCTCTGTTACCTGTACTTCCTGTCCGAAAATGTTCTTTCTTCCCTGTGTAGCCCATTCATCTGTAGCTTCTGCCATCACAGATGATGGTGTGATAGGATAGATAGCGGCCACGTCTGTAAATGCATAGGATGCATGTGCAGCAGCATGGTTACCATCCATAGTTTTCATCTTTCTTGCCATTTGTTCTTTTCCTCCTTGAAAATTGTTCTGAACAATGTTCTTTTGGACCTGCAGATGCAGGTTTCCCGTTTGCATACTTCTACCCGAAGTCTAATCCACATTATAGCACGTTCCCATAGGAATGTCCAACCCCTCAATACTGGAAACATCAATGTTTTTTGAAAAAAACAATCTAGCTTTCCAGGATTTCGGCCATAGATTTGGAGCTAAGTTCGTCCATCATCAGCTGCTGAATCCTGCATAATTCTTTGTGGACCTGGCAATGCGCATGCACGGTGTCACGGGGACAGGGTTTATTGGGATCCAGGCATTCAATCATATAGAATGCGTCATCTACAGCCAAATAGAGATCCAGAAGTGTAATTTCTGCCGGAGATTTAGACAGGGCGTAGCCTCCGTTGCTGCCTCTGAAGCTTTGTACGATCCCCGCCTTTTCCAGTTTCTTAAGTATCTTATATACAAAGGCAGGGGTCAGCTCCTCCTTTCCGCAAATATCGTTCACGCAGGAACGCCCTCCAGAAGATAACGCCCGTACAATGCGAACTGCATAATCGCATTCTCTGGTTATTAACATTATTTTCCCACCATTCCTTTCTTTTGCATATTATTTCTATTTTACTGATTTATCATCATTCGCTCTACAGATATCATAACAATTCTGGAGAAAATATACCACTAATTTTTTCAAAAAAGACAACTAAAATATAGGAAAATTCGTAGTATATGGTAAAAAATGGTATATTTATTGTACTTTTATGCCTACTTTCCGATCATATGGCTTCCTCTGCCTGGAATTCCCCGCCATGCGACCGAATCCTGTTTTACGGAATTTATTCTTTCTCTTGTCAGGAACCGCCTCTTTCAGTTCTCTGCCCTTTTCTTCCCTGACCTCTCTGGAGAGAAAAGCTGCCGCAATATCAAGTGAAGTAATATCTTCTGTCTGCAGTTCAGAGAGATATTTTTCAATAGTATCTGTATATTTCAAATGTTGTTCACTTTTTAATATCTTATTGATCTCCCTAAATACCCGATCTGTCTTAACATCTTCAATCTCTGAAAGTTTTGGAATCTTCATGTATTTGATCTTAGCTTTTGTATAACGCATAATTTCCCTTAGCTTATACATATCTCTCGGTCCCACAAACGTATAGGAAGTTCCCGTCTTGTTCGCCCGGCCGGTCCGACCGATTCTGTGGACATAGTACTCCAGATCCTCTGGTATATCATAATTAAACACAGCTTCTACATTATCCACATCAATTCCTCTGGCAGCAACATCTGTGGCGATGAGTATCTCGGCTTCCTGGCTCTTAAACTTTTTCATAACTCTGTCACGCTGGGCCTGGCGCATATCCCCGTGAAGACCTTCTGCGCCGTAGCCTCTGGCCACTAATTCTTCGCTCAACTGATCTACCATCCGCTTTGTATTGCAGAAAATAATAGACAGTTTATAATTATTGAGATCAATCAAACGGGCCAGTACCTCAATCTTGTTTTCTTTGCTCACTTCCAGATAATATTGCTGTATGGAAGGAACGGTTATTTCCTTTTTGGTCACCTGTATTTTTTCCGGATGGTTTAAATATGTCTTCGCAATACTCAATATTGCCGGGGACAGGGTTGCTGAAAAGAGTACGGTCTGACGTTCTTTGGGGACTTTCTTTAGGATCTCATCAATATCTTCCCTGAATCCCATGTTCAGCATCTCGTCGGCCTCATCCAGAACCAGGTTCGTCAGGTGCTCCAGTTTTATGGTATGCCGCCGCATATGATCCATCAGCCTTCCTGGCGTTGCAACTATAATTTGGGGTTTCTTTTTCAGTGCGGTAATCTGCCGCTCTATATTCTGTCCTCCGTAAATAGGTACAATTCTGATGGAATTTTTATATTTCGTAAGCTTATACAGTTCTTCTGTTGTCTGAATCACCAACTCTCTGGTAGGGCAGAGGATAAGCCCCCGTACCTCTTTCGCCTCCATATCGATGGTCTCAATGAGAGGAATCCCGAAAGCACAGGTCTTTCCCGTACCTGTAGGTGCCTGGGCGATGACATCTTTTCCCTCCAGAATTGGCACAATACTCTGACTCTGAATGGGGGTTGCCTCCTCGAAGCCCATGTGTCCGATTGCCCGTTTCAATTCTTTTGATATCTCTAAATCATTAAATAAAATATTTTCCATATAGGATTTTTCTCAACTTTCCTTTTTCTCTGCCTGTCTCAGCAGATTATTAATTTTGCTTAATACCCTGGCAAACTCCCTTGAGGTAAAACTGATATGGCTGTCTTTTCTTTTTGCCCATATCTCAAGTTCCCCGGCGTCATACCAGGCTACCGATTCTACCTCTTCTTTCTGCAGCACTAATTTCTCTGTAATCACCGGTTTCTGATACCAGAAAATAGTATCTCTTTCATAGTCTGTAAAAGCTTTCTCTCCCGAGGTTTCCAGCCAGTCATTACTCTGGCAGAACAAATATGTCAGATCACCCGGCTGTGCTAAAATTCCCAGCTCCTCTTTCATTTCTCTCACAGCTGTCTGCACGGCGCAGTCCCCCGCATCAATATGCCCTGCACAAGCAGTATCGTAATATCCCGGGTAAGACGCTTTTGACCTGCTTCTCTTCTGAATCAGAAATTCCAGATGCCCCTCTCTGATACGTGTCACATAAACTCTTATCACTCCGTGAAGAGCCCCCGCCATATGCGCCTCATACCGTTCCATTACAACTCCGGTTTTTGCACCGTCTTCCTGTAGTATTTCCAGTTTTTCCAATTTATTGCCTCCTATATCCATCCCAGGCTTTTGCTCAGGAAAATCCATCCTGTCAGCGTAACCGAACTTAGCAGCGTTGTAGCAGCCACTATGCTGGATGTCAGCACTCCGTCATTATCCATATTCTGAGCCATTATGTAACTGCTCACTGTGGTAGGGCCTGCCAACATAATCAATATAGCCATCATTTTCTCGTATCGGAATCCCATAGCAGCCGCCAGGGGTACAAATACCATAGGCAGAGCAATGAGCTTTATAAAGGCTCCTGCTATGGTTGGCTTAATTTTTGCCATAGCCTTCTTTCCCTCAAACCCTGCCCCCATGGCCAGGAGCGCAAGGGGCGTGGCAATAGCTGCAACGCTGTCCACCGTTTTATCCACTATGGCCGGGAACTTCAGCTTAGTCAGTGAAACTATCAGCCCAATGACAATTGCCAGTATAATGGGATTTTTCAGGATTTCTGTTAAGGAATCTTTTATTTTGCTGTTTTGACTGGAGGAGTCACCATTGCCCTCAAATGTGAGAATAATAACCGAAAAAATATTATACAGAGGGACGCAGCCAATAATCATTATGGGAGCCATCCCTGCATCACCATAAATATTTTGAATAAAGGCCACTCCCAAGACCGCAGCACTGCTCCTGAACGAAGCCTGTACCAGTGCACCTGTAATTGTTCTGTCCTTAACCAGTTTCTTTGCCAAAACCCATATCAGGACAATACTTACTACAGTGACCCCAGCACAGAATAAGACCATTTTGGTATCCCATTCCTCCTGAATAGAAGCTCTGGAGATATCTTTAAAAAGCAATACCGGGAGAGTTACTTTAAAGTTCAGACTGTTACAGACTTTTACAAATTCTGCTGTCAGCATTTTCTTCCTATATAATAGGTACCCCAGAACCATCACCAAAAAGACCGGAACCGTGGCATTCAGACTGAATATAAAGTTTTCCATGGTTTTTACACTTTCTTATTTTTTAAGCATTTGTAACGTATCTATTATAGACATGTTACTGGAATTAATCAATAACATTTTGAAAATTAGCTGGATTGAGGTAAAAATTATGGTTTTGTGTATGTGAAGTTCGGGTGAAATAGTCGGCGAGCGGAGTGTCGCAGACGGACGGATATAGGAGGGAGCACCGGGGAGACAGGGCCAGGCCGACGACGCGGGATTTATCTCACCGTCCCTCCGCCACCTTATACCTTTCGACTGGAAAGACTCAAACTTAGTACATTAAATCCCAAGTAAACAAATTTTCCAATAGGTCTTGCAAAATCATAATTTTACTGTACAATAGATAAAGACTATGTATAAAAATAGGAGCGTAACCAAATATATCCATATATTAATAAAAGCGAGGTTTTAACATGATTGCAGCAAACAATGTCACATTGCGTATCGGCAAAAAAGCCCTGTTTGAGGACGTAAATATTAAATTTACTGAGGGTAACTGTTATGGCTTAATCGGAGCCAACGGTGCCGGAAAGTCAACATTTTTAAAAATTTTGTCCGGACAGTTGGAAACAACAAAGGGTGAAATCAATATCACACCCGGTCAGCGTCTTTCCTTTTTGCAGCAGGATCACTTCAAATATGATGCGTATCCTGTTCTGGACACGGTTATTATGGGTAATGCCCGTCTGTACCAGATTATGAAGGAAAAAGAAGCCATTTACGCAAAAGAGGAGTTTACAGACGAAGACGGAATCCGCGCCAGTGAACTTGAGGGTGAATTTGCAGAGATGAACGGATGGGAGGCTGAGTCAGATGCCGCTATGCTGCTGAATGGTCTTGGCATTGATACTTCACTCCACTATTCTATAATGAAAGATCTGAACGGAAGTGAAAAGGTAAAAGTACTGTTAGCCCAGGCATTATTCGGGAATCCGGATATTCTTCTTCTGGACGAGCCTACCAACCATCTGGATTTGGATGCTATCAGCTGGCTGGAAGAATTTTTGATTAACTTTGAGAATACTGTAATTGTGGTATCCCATGACCGTTATTTTCTGAACAAAGTTTGCACTCACACTGCGGATATCGACTATGGTAAGATTCAGCTCTACGCAGGCAACTATGACTTCTGGTATGAATCCAGCCAGCTGCTGGTGAAGCAGATGAAAGAGGCGAACAAAAAGAAAGAGGAAAAGATCAAGGAACTCCAGGAGTTTATCTCCCGGTTCAGCGCCAACGCTTCAAAATCCAAGCAGGCAACCTCCAGAAAAAGAGCACTGGAAAAGATCCAGTTGGACGATATACGGCCGTCCAGCAGGAAATATCCGTATATCGACTTCCGCCCCAACCGCGAAATTGGCAATGAAGTGCTTATGGTTGAAGGATTGAGCAAGACCATAGACGGAGTAAAGGTGCTGGATAATCTGACCTTCACCCTTGGACATAATGATAAGGTTGCCTTTGTAGGCAGTAATGAACTGGCGAAGACCACCCTGTTTCAGATTCTTATGGGTGAGACGGAGCCCGACGAGGGAACCTATAAATGGGGTGTTACCACATCCCAGGCATATTTTCCAAAAGACAGTACTTTAGAATTTGATAACGATTTAACCATAACAGACTGGCTGACCCAGTATTCAGAAATCAAAGATGCGACCTATGTCCGCGGCTTCCTGGGGCGTATGCTATTTCCAGGGGAAGACGGCATAAAAAAGGTAAAAGTACTTTCCGGAGGGGAGAAAGTACGATGCCTCCTATCTAAAATGATGATCTCAGGTGCTAACGTATTACTTCTGGATGAGCCCACCAATCATTTAGACATGGAATCTATCACGGCATTAAACAATGGCCTGATCAAATTCCCCGGAGTACTCCTCTTCGCGTCCCACGATCATCAGTTTGTAGAAACAACTGCAAACCGTATTATGGAAATCGTTCCCGGCGGTGCCTTAATTGATAAGATTACAACCTACGATGAATATCTTGCCAGTGATGAAATGGCCAGAAAACGTCAGGTATATACCATGACGGAAGAAGATAATTAAGTTTTATTCATTGGGGACAGGGCAGAACCATTTTGGGACACCCCGATCTCAAAAGGGGACGTGTTCTTTTTAGAAAGAACACGTCCCCTTTTGCACCCTAAAACGGCGTCCCATCCAAGTCATACGGCGTCGTCTGATACACGTAATAATTCAACCAATTCGTATAAAGATTATTGGCATGCGCCCTCCACATAAGAAGGGGCCGATCCTCCGAATTGTCATTGCTGTAGTAATTCTTAGGAATCTGAATATCCAGTCCTTTATTCAGATCTCTTTTATACTCACCATCCAGGGTCACCCTGTCATATTCCGGGTGTCCCATTACGTATATCTGTCTTCCTTCTTTAGCCATTCCCAGGAAAAAGCCGGCCTCCTCGGATTCTGCCAGTATAGTAATATCCTTACAAGCCTTGATATCCTCTAACGGTACCTCTGTATGACGGGAATGGGGAGCTAAAAAAGCATCGTCAAAGCCTCTCACCAGAGGGATTTTCCGGTTCATCACCTTATGCCAGAAGAGTCCGAACATCTTCTCAGAGAGTACCTTTTTCTTCAGCCCATAGTGATAGTACAAACCAGCCTGCGCCGCCCAGCAGAGATAAATGGTAGACGTTACATGCTTTTCTGTCCAGTCCATAATTTCTGTCAGCTCTTCCCAGTAATCCACTTCTTCAAACTCTATTAATTCCACAGGTGCACCTGTTATGATCATACCGTCAAACTTATTATTTTTCAGGTCCTCAAAGTGAAGATAGAATTTGTTCAGATGGCTGGTAGATGTGTTTTTAGACTCGTGACTGCTCATGGTCATAAATGAGACATCTACCTGAAGGGGCGTATTAGAAAGGGAACGCAGCAGCTGCAGTTCCGTCTCCTCTTTTAAAGGCATAAGGTTCAGAATTAATATCTGAATGGGACGTATGTCCTGATGGATGGCACGGTTTTCGTCCATCACAAATATATTCTCTTTCTCCAGTATCTCCTTTGCAGGCAAATCTCCCTGTACTTTAATCGGCATACCGTATTCCACCTACCTTTTTTATTTAATAACTCATTATAGCATAGAACAGGAAATGTGGAAAAGAATTATTTTCTGTACATTTGTTGTTTCTACACGGACACTATCACTGTCTGCTCCGCACACAGTAACACAATTTGCTAGACTGTGGCATATGACAGGAACCACACATGGCCTGTTTTACATTAACGGAGCAAAAAGCCGCAGAATTTTGCCTTCCAGCCGCACGAAAACGCCCAGCTTTTTATAGTCTTCAAGCGCTATCTGTCTGCATTTCTTTAGAGTATCCTGAAAGTCCTGCTCTACCTGGCAGATCTCTTTATGGCGGTACAGGAAGGCTGCACATTCAAAATGAAGATACAGACTTCTGTAATCCATATTTATAGTTCCCACCACAGCTTTTTCATTGTCTGATGTAAAGACTTTAGCGTGTACAAAACCCGGTGTATACTCATAAATCTCTACCCCCGCCTCAATCAATTCATTGTAGTAGGTCTTAGCCAGGGCAAACGCTGTCTTTTTATCCGGAATGTGGGGCATTATAATTTTCACCTCAATTCCCCTTTTGGCGGCGTATGTAAGGGCCATAATCATTTCCTGATCCAGGATGAGATAAGGTGTCATGATATGCACATACGTTTTGGCTGTATTCAAAATATCCAGATATACTCTTTTGCCTACCCTCTCACTGCCAAATGGCACCACCCCGTAGGGAATTACAAAGCCGTCATTAGCAGGCCCCTTATGAGCAGGCACTATGTATGCCTTATAATTTTCTTCACGAAGCGTATCCACATTCCACATTTCCAGGAACATGAAGGTAAAACTCTTTGCTGCATCCCCCCGAAGCATAACCGCAGTGTCCTTCCAGTGTCCGAACCGCACTTTCTGATTAATATATTCATCCGCCAGATTT
This sequence comes from Lactonifactor longoviformis, assembly GCF_042848515.1. Classification (GTDB taxonomy): domain Bacteria; phylum Bacillota; class Clostridia; order Lachnospirales; family Lachnospiraceae; genus Lactonifactor; species Lactonifactor longoviformis. Next base: position 1,799,316 of record NZ_AP031453.1, on the reverse strand, counting down.
ACACCGCCGGTAAAGGCTGTTTTTCCGTCAATTACAAGAATCTTTCTGTGGTCCCTATTGTTATAGTGGGAGGAGAAAAAGGCTTTAATAGGCGCGAACATTTTACATTGGATACCCATTGCCTTCAAATGGTCCGGGTAATGATAAGGCATCAGTGCCAGGCTGCACATTCCGTCATACAGAAAGCGAACCTCCACCCCCTCCCGAACCTTCTCTTTCAGGATCTCCAGAATCGAATTCCACATTATGCCCTCTTCTACAATAAAATATTCCATAAATATAAATTTCTCTGCCCTTTTAAGTTCCCGGAGCATAGCCTCGTATTTATCTTCACCCAGAGGAAAATAAGTAACATCTGTATTTTTATAAACCGGACAATTATCATACTGATACAGATAGGAGGCAAGGTGGCCCATCTCCGGGCTAATCCCCTCCAGTTCCTCCTGTACGTCCCTGTCCTGGACAACGTATTCTCTGGTACTTGCGGAAAGTAATCGAAGTCTCCTGTACATCAGCTTTGTGCCTGGCTGCAGCTCCATATAAATATAAAACAGTGCCCCGAAGACGGGAACTATAAGAACAGGTATCATCCATACCAGCTTAAAATCGGGATTTCCCCGTTTATTTACAATGTGCAGCAGCACGGCAAAGCCTATGACAGTAAATCCCCCATAGACATAGAACACGTCATCTCTCAGCCACAAAAAGGCGGCAAACAGCGCAAAAAGCTGCAGGAGAATGGCAAGTATGACTACGATCGTTCTCCCAAATATAATTCCTTTAATTCCTTTTTTGCTCTCTTCCATTGCTTAACAGGCCTCTATCCTAACATATTTAAAAACTCTTCTTCTGTAATGATGGGAACGCCCAGCTCTTTTGCCTTTTTATTCTTTGAGGAAGCAGAAGCTGAATCGTTGTTGATCAGGTAATTCGTCTTTGAGGTAACGCTTCCGGTCACTTTACCGCCTTTGGACTCGATCAGCTCCTTTATCTCTCCCCGGTTGGCAAAGCGCTCCACACTTCCCGTTATTACAAAATTCAACCCCTTGAATGTCTGCTCTTCATCCCTTGCAACCTCCTCCAGCTGCAGATGAGACATCAGGTGGTCCAGAGCTCTTCGGTTCTCCTCTTTGTCAAAATACTCCCGGAACGTCCTTGCGATTACCGGACCAATCCCTTCAATGCTGCTGATAGCTTCCTCGTCAGCCTCTGTCATTTTCTCCAGATCGTAGCCGAATTCTCTGCAAATCACTTTGGCATTAGCCAGTCCTATGTTTGCAATTCCCAGACTATAGATCACCCTTGGCAAAGTGGTGTTTTTGGACTTTTCAATGCTGGTTATCAGATTATCATAAGACTTCCTTCCAAACCCCTCCATCTCAACAATCTCGTCCTCATACTGCGCCAGCTCATAGATATCCCCAAAATCCCGGATAAAGCCTCTTGCCACGAATTTCTCCAGGGTGGCTTCTGACAGCCCGTCAATATTCATGGCATCTCTGCTCACAAACAGCGTAAAGGATTTGATCCGTTTTGCCTGACACTCCCGGTTCATACAATACAGAGATTCTACTTCATTGGTCTTGATCACCTTTGCTTCCTGTCCGCATACCGGGCAGGTATCCGGGATCGTAAGATGGTTGCTTCTTGTTAAGTTTTCTGCAATCTGAGGAATGATCATATTGGCCTTATATACCTGGATACGATCACCGATTCCCAGTTCCAGTTCTTTTAGTATACTGATGTTGTGTACACTGGCACGGCTCACTGTGGTCCCCTCCAGCTCTACCGGCTCAAAGATGGCCACTGGATTGATCAAACCGGTCCTGGAAGGACTCCATTCTATCTCTTTTAATGTCGTCTCCCGGATCTCATCTGCCCATTTAAATGCATAGGCATTTCTTGGAAATTTGGAAGTACTTCCCAGCGACTCTCCGTAGGCGATGTCATCGTACAGGGCCACCAGACCATCTGAAGGAAAATCATTTTTCACTACCTGTTCAGAAAAATATTCCATGGCTTCATCCAAAGTTTCCGCCGTAACCATGCGATATTCCACCACATCAAACCCCTGCCCCCGCAGCCATTCCATCTGTTCCTTTCTGGAATTGTGAAACTCCACATCCTGTGCAGTCACCAGAGAAAAGGCATAAAATCTGACATTTCTCTTCGCCGTAATCTCGTTATTCAGCTGCCGCACAGAACCGCTGCACAGATTTCTCGGATTCTTATATCTGGCATCCACATCCTCTATTTCTTCGTTGATTTTTTTAAAATCAGAATAGGTTATCACAGCTTCCCCCCTAAGAATAAGCTGCCCCTTGTGAGCAATCTGAAGGGGAATATTTTTAAATACCTTTGCATTATTGGTAATTACTTCCCCCACCACCCCATTTCCCCGGGTAACCGCCTTTATGAGTGTCCCTCCCTCATAAGTCAGTACAATGGTAAGACCGTCCAGCTTCCAGGAGAGAAGGGTTCTGTGCTCTCCCACAAAGTCTCTGAGCGCTTCTACATCCTTTGTCTTATCCAGAGAAAGCATAGGGCTCCCATGCGCCTCTTTGGGCAGCTCATCCAGGGACTCATATCCCACAGATACCGTTGGACTTCCGGCCAGAGTAACTCCAGTCTCCTTCTCCAGCTTCTGAAGCTCGTCGTACAATTTATCATACTCCAAGTTACTCATTATTTCCCTGTCTTCCTGGTAATAAGCCTTGCCGGCCCTGGTTAAGAGACCCACCAGTTCTTTCATTCTTGCCATCGCATCCATTGCGTCACATATCATCCTTTCTGACTACTGTTGTATTGGAGGAGTCTTTAATCTGCTTCATAAGCTCCCGCCATTCTTTTTGGGTCACCGGACGGTATTGGCCTGCCGGCAGATCTCCCAATTCAATATTCATAATCCTGACTCTCTTTAGTCTTATCACCCTATAGCCTAAATATTCGCACATCCTTCGAATCTGACGGTTCAGTCCCTGTGTCAGGACAATACGAAAGCGCCTGGCGTCGATTCTCTCTACCCGGCACTTTCTTGTAACAGTGTCCAGGATTGGAATACCACCGGCCATCTGTCTCACAAATTCTTTTGTTACAGGCTTATCTACAGTCACAATATATTCTTTTTCATGGTAATTGCCGGCCCGCATCATCTTGTTCACAAGCTCCCCCTGATTCGTCATAAGAATCAGGCCTTCCGAATCCTTATCCAGCCTTCCTACAGGATAGATACGGGTATGATAATTGACAAAGCGGACAATATTATTCTTTACCTTTTCCTGGGAGGTACACTCAATTCCTCTGGGCTTATGTACAGCCAAAAGCACCTTTTCTTCCTCCCGTTTTACGGGCTTTCCTTCCACGAGTATCTTCTGAGAGGGCAGGATCTTCATCCCCACAGCGGCCCGCCTGCCGTCCACAGTAATCTTTCCTTCCTCCGCCAGACGATCTGCCTCTCTTCTGGAGCATACACCCGCCTCGCTCAAATACTTATTCAGACGTATGGGTTCCTGCATTATTCACATCCTCTTCTGACACCCGGAACTTATCCAGGAACATTGGCATAAGGGTTTTACTATAATCCGAAAGAGAGAGTCTTCCCTGGGATATGCACCAGTCATAGATAAATGCTCTCTCGCACAGGGCATAAACATTCGTTATTTCATAGGCTGACATCATGGTACTGATCTGGCCTCTTTTTTGACCCTCGTCCACGATCCGGTTCAACATGCGGAAATATATTCTGTTCTGATCCATAAGGTGCCTGTCACCCTTGGTAACCAGCTGGGAAGAATACATGGACGCAAGGATCTCCCGGTTTACATGTTCGTCAATCATTTTAAATAACTCCCGGTTTAAATATAACAATTTATCGAAGCTGTTCATCTCAGGATCCATCTCCTGCTCCAGATGCTCATACTTATTATCAAACAAATCCGATAATGTGGTCAGCAGAGCGTCCTTTCCACTAAAATAATGGTAAAACGTCCCTTTGGAGGTTCCCGAGCTGGCAATGATGTCATCTACCGTAGTATTATCATACCCACTCTGATAAAACAATTCCCAGGCAGCTTCCACAATCTTATCCTTTGTAGATATCTTTTTCTCCTGTTTCATCTGTCATTCCGCTCCTATCCGCTATAGCATATCCTTTATTATAACTGTTTCAGGTTGACAATTCAAGGAATAACCTGAGGAGATTACGGGCCCTCTTCATAAATTCTTAATTCTTCTTTTGCCCCAAAAAGCCCCTTCTTTCTTGTTTTTTCCCGTCCAGAGTGTATAATAAGGATGAACGTAAAGAAGGGGATTATAAATATGAGTGTAAAACGCAAATCTAAAAGACGGCGGCAGGTGGAAGTCGTCTTCTCGGTATTTCTCATCATAGCAATTGTTCTCGCGATTTTGATCGTACCGAGATACGTAACAGCCGCTGTAAAATCATATCAGAAAACCATGAAACTTCAGGAAGCTGCGTTAAAAGAAGACCATTGGGTATACAGTGAAAAGGGAAGGCGTTACGTGTACGCCGACGGAACTTCCCCCAGAAATAAATGGCTTGCAGTGGATCAAGTGAATTATCACTTTAATTCGGATGGTTATATGGATACCGGATGGCTTCAGGATAAGGGAACCCGGTATTATTTGAAGCCCGACGGCACCATACAGACAGGCTGGCTGAATGACCAGAACTCCTGGTACTATTTTAACGGGGATGGAACAATGGCCTCTGGATGGATTCTGGATCAGGATACCTATTACTTCCTAAAAGATGATGGCACTATGGCTACCGGGTGGATCGAAGACAACGGAAAACACTATTACCTCTCAGAAAACGGAGCCATGGCCACCGGATGGCTGGAGCTGAATGGGAACAACTATTACTTTGATGACAGCGGTGCTATGGCTACCGGATGGATTACCGTTGATGATAAAACCTACTTTCTAAGAGACGACGGTGTCATGACCATCGGCTGGATCACAGAAGGAGATCAGAAGTATTTTATGAATGCCGATGGATCCAAGGCAGTCAGCACCTGGATTGAAAGTGAAGGCAAGCGGTATTACTTTGACGAAAATGGTTCTCTGAAACCCTCCGGTTGGCTGGAAACTAATAACACATGGTATTACATACAGGAGGACGGTTCTGCGGCCACAGGATGGCTTCAGCTTGGAAAGCAATGGTACTATCTGAAAAATGACGGTTCTATGGCTACCGGATGGATCACAGATGAGAACGGCAAAGCTTACTTTATGAAAGATAACGGTGTCTGGGACCCTAATGCTAAAAAAGAGACACCATCTGCTGGAGGCGGCCCTATGGTCGCCCTTACTTTTGACGATGGTCCAGGCAAATATACAGACGGTATTCTTACTGTTCTGCAGCAAAACAACGCCAAAGCCACCTTTTTTATGCTTGGCAAACTGATCCCAAAATACCCTGAGACAGTAAAGCGGATGAAAGCTCTGGGCTGTGAACTGGGCAATCATTCCTACGATCACTCCGATCTGAGTAAAATGGATGCCGCCGGGGTATCCTCCCAGATCAATACTACAAACCAGGCACTTGTAGATCTGGTGGGAGAAGGCGCTTCCTGCGTACGCCCGCCCTACGGCGCCTTCAATCCCACTGTCCGCAGCGCGGCAGGAGCACCTTTAATCCTCTGGTCCATCGACACCCTGGACTGGAAAACCAGGGATACCCAGACCACCATAGACACGGTGCTCAACAATGTCAAAGACGGCGACATTGTTCTCATGCACGATATCCATGAACCTTCCGCAAAAGCTGCAGAAACTTTGATACCTGCCCTCAGGGAAATGGGATATCAGCTTGTAACAGTAAGCGAATTAGCGGCAGCAAAGGGGATTCCTTTAGAGAATGGGAAGGCGTATGGGGAGTTTCATTAAATTATAGTTTTGTGTATATGAAGCTCGAGGTGAAATAGTCGGCGAGCGGAGTGTCGCAGACGGACGGTCAAGGGAGGAGGTCTTGGGGCCAGGGGTACTGTGTGGATCTGCTTGCTGCTGCGTTTCTCCTCAGCTAACTGCCTGGCCGTTCACTAAGAAGCTCAGGAAAGCCTTCGCTCCTAAGTGACCGCCGGCAGTGGATCTTCGGACGCACTCCGTAGTCTGCGCAGTTCCACACAGTACCCCTGGCCCCAAGACCTCCTCCCTCGACCTGGCAGAGACTCACTTCACATTCACGGAAAACGGGGGGAAAGGTCGAGAGTTGTACACTTTTCCTCTTATTTCTCACTATTGTCCGCTTGATGTTTTGGATAAATAGCTCCCCCTGGAACTTCTCCATACCCAGGTGAGAGGAATTCTGCGGCGGTGGGCTGGCTGGTCCGGGCGGGAGGGAGGCTTAAGTTCCGGGGACGATTCCGGAGGAGTGACTAGAGAGTCTTAGGCAAAACCGGGATTTCCGCAGGAGATTTTTTCGGCAGTCAGGGCCGAAAAAAAGTGAGCATGTGCAGAGAATGCACATCAAGCATTCTTTGCACATACGAACGGTGCTCCGGCGGGGATTCCGGTTTTGTCTTAGACTCTCTTCGCGACGGAGGTGTCCCCGGAACTTAAGCCTCCCTCCCGCCCGGACCAGCCAGCCCGCTGCCGCGGGAGTCCTCTCACCGTCCCCCTGCCACCTACACCTGCCGTCCTGAATCACCTTGAGCCGAAGTCCAAGCGCTACACCCCTAAATCCCAATTTTCAACAAAAAAGGAGCTGCATCACCTGCAGCCCCATACTATCACTGTAACAAATCCCCGCGGACATACCCTGTCTTGCCGTCAAACTCGATCTTAATCCAGCCATTATCCGCATTCTCTATTTTCTTTACCTGTTCACCAGCCTCTAATTCACCGATTTTTTCTGAATCAGTATCTGCTTCTGCTCTGACGTTGCATCCATTGATTGCCGAAACTGTAGAACCGTCGGCAGCCATGCTGGCAGTGGTAGTTTCACTTCCAAGCTGGTCTTCAAACTCCCGAAGCTTGTCATCCGATTCCTGGGCTTCCTGGAATTCTTTCTGCACCTTGCTAATCAGTTCTTTTACATCTTCTTCCTGAACCACTTTGGCAATATAGTCCTGGACTTCTTTGTCATCATCATCTTTATGGATGTATACCTTTCCCTCATCATCTGTCTCAACATATACCTGAGTCAAACCGGGGGCAGGTGTGTCAATATCTACAAATTTCAGGTCATAGGAGACAAATACTACATAACTTCCCTCTGTCAGACCTTTTTTGGTGTAAGTGTCAATATTGCTGTAGCTTTCAATGTATGTAGAATTCAGCACTTTGGCCTCATCTGCAGAATCAAAGCTGTCTGTTACTCTTTTCATACTGTCAATATCTTTGTTGCCCCAGGCAGTATAAAAAGTATTGATGATTGCATTTACTTCAGGGTAGGCATTTTTCTGTAAGGCATCCTTGTCTTCTGTATTCGTATCTTGTGCATCTTTGGAAGAGTCATCTGATTTTTCGGATCCGCCAGATGTTTTTTCCTGTTCCGTTTTCTGTTTGGGCTCACTGCCTTTATCCTTATCTCCAGAACCGAATAAGGCTTTTGCTCCAAAAAACAGAACCACAAGAACGACTAAAATCGCCAGACCAAGTAAGATATATCTTAGGTTGTCTGACAGCCATTCTCTAAAATTGTCTAACATGATTGTCCTCCTTTAAACCATAGCATTCAATCTCCCTTATTCTTGCTATGCTCTCCCCCTATAGTGAAACAAACGCATCCGGAGGGATTCGAACCCCCGACACGTGGTACCGGAAACCACTGCTCTATCCCCTGAGCTACGGATGCATATCAGTCACTATTAATCAATCACCCAGCTATCATACCATAAAATTTTGAACTTGTAAAGGCAGAGGGGAAATTTATTGGCGCTTCCCCCCTGCATACGGTCTAAATTAAGGCCGCTATTTTACGTTCTCTCCGGTCAAAATAGTATACATGATCTGAGAGTATCTCTGTAGGTTCCACATGGGAGGCATTCACCTCCCGCACCATTGCAGACAGTTCTGAAGGGGAATATTCCCCGGAATCGGGGATTAGAATACATTCGTGAATACTGCTGGGCAGTATATAAAAGCTGGCCTTTAGAATACGGCCGATATGATTCAAAAGCTCTGGGTACAGGAGACAGGAAGCTCCGTAATACTTATCCTCATTTGTAAGTATAAACATGCCGTCGTCCGCCATGTCAGAATCATCTGCGGGTGCTTCCCAATCAGAATCCTCCTCCAGGAGAGCTTGTATCATCTCCCCCATCCCCCGAAAGGTATACGGGAGTTTTTCAGGGGTATTGCGGTTTGCTGACTGAAAAAGCTCTTCTTTTGTGATCTTCCAGTGTTCCAGATTGTTGTTGTGAATCAGTACTGTAGCGCCGGAGAGAGAGGTTTCCTCCAGACGGTAGTAAAAGGCTACTGCCAAGTCCATATAAGGGTAATGAGGAATTCTCTCCAGCAGTTCTTTGTTTTTTTCATAATTTATTAGTTTATAATAAATCTGATCTTTCACTTTTTGATAATCACCGAAAGCCTCCATGGAGATATCAGATACATTCCCCAAAAGATACTGCCTTCTTATCTCCCGTACAACCTTGTAGAATTCCAGCCCGCCCTCGAAGGCTTCGTAGTAGGGATCCAGGTAAATCACGGGCGCTATCCTTTCCTCCTTCTTTCTGATAGAAATCCCCTGGCAACATACGCCATTATTCTTCTGGACCTGCTGAAGCGTAATACTCACCTCCTCTCCCATCTCTTGGCAGAGGGCATCTCTGAGCCGGAGTCTGAATGTTTTGTAATCCAAATAATCATCCTTTCTGTAGATTTTTTTATTTTTATACGGCTTTTTTCTGCAGTGTACCCTGATTGCGCACACGTCCGAAGCAATGAATGCATGAAAAGAAAGCCATAGAAAAACCATAGCCGATAGATCTGTATTTACTTCTTTTTATTATGGGAACTGGTGCACGAATGTGCCTGAAAAAAGGACCCGCCGCTTATGACACGGCGGGTAATCATGCTGTTATACGCGTGAAAGATATTCGCCAGATCTGGTATCAATCTTAATCTTGTCTCCCTGATCCACAAACAGAGGCACATATACCACAGCTCCAGTCTCAACTGTAGCAGGCTTTGTAGCTCCCTGTGCAGTATCTCCCTTAAAGCCCGGTTCTGTTTCTGTAATCTCCAGTTCAACAAACAGCGGAGGCTCAACAGCGAATACGTTGCCATTATAAGAACATACCTTCACCATCTCATTTTCTTTTACAAATTTTAATGCATCTCCGATATCGTCAGCGTTTAATGCAATCTGATCATATGTCTCCACATTCATAAAGTGGAATAAGTCACCATCAGAATACAGATATTGCATATCAACACGATCAATGTGCGCCTGAGGGAACTTCTCAGTAGGTCTGAAAGTTTTTTCCACAACTCCGCCATTGATAATATTTTTTAACTTTGTTCTAACAAACGCAGCACCTTTTCCTGGTTTTACATGCTGAAATTCGATAATTTGAACGACATTACCATCAATCTCTAATGTAATACCATTTCTAAAATCTCCTGCTGAAATCATATAGATATTCCTCCTTAATCGTACCTCAGGAAAATCCAAATATTTTCCCGCTATCTTACATTCTATAATACCTAATCTAAATTTTCAACTATTTTCTCAATAATCTTTCCAAAGGACTGTCTGCTGGTGTCGACTTCCAGGTCCGCCGCTTCCCGGTAAGCCTCCTCTCTTTCCTCCATTAATGAGATGATCTTCTTCCGGAGATCACCGCCCTGAAGCATAGGTCTTGAAGTGTCTGTCTCCAGCCTTTCCGCCAGAACATCCACAGTAGCAGTCAAAAAAATCACTTTCCCCATGTTTCTAAGGTACGGCTTATTCTGGGACTGCACAGGGAGTCCGCCGCCCACGGATATGACACAGGGGCTGCTCGTCTCTGAAAGCTCTTTTATGGCCTCTGTCTCCAGCTGCCTGAAATACGTCTCTCCAAATCCTGCGAAAATATCACTCACAGACATTCCCATTTTCTGTTCAATCATTTCATCTGTATCTACAAAAGTGAGGTCCAGACGTTTTGCAAGCCTTTTTCCTACGGAGGTCTTCCCGCACCCCATAAAACCAATCAGCACTATGTGATTCACTTTATATTCCTCTTTTCTTTTTGTAAAAATATAGCACTATTTTCTCCAGATACCGTTTCAGCACAATCTGTATCTCCTCCCTGGGATGTATGGGCTGCACTAAAACGGTGGGGATTCCGGCTCTTTTTGCGCCATAGATATCTGTAAAGAGCTGATCACCGATAAATAACGTATTTGTCTGATTGGTCCCCAGCAGTTTCATGGCTCTGAGATAATTCTTTGGGGAGGGTTTGTGGGCATTCTCTATAAATTTGACCTGTACCTGTTCATTAAAAGATGCTACTCTCTCCCGCCGATTGTTTGAGATCAGACAGCAGCCGAATCCCAATTCCTTTAGATGGGAAAAAAGCTCCATGGCTCTTTTGTCCGCCGGCGCTCCATGAGGCACCAGTGTATTGTCAATATCAAAAAGCAGCCCCCGGTATCCTTCCCGGTACAAGCGGTCAAAATCTATCTTATAGGCAGATTCCAGATATTCATCCGGATAAAATTTTTCAAACATATCTATTCCTCCGTCTTTCTCTCCCTCACGACCGGCATTCTCAAAAATTCCAACTTCGTCTCAGCCGTAATAACTGCGGCAAAAAGCAGCAGACATCCCACGATCATTCTGCCTGTCATTATCTCTCCCAAAAGCAGAACCGAAAACAGGACTCCGAATACGGATTCCATAGATAAAAGAAGGGATGCTGTGTTGGGTGTCGTATATTTCTGGCAGACATTCTGAAGGAGAAATGCCAGCATGGTGCTCAGTACGCCGAGATACAGCATCCCGATGATAATGTCTTTTTGGAATGCCCCTGCAGGGAATCCCCCGTCCATAACCGGAGATACTATCCACGAAAAAATCGCTGCAAACCCCAGCTGCAGAATGGTAAGAACTACAGGATCCTGCTTTTCCGTGTACCGATCAATATAAATCATATGAAGCGCATACCCGAATCCACAGATTAAGGTAAGCACATCACCTATATTCATGGTCAAATCGCCTTTCAGCGACAGCATTCCAATCCCCACAATGGCAAGGAATGCCGCAGCAATACAGAATGCATCCGGCTTTTTATGATTCATCATCCAATGTAAAAAAGGGACAATTACCACATAAACTGTAGTTAAAAAAGCATTCTTACCCGCTGTTGTATAGTCACATCCTATTGTCTGCAGAAGATAACTCATAAATAGAAGGAACCCTAACACAGCTCCTTCTTTTATTATTTTCCTATTTAGAAACTTTAGACGCTTCCAAAAAATAGCTGCCAGGAGTACGGCAGCGATGGTAAAACGAAATGCCAGCATATAAGAGGCTGGTATCAGATCCAGGGAGTTTTTCACTACCACAAATGCAAATCCCCAGATAATTGCTGTTCCCAAAAGCCCAAAGCTGGCTAAAACTTGTATTTTCTTATCTGTTGTACTCACAATACTTTTCCTGTCCTTATTTCCTTCTATTTCTCCAAAAAATCCTTCATGGCTTCAAACTGTTCTTTCATTGTATCATAACCATGCTGATAAAACTCTATAAGATGTTCATACTTTTGTTCCGTTCTGGATACTGGTTTTACAGAGGGGCGTACCACGAAAACTTTTCCCTCTCTCTCCCATTTTTCAATATACTCCAATGTCCTGTTATACCGATCCGCACGGGAGAATATCGTTCGAATCAGATTTGGATACCCGGAGTAGGCTGCCACATACAGGCTTTTGCTTTTTTTTAGATTTCTTTTTCTGTAGCCGTAATTCCTTGTGAGAATAATGACATTCTTTTTATGTCCTGTTTTCAGGGAATGTATAATGGGAATAGAATCCGCCAATCCGCCGTCCAGATAAGGAATGCCGTCTACGGTGACCATAGGGCTTGCCAGAGGAATGCTGCTGGAAGCTCTGCATATTTTCATAAGTCTTTCCTTTTTTACCGTCTCATTCAGATACTCAGCTTTACCTGTGATACAATTGGTAACCACCAGTTCGCACTGAAGAGAAGACTGAAAGTACGTATCGTAATCAAAAGGATAGATTTCATTGGGATATTTATCGAAAATCATGTCCATATCAAAGAGACTTCTGTTTTTAATTGTCTTTTTCAAGTCAAAATAACGATTTTCTTTCTCTTTGTGTATCATACAGTCTTTCGTCCTGCCCGCCTGCCTTGACACATAGTCTACGGCATTGCAGGCGCCGGCAGAGACTCCTGCAATATAAGGAATATAGTAATCCTGTTCCATAAGATAATCCAGGGCCCCGGAAGTAAAGACGCCTCTTGTGGCGCCTCCTTCCAATACAAGACCTGAACCTTTTTTTGCTGTCATATTTATACGTCTCCTATTATTTTCTGTCATGCAGCGGGGTATACGCCTGTTCCGGCATAACGCTCTTATAAGCCGGCCGTATAATTTTGTCTGTGTTGATCAGCTCCTCCATCCTGTGAGCACTCCATCCTACAATACGTGCGATGGCAAACATAGGGGTATAGAGCTCCAACGGAAGATTCAGCATACTGTAGACAAATCCGCTGTAAAAGTCTACATTGGCGCTTACACCTTTATATATATGGCGTTCCTCAGCAATTACCTGTGGGGCAAGGCGCTCTACCATAGAATACAGGCCGTAATCCTTATTCCTGCCTTTTTCTTTTGCCAGCTTCTCTACGAAGCCCTTAAATATCTGAGCTCTCGGATCAGAAATAGAATATACCGCATGACCCATACCATAGATAAGCCCTCGTTTGTCAAAGGCCTCCCTGTGGAGAAGTTTTACCAGATAATTTCTGACTTCGTCCTCGTCCTTCCAGTCATGCACATGTTTTTTCATATCATCAAACATGCTGACTACCTTAATATTTGCTCCGCCGTGTTTCGGACCTTTTAAGGAACCTAATGCTGCGGCTATGGTAGAATACGTATCCGTGCCGGAGGAAGAAACCACATGGGTTGTAAAGGTAGAGTTATTACCGCCGCCATGTTCCATATGGAGAACCAGGGCAAGATCCAGAATAGTTGCTTCCAGAGGTGTATACTCTTTATCCGGCCTCAGCATTAACAGGATGTTCTCTGCAGTTGACAGTTCCTTTGCGGGATGGTGAATGAAAAGGCTTTTATCCTTATTATAATGCTGGTGGGCCTGGTATCCATATACGGAAAGCATGGGAAATACACTGATGAGATTGATACATTGACGAAGTACGTTTGGAAGAGAGATATCTTCCGGATTCTTATCGTAGGAATATAAAGTGAGAACGCTTCTGGACAGAGTATTCATCATATCCCTGCTTGGTGCTTTCATAATTACATCTCTGACAAAATTTCTGGGCAGAGAGCGCTGGGCTGCCAGCATCTTTTTAAATTCTTCCAGTTGAGTTTCTGTGGGCAGAACACCGAACAGAAGCAGATACGTTACTTCCTCAAAACCAAACCGCTTCTCCTGAAGAAATCCCCGGGTTAAGTCGTAGATGTTAATGCCTCTGTAATATAACTCTCCCTCACAGGGAACAGACTCACCATCTACTTCTTTATATGCCTGTATATTGGAAATCTGTGTCAAACCTGCCAGTACACCTTTTCCGTTCAAGTCGCGGAGTCCGCGCTTCACATCGTACTTTCCATATAGAGAAACGTCCATTTTACTGTTATCCAGGCAAATCTGTGTCAATTCTTCTAGCTGTGGTGTCACCTTCATATTAAATGCTGCCATAGTACTTTCTCCCCTTTCTACTTTTTAAAGTATTTTGTATACTTAACGCATTACTATATTATAGCATTAAAATATAAGGGAGCACAATACAAGGAATTCTAAAATAAATATGAACAGCATTCATTATCCCAGTGCCACATCCAGTATCATCATTAAAAGAAATCCGGTCATAACCCCCAAAGTTCCCAGATGAGAGTGTTCATCCAGATTTGCCTCCGGGATCAATTCCTCTGTCACTACATAGATCATGGCCCCTGCCGCAAATGCCAGAAGCCATGGCATTACTGCCTGGGCTCTCATTGCCAGCATAGCCGCCAGCACACCTGCTATTGGTTCCACAATTCCCGACATGCTGCCATACAAAAATGCTTTCCACCTGGGCAGCCCCTCCTGTCTGAGAGGCAGTGAGATAGCCGCTCCTTCCGGGAAGTTCTGGATGCCGATTCCGACTGCAAGGGCCACAGCAGCTGCAAGAGCTGCCGGATCCGCCCCTTCTGTCACTGCAAGGGCAAAAGCAACACCCACTGCCATGCCTTCCGGAGCATTGTGAAGTGTAACCGCGAAAACCAGCATAGTCGTACGTTTTAATTTTGCCGGGAGTCCTTCTCTTGTATTGGAATTCGCATGAATATGTGGGAGAAGCTTATCCATCAGGCAGAGAAATATCCCTCCCAGGGCAAATCCCCCCGCTGCCGGTATCCATCCAATCAACCCCATCTCTTCCGCCTGGTCAATGGCCGGAATCAGCAGGGACCACACGGACGCTGCGATCATTACCCCTGCTGCAAATCCAAGAAAGACTCTCTGGTACTCCTCTTTCATCTCCTTCCGGAAAAAGAATACTACCGCAGCTCCGAGGCTGGTCATTAAAAATGTAAACCCTGTTCCTCCAAGGGCATAAAGCATTGATTGTGCCAAATCTTCTACCTCCTTTACGTTAAAGTCTTCTTCATTTTACCATATCCTATTTTAAAAATATAGGGTATCCCTTTCCTCCGCAAATTGTTAACCAAAATAATATAATAGTTGACAATCTATATTATCTTTTATATAATGCTCATAGAAAATGAAAAAGGAGATCACATATGCCCCAGGAAAAAATAAAATCACTCTCTGTGAAAAGCTTAACACTCATAGGCCTTATGACAGCAGTTACCTGTATACTGGGTCCTCTGTCTATTCCCTTACCCTTCAGCCCAGTCCCTATATCCTTCACAAATCTGGCTATTTATCTGTCTGTCTTTGTTCTGGGGATGAAAAAGGGTACGGTAAGCTATATCGTATATCTATTATTAGGAATGGTTGGTCTTCCGGTATTCTCAGGATTTACCGGAGGACTTGGAAAACTGGCAGGACCCACCGGAGGATACCTGGCAGGCTTTATTTTTCTGGCCATCATTGCAGGCTTTTGTGTGGATAAAGGCTATGGAAAACTGGCCTGGGCGGTGCCCGGTATGGCCGCCGGAACCATTGTCTGCTATCTGTTTGGTACACTTTGGCTTTGCATGCAGGCCAATCTGACTTTTTCAGCAGGCCTTGCCGCGGGAGTAATCCCCTACCTGCCAGGTGACATTGCCAAAATCATCCTGGCCTCACTAGTTGGACCGGCTTTGCGAAAGGGCGTCCAGCGGCTGCAATAAATACCTGCCCCCTGCATATACTGATAAAAAACGAAAAGAGTTATGTATGGCTATTTCTTATATTCCAGTCTATGGAATCATTCAGAATATGGAAAATGTATCCGGGCAGTGCTGCCAGCAGCTGGTTACCCTGCGGACAGAAGAGGGTGTGGTCCGTCTTATTCTGGATCCCGATACCTATGTAATAGGCAGCATCCGTCTGCGTCCGGGTATGTCTGTAGCCGCCTTTTACGACGGCAATGCACCGGTTCCCCTGATCTATCCGCCCCAGTACCGGGCCCTGATCATCGGGCAGCGCAATCCTCTGGAAAATATTGCGGTTAATTTCTTTGACAGCACACTGACTGCCAGCGACAATTCCCTGAAGCTAAACCCAGGCCCTTCTACTAATGTCATCACATCAAACGGCCAGCGTTTTTCCTGCAGTTTAGCCAATCAGACTTTAATCGTGTACTACCGGGCCACTACCAGAAGCATACCGCCTCAGACTACCCCGAGAAAAATAATCGTTTTGTGTAAGTAAAGAAAAAGATGCTGCAAAACCAGCTTTCCAGTCGGTTTTGCAGCGCTTTTTTATGCTCATCCCTATTCTAGCCACAGTATTCTTCCAAGATCTGTTCTAAAGCACTTCCGCTGCTGCTGTGGCATCTTATAATTTCCGTGTCATTCCTTTTTGCCTCATCTACTGCACATTTCACCATTTTGTGGGAAACGGTATTTGTAAACAAAACAAATAGATCCGGAGTTCCCACCTGCTTTTTCAGGTCGCCAGCCATCTGGGTAAACACCTTTGCCTTGCAATTATATTTTTTGCAAATATTCTTATATCTGGTTGCCATCCTGTCATGGCCTCCTATAATTACAACACTCATATACCCTCCCCCTTATATCTTGGCTAAAACCTCGCCCATAGCCTTTAATGCAGCCTCTGCCTCTTCATCCGGCTCATTGTTCGCAATCACACAGCTGCAGACAAGTACTGCTCCGTCCTTTTCACACTGACTTTTCCAGTTGTCCATCCACTCACCGGTTCCCCAGTCATAGGAACCAAACAGGGCAATCTTTTTTCCGCTGAGCTTTTCCTCTACCGCCTCAAACATGGGCAAAAATTCGGTTTCTTCCAGTTCTTCATCTCCCATAGCCGGGCATCCGAAAGCAATTGCCTCGTACTCTTCTGCAAGTTCGGATCTGAATGTCTCCGGTGTAAATATATCCGGTTCCGTACCCGCCTGCGCCGCACCCGCCTTTACAAAACCAGCCATAGCCTCAGTATTTCCTGTTCCGCTCCAATATACAATTGCAATTTTACTCATAATAATCGTTTCTCCTTTTCTATCAAATTTTATTTTCTAAGAGCAGCTCTTCCTTTTGTCTTGAAAGGAGTGAGTCCCTTCTTAAAGGCATACCGTTAACTGCCCAATTGATTTTCCCTGATAAAAAAGCCGGCTGTAAATCCGGCTGCATTTTTCGTATAAAGCAAACGTTCTTCTGGCTGACTCCTCTTCACAGTACACTTTCCAACAGCCGCACATACGGCAATTTTTTCCTCCGTGTTCAATAAAACCTTCCACATCATGAATGGGGTATCCCAAAAAAAGACCTATCTCATGTGGAAAGCAGGAAGAATTCTTGCAGCGGAGGCTTAAGTGCTGTATACATTCTTCTGTATTCATCCCGTCATACCCATACTTCTTAAGAATATGCCCTGCTTTCTCTTCCTGTAAAATATTCCCCAGGCACCTCTCTCTGTAGACATAAATCAAAACTTTTTTCTCGGATTCTCTGAGAATCCTCAGCTGAATTCCCTTCTCCTCCAGTTCCTTATTCCACAGACTGATGAATGCCTCGGGCTCTTTGATATTATCTGTAGGATAATTAAATAAGCTGCCTGTTTTTACTCCTGCAAGTGTGGGGGAACAATGACGAATCAAAAACTGTGCAAATTCATCCATGGGGCCCAATCGTTTCTACACTCCTTTCTTTTGGTTAGTCAAAGCTAACCTATGCTCAAAAAATACACTTCACTGCTGCCTCGTAGCTGATATTGCTATATCAGCCTTCTGTTAGTTTTGACTAACTTTAATCCTATCATAAAGCCTTATGAATCATTTGTCAATCATTACCCGCTTCCCAAATTGAGAAAATTTATCTTCAAAACTCTTGACAAAACACATATAAAGTGTTTATATTAACATATGAACACTTATTCATATGTTAATAATATATAAGATTTTACTTTACGATATCTATAATGGAGGGTAACACTATGAGTCATGAACATAAACGAAACGGATCTTCCCTAAACTGCGGCTCAGGACATGAACACCAGGAGCATAATCACACGGAATGCAGCTGCGGTCATGAGCATCAGGCGCATAATCATGAGGAATGCGGCTGCGGGCATGAACATCAGGCGCATAATCATGAGGAATGCGGCTGCGGGCATGAACATCAGGCGCACACACATGAACATTTTACCCCGGAACCCTATGCGCTTTGTACCGTATGCGGACTGCCCATGGATGAATGTACCTGCTTTCTTTCTCAGAGCGCACCTGACAAACAGATTTATATTTTAGAAAACCTGGGATGTGCAAATTGTGCCTCTAAGATGGAGGCCAGAATCCGGGAGCTTCCAGAGGTAGAAGACGCCTCAATTATCTATGCTACCAAGCAGCTCAGGGTAACTGCCCACCAGTCAGAAGAACTTCTTCCCAGACTGCAGGAAATTTGTTCATCTATCGAGTCTGAAGTAAAAGTTGTACCGAGAGCCAAAGGATCGAAAGAAGAGAGTACTGTAATCTTTTTGGTGGAAAATGTGGACTGCGCAAACTGTGCTGCCAAGATGGAACAGCGTATCCGTGCGCTGCCTGAAGTATCTTCCGCAACTCTGACCTTTGCCACAAAACAGCTCAAGGTCACAGGACAGACCCCTCTCCGGCTGCTGTCCCAGATTCAGGATATCTGCAGTTCCATTGAGTCCGGAGTCATTGTAACGCCCCGGGATTCTGCCGCCCCCCGTCGGGAGACGCCTGCAAAAAAGACAAACGGAAATCTGAAAGACGGGATCGAAATAGGCATTGGGGCTGCTCTTTTTGCGGCGGGGCTTCTTCTTCAGAATTCCTACGCTTCTGCCTCTGTGGCTGCTCTCCTGTTATCCTATGTGGCATTGGGGGGCAGAATCGTACTGACTGCACTGAAAAACCTGAGCAAAGGCCAGATTTTTGATGAGAATTTTTTAATGAGCCTTGCCACTCTGGCTGCCATTGCCATCGCCGATTATAAAGAAGCTGTGGGCGTTATGCTCTTTTACCGCATAGGAGAATTATTTGAGCACATAGCAGTAGAGAGAAGCAGAAATCAAATTATGGACGCCGTGGATATGCGGCCGGAAGTCGTAAATCTTGAGATGGAAGACGGCAGTATCCAGGTGATACCCGCCGGGGAAGCACAGCCGGGAGATATACTCCTGGTCCGCCCGGGAGACAGAATCCCTCTGGATGGCACCGTTGCGGAGGGCGAGAGCAGGATCGACACTTCACCGGTTACCGGGGAACCTGTGCCGGTAAAAGCCGGACCTGGATCTGAAGTCATATCCGGATGTGTGAATACATCAGGCCAGATGAAGATACGGGTAGAAAAACCTCTGGAAGAGTCCATGGTAACCCGTATTCTTGACTCTGTGGAAAATGCGGCCGCAAGTAAACCCAAGATTGACAGATTCATTACAAAGTTTGCCCGGGTTTACACCCCGCTGGTAGTAGGCCTGGCCCTGGGAACAGCTGTGATCCCTTCACTTTTTACCGGCAACTGGAGTCACTGGATTTATACAGCAATTACCTTCCTGGTTATCAGCTGTCCCTGTGCTCTGGTGCTCAGTGTTCCCCTGGCTTTTTTCTCCGGAATCGGGGCCGGTTCTAAAAGAGGAATTCTCTTCAAAGGCGGTGTCTCCCTGGAGGCAATGAAAAATATCAAAGCCATAGTTATGGATAAAACAGGGACCATAACCAAGGGGAACTTTGTGCTCCAGAAGGCGGTTTCCCTTGGGGATTTAACGGAAGATGAACTGCTTGCCCTTTCTGCAAGCTGCGAGCTTTCTTCCACCCACCCTATAGGCACAAGCATCACCAATGCGGCAGCAGAAAGAAACCTTTCCGTGGTCCGACCGGATGCGGTAAAAGAATTATCCGGCAAAGGGATCTGTGCCGTACTGCCTCAGGGGGAAGTCTTATGCGGCAATCGAAAACTTATGGAAGAATACCATGTAGATCTGTCCGGCTACTTTAAGGAAGACTACGGAACCGAAGTGTTAATTGCCCTAAACGGCAAACTGGCAGGATATCTGGTAATTGCAGATACCATAAAAGAAGAGGCAAAGGATGCGATTCAGTCACTGAAAAAATACCATATTACAACAGCAATGCTTACCGGAGATTCCATAGGAAGCGCGGAGGCTGTAGGAAAAGCTACCGGTATCGATGAGGTGCATGCCAAACTACTGCCCGAGGATAAACTGACAAAGCTCAAGGAAATCCGTAAAAGACACGGAGGCGTCATGTTTGTTGGAGATGGTATCAACGACGCTCCGGTTCTGGCAGGTGCTGATGTGGGGGCTGCCATGGGCAGCGGCGCCGACGCGGCTATCGAGGCTGCCGACGTCGTGTTTATGACTTCTTCCATGGAAGCAATTCCCCAGTCCATCGCCATTGCCAAGGCTACGGGAACCATAGCCATGCAGAATGTCGTATTTGCCCTTGCGATTAAAATACTTGTCATGATTTTGGGGCTGGCAGGCTACGCCAACATGTGGATGGCCGTATTCGCGGATACCGGTGTTGCTATGCTCTGTGTGTTGAATGCTATTCGTATTCTATATAAAAAATAATAACACAATTGCAAAAAACAGGATTTTCCTATACACTAAGTAATAAGGAAAATCCTGTTCTAATTATTGAAACGTATCAAAGGAGATACTTATGAGACTAAATGAAACTAACAAGCTTGACGACAACATTGAATTATGTGAAGGCCACCACGTACATCCCCATATTTCTCCGGATGAGATTCCAGGTGACGAGATACTTTACAGCCTGGCTGATCTGTATAAAGTCTTTGGGGACCCTACCCGAATCCGCATTCTGTACGCCCTGTCTACCCAGGAGATGTGTGTCTGTGATATTGCCGATCTGCTTGGCATGACTCAAAGTGCCATTTCCCACCAGCTTCGGGTACTGAAGCAGAGCCATCTGGTGAAGTTCCGCCGGGAGGGAAAGACTGTATTCTATTCCCTGGCCGACGCACACGTTTACACCATCCTGGCCCAGGGGCTGGAACACGTCAAAGAATGAGTGAAACGCATTCCGGCCCATTGGGGTGGATTTATGTGAGAGTGGATTTAATGATGGAATAAACGTACTCCAGTCATTGCCATTGCAATGCCATATTTATCGCAGGTCTCGATAACATTGTCATCTCTTACAGACCCGCCTGCCTGGGCGATGTATGCTACACCGCTTCTGTGGGCTCTTTCTATATTATCGCCAAATGGGAAGAAAGCATCTGAGCCAAGAGCGACCCCTTCCATCTTCTTCAGCCATTCTTTTTTCTCTTCTCTGGTAAGGGGTTCAGGTTTCTCTGTGAAAAGATTTTCCCAGACACCGTCTCCCAGAACATCCTCATAGTCATCGGAGATATATACATCAATTGCGTTGTCTCTGTCGGCTCTTCTGATTCCTTCTTTAAAGGGAAGATGTAACACTTTTGGATTCTGCCTTAAGAACCAGATATCTGCCTTATTGCCTGCAAGTCTCGTACAGTGGATTCTGGACTGCTGTCCTGCCCCGATTCCGATGGCCTGTCCGTCCTTTACATAGCATACGGAATTGGACTGGGTATACTTTAAAGTGATGAGCGCAATCAAAAGATCCCTTTTTGCTTCCTTCGGCATTTCTTTTACCTTTGTGGGAAGATTTTGAAGCATCTCTTCTGTTACCTGAATATTATTTCTCCCCTGCTCAAAAGTAATTCCGTATACATCTTTCGTCTCCTGAGGCGCAGGAACATAATTCTCGTCCATCTGAATTACCACATAAGTTCCTTTTCTCTTGTTTTTTAGCAGTTCCAGTGCCTTTTCTGAATAGGAGGGGGCAATCACACCGTCTGAAACTTCACGCATTAAGAAAGAAGCGGTCTGTTCGTCGCACTCGTCAGAGAGAGCCACAAAATCCCCGTAAGAAGACATTCTGTCGGAACCTCTGGCACGTATATAAGCAGTGGCCATCTCCGTAAGCTCTATTCCCTCTACAAAGTAAATTTTTTTCAGAGTCTCATCCAGCGGCACCGCAATGGCTGCGCCGGCGGGACTGACATGTTTAAAAGAAGCTGCCGCTACCATACCTGTAGCCTCCTTTAATTCCTTAACCAGCTGCCAGCTGTTAAAAGCATCTAAAAGGTTAATAAACCCAGGCTTGCCGTTCAGAATTTTAATGGGCAGGTCACTGCCGTCCTTCATAAAAATCTTAGCTGGTTTCTGGTTGGGGTTACATCCATACTTTAATTCCAATTCATTCATCTTAATCTGCACTCCTTTTTCTCTAACTATGTTTCATAGATATAGAAAAGAGCCTACTATCCGGGCTCTTTGCCCAGACGGTCGGCTCATTATCATTATACTTCATGTGGTTACTTCCACTTCCGTCAGTCGTATAACTAACCTTAAAATAGCATTTTTTCCCTCATCCGTCAAGAACTTTTTTATAGTTTATTATTTAACAATTTCGAACTGCCCCAGCTCAAAGGACTTCCATTCTCTGGAAAGCAATGGAGCCCCCTGTTGCGATGGCACCTGTAGCAATGAGCACGTAGATCAGAAGACCGAGAAGGCCGCCCTGTACCCCCGTAAGGACAGTGACTACGGCACAGACAGCAATACCGATACACATAATGATCCCCTGGAACAGCATCTGAAACATCTGCTTACCAAAGGCCCCCAGCACATCTCCCAGAAGTACCTCCCCCAGAATATTAATATACAGCTTGTTGGCCTGCAGGCAGGCATAGATGAGAATATAAAGCACTGCTGTGAGGGGGGAAAATCCCATAATAATAACACCGGGGACTGCCAGCAGGCACCCGTCTATCAGAGACCGCACATGCTCAATTGCTGTGGCGTACCACAGTTTTCTCACAGGCTGATCTGGAATCAGGTACGTATACGGATTCTTCATTTCCTTCGACCACTTTGTAGCATACCCGCTGAAAATAAGCGTCAGGTATGCCCCCACCCCGGGAATTACATAATAGCCTTTGATACTGCCTGAGCTCCCGGTCTTATAGCAATAATAGCCAATCCCCAGGCCTCCCAAAAATGCCATTAGAGTATATAGGTTAAAAATGAAATATTTGTTCTTTTTATATTCCAAAAGCTGCCGGTAAAAGATGGCACTGGCATACCCGCCTTTATAGGTTACGCTGGCCTTCCTGTATCTGGCCTTGGGACCAGGCCCTACCACATCCCCTGTCTTCTTTCGTTTTACGGTTTCCATATAATCATCGGAGAATTTTACCGCATCTTCATAATACTCTCCGGTACACTTCATTCTCCTGGCGCAAACCAGCAGAAAGAGTGCTGCAGCTATATAGGCAGCAGAACAAATAACATTTACCACCGTAGGGCCCAGCAGCAATAGTCGTATAGCTGCCAGATTCCATCCGATCACCGGAATGCATAAGAGAAACGGATGGCCTAAGAAGTCGGTAATCAGCTGAAATGAAAGTTCTTTTGTAAAGAACAGATAAGCGCCGAACAAAACCAAGAGTCCCAGGATACACCAAAGGGAGCGGGCCAGCCACCGAAGTGTACTCTCGGATAACTTTTCATTTCCATACAGGAGAATCACCAGGCTTCCTTCCAGTACATTTTCAATTATAAAAGAAAAAACAAAATACAGAAACATCTTCCAGGGAGCGATGTGAAAAAACAGGATGCCCACGATCGAAACCGCCAGGTAGAGTATAAATCCCAGGAGATATTGCTTTATCTGCGTAAACCATAAGACCAGTTTAGGGCTGGCCGGAGAGGTAAATACAAAGTGTATGTCCCCGGGTTTGAATACGATCCCCTTTCGCTTTGCATAAGTGGCAAAACTTGAGGGCATTAAGAATAGAACCAGAAGGGAAAGCCCGGTTACAAGACCTTCCGGAGTGTCTGCCCCTATACGGCCGGCCCATTGCACCACAAAACTGGCAATCATAATAACGTAGGCAATGCCCCCTATAAGATACACATAGGTCACAGGCCTGCGGAGCGCTTTTAAGATACGGTTCTTCGCTGCAGTTTTATAGAGATAGATCAATCCTTGCATATGCCCTTCTCCCCTTCAGTAATCGTAAAGAACAGTTCATCAATGTCACGGTGTGCCGCCTCTTCCCGGGTATAGGAGGCCAGGATTTTCCCTTTATCCATAACAAACATAACCTCCCATATATCTTTTACCATCTCCAGCATATGGGTGCTGATCAAGATAGTTACGCCATCCCTGCTCAGTTCCTGAATCACGTCCTTTAGCTCTTTGATTGCCTTGGGATCCAGACCTACCATAGGCTCATCAAAAAGCATTACCTTGGGCTTTACCGCAAGGGCACAGCAGATACTCACCTTCTGCATCATTCCCTTGGACAGCTCATTTCCCAATTTATCCTTCTTATCCTCCAGCTCAAACCGTGCTAATAAAGCCCCTGTCTCCTCGTCCGTGATGTCCGACTGGTAAGCCCTGCGGATATATTCCAGATGTTCTGCCACAGTAAGGGCATCAAACATAGCAGGAATCTCCGGAACATATCCGAATACTTTCTTTGCCTCAGGGGATCTTCCCGGAAAATTCTGAATCCGGATCTCTCCGTCATATCGCAAAAGTCCTGCAATGCTTTTAATAATCGTAGATTTCCCGGCACCGTTGGGCCCCAGCAGGATACCGATGCTGCCGTCAGGAACTGTGAAGCTGACATCGTCTACCGCCAGCGTCTTTCTGTATTTTTTCGTTAAATGCATTACCTCCAGCATATATTGTCCCCTCTCTTTTGACTGTGTTATTGTATTATAAATATAATACAATATCGCCCCGGGAATGTCAATTATATATGCCCCCGGTTCTTATATATTCCCAATAAAAAGGGTCCTGCTGTCCGCAGAACCCTATTGCTCCGATTATTTATATAATACCCTGTGCATTCATGGCATCCACTACCTTTTCAAAGCCGGCTATGTTTGCACCAACTACGTAATTGCCCTCGAATCCATACTTCTTGGCCGCATCAGAAATGTTGTTTGCAATACTTGCCATAATGCCCTGCAGCTTCTGATCTACCTCTTCAAAGCTCCAGCTCAGACGCTCGCTGTTCTGAGACATTTCCAGTGCAGAGGTTGCAACCCCCCCTGCGTTGGCCGCCTTGCCCGGAGCAAAGATTACGCCCTTTTCCTGCAAATATTCCGTAGCTTCCATTGTCGTAGGCATATTAGCGCCTTCCGCCACCATAATGCAGCCATTCTCTACTAACTGCTTTGCATCCTCCAGATGTAATTCATTCTGTGTCGCACAGGGAAGCGCCAGGTCAACCTTAACGCTCCATACCCCTTTGCCCTCGTGGTATTCTGCGCCTGGCTTTGCTTTTTTGTATTCTGTCAGTCTTGCACGTCTTACTTCCTTAATGTCTTTCAGCAGAGCAACATCGATTCCTTCCGGATCATAGATCCAGCCTGTAGAGTCACTGCACGTAACTACCTTTGCTCCTAACTGGTGTGCCTTCTGAATCGCATAGATTGCCACATTACCGGAACCGGATACAGCAGCAGTCATGCCCTTTATGTCTTTTCCGTTAAGCTTCAGGATCTCCTTTGTGAGATACAGCAGCCCATATCCGGTAGCCTCTGTTCTGGCCAGGGAACCGCCGTAGGATAAGCCCTTTCCTGTAAGAACACCTTCATATACACCGCGGATTCTCTTATACTGTCCAAACATATAGCCGATTTCTCTGGCTCCGGTACCGATATCACCGGCAGGAACGTCAGTATCCGCTCCGATGTATTTGCACAGCTCTGTCATAAAGCTCTGACAGAAAGCCATAACTTCTCTGTCTGATTTGCCTTTGGGATCAAAGTCAGATCCTCCTTTACCTCCCCCGATGGGAAGTCCTGTCAATGAGTTCTTGAAAATCTGTTCAAATCCCAGGAACTTGATAATTCCAAGATTTACGGATGGGTGCAGGCGAAGACCTCCCTTGTAGGGTCCGATTGCACTGTTAAATTGTACTCTGTATCCGGTATTAACCTGAACCTGTCCTTTATCATCAACCCAGGGAACACGGAATTTAAACTGTCTTTCCGGCTCAACAAGACGCTCTAACAATGCGTCTTTACGGAATTTTTCTTCGTTCGCTTCTACTACAACTCTTAAAGATTCCAGCACTTCTTTTACGGCCTGATGAAACTCAGGTTCTGCGGGATTCTTCTGAACAACGGCTTCAATTACCTCATCAACGTATGACATGACTTTTCCTCCTAGATTATAATACATTTCACTACTTAATTTCGTCCATATTGTATTATATATCGGACTGGGAATATTTGCAAGTTTTTAATTAGAAACCTGCAATTTTTCAGCGAAAAAAAAGTTGAAATTCCTCTGATTTCGACTCATCAATCCCATTTTTATGCATATTAGCACTATTTGCCTTTCCGGCCACAGCTCTTTTGGAGACTTTTCCCCACACGGACTTTTGTCCATTTTACATTTTCCATTGTCCATTTATGCATTTTAGCAAACATTTTGTGCGTCATATTCCTCTGATACCATAAGATTTCTTTTCAAGAATCCACTATAATATCTTGGTAGTCCATTCGGCGCAGTCCCATACATCAGTCACCAGCCCCTGATAAAATTCAGGTTCATGGCAGACCATTAGAATACTTCCCTTGTATTCCTTCAGTGCACGCTTTAATTCTTCTTTTGCATCTTTATCCAGATGATTGGTAGGCTCATCTAAAAGCAGGATATTGGTTTCCCTGTTTAGTAGCTTGCAGAGACGGACTTTCGCCTGCTCTCCCCCGCTGAGCACCCTCACCAGACTTTCGATATGTTTTGTAGTCAGCCCACACTTTGCAAGTGCCGCCCGTACCTCATACTGCGTGTAGGAAGGAAATTCATTCCATATCTCCTGAATACAGGTATTGGGGTTATCCCTGGGCATCTCTTGTTCAAAATACCCAATTTCCAGATAATCCCCCAGATGAACACGACCGGACAGAGGGGGAATCAAACCCAGAATACTTTTCAAAAGGGTTGTTTTGCCAATTCCGTTTGCCCCGGTCATAGCTATCTTCTGCCCTCTCTCCACAGCAAGATTCAGAGGCGCGGACAGTGGTTCCTCATACCCGATCACCAGTTCCTCTGTCTCGATCACAAAACGGCTGGGGGTTCTGGCTGTCCGGAAGTAAAACTCCGGCTTGGGCTTTTCCCTGGCAAGCTCAATCACATCCATCTTGTCCAGCTTTTTCTGCCTGGACATTGCCATATTTCTGGTGGCAACTCTTGCCTTATTTCTGGCCACAAAATCTTTCAATTCGTGGATCTCCTGCTGCTGCCTGTGATATGCGGCCTCCCTCTGTGCTTTTTTTACTTCATAGACTTCCAGGAACTTATCATAATCGCCCACATAGCGGTTCAGCTCCTGATTATCCATATGATAAATAAGGTTAACCACACTGTTGAGGAAGGGAATGTCATGGGATATTAGGATAAATGCATTCTCATAGTCCTGCAGATACCGCTTCAGCCAGTTGATATGAACCTCATCCAGATAGTTGGTAGGTTCGTCCAAAAGCAGGATATCCGGCTTTTCCAGAAGCAGCTTTCCAAGCAGCACTTTTGTCCGCTGTCCGCCGCTTAGTTCCATCACATCCCGATCCAGGCCAATGTCTTCCAGTCCAAGGGCTCTGGCAATTTCTTCTACTTTGGAATCAATTATATAAAAATCGTGCATCGTAAGAGTGTCCTGAATGGTTCCCAGTTCCTCCATCATAGCCTCCAGTTCTTCCTGGGAGGCCTCTCCCATGCGGTCACAGATTTGATTCATCTGTTCTTCCATTTCAAACAAATAGGAAAACGCCGACTTCAGAACATCTCTGACGGTCATGCCCTTTTCAAGTGCTGTATGCTGATCCAGATACCCTACCCGTACATTCTTAGCCCATTCAATCTTCCCCTCATCCGGCATAAGTTTATCTGTGATAATATTCATAAAGGTAGATTTTCCCTCTCCGTTGGCACCTACCAGCCCAATATGCTCACCTTTCAGAAGACGGAACGAAACGTCCTGAAAGATGGCTCTGTCACCAAACCCATGGGACAGATGCTGTACATTTAAAATACTCATCTCTTCTCCTTAGTTCTTACGGGGCTGCTATACCCCTTCTTTTTTACATCCCGAACATCCCTGGCATCCCTTATCGCCCATTCTGTCATCCCTCATGAAGTCCAGAGCAGAAGTCAGGGCGCAGACAGCATGCGCTGAGATTCCCTCCTGGCTTCCGGTAAAGCCCAGTCCCTCCTCTGTGGTGGCCTTAATATTGACCTGATTTTCCTCCAGATGAAGGGCGGCTGCCACATTTGCCGCCATCTGATCGATAAAGGGCAGCAGCTTAGGCTTCTGCGCGATAATTGTGGCATCTATATTATTAATTACATACATCTCTTTTTCCAGAAGAGCGCCCACTTCCTTCAGCAGCTTTATGCTGGAAATACCCTTGTATTGGGGATCTGTATCCGGAAAATGTCTTCCGATATCTCTGAGCGCCGCAGCTCCCAGAAGAGCATCCATAATTGCATGCACCACCACATCTGCATCCGAATGCCCCAACAGGCCTTTTTCCCAGGGGATCTCCACCCCGCCCAGGATCAGTCTGCGGCCTTCTACTAATTTATGAACGTCATAGCCCATTCCTACTCGCATGATTTTCCTCCTGTTCTATTCTCATTTGCTATCGTATACCCTTTCCGCCTATTCTCCTATTATTACCATCACAGAGTATATCATACTTTGCCTTCAGGCGAAAGACAGGATAAAAAGCGTTCCCCATATTTCTGGTATTTCGCCTCACCTACGCCAGATACAGCAAGCATTTCGTCTTTCGTTGTTGGCTTCATCGCACACATTTGAATAAGAGTCTTATCCGAAAACACGATGTAAGGCGGAACTTTCTCTTCCTTGGAAATCTTCATCCGCAGTTCCCGCAGCCTCTCAAAAAGTCCTTCATCCGATTCATCCAAAACTGCTGCAATATTTTTGTTCTTTCTTGTTTTCTTCTCTTTCTTTTCTTTGGTTTCTTCCCTCTCTTTTGCCACTTTCATGATGATTGGTTCTTCCTGTATCAACAATTCTTCTGACTTCTCAGATAGTTTCAGAACAGGATATTCATCATTGGTAAGTATCAGGTAATCTTTCAAAATAAGGTAATTTACAATCTGACGCAGCCGATGAATCTGAATCTCTTTTAATGCCCCGTAATACGGATTTTCATCCATACGGCATCTCTGCATCTTGGCATTGCTGCTTCCATGGACAGTATCCGCAATCATAACTATACCATATCTCTGACGGCTTGATTTTACGCAGCCAATCAAATTTCTCGCTATCTCTGTTATATCTACGTCCTCAAATTTTGTCAGGCAGTTTGAGCAGTTTCCACAATAACCCGGTGCACGCTCTCCAAAATAATTCAAAATGTAAGCACGGAGGCAGTCATTTGTGAAACAATAAAACGTCATCTTACGAAGCCTTTCCCGCTCTCTTTCTTTTATCTCCTCCAGTGTACTGCTGTCCATCTCATCTGCCGGTCCCTGGTTATCAATAAAAAACTGATTTGTTACAACATCCTGGCCTCCATAAAGCAAGATACATTCTGATGGCAGGCCGTCACGCCCTGCTCTTCCGGCCTCCTGATAATAGCTCTCGATATTCTTTGGCATGTTATAGTGAATCACGTAGCGGACGTTAGATTTGTCAATTCCCATTCCAAAAGCATTCGTCGCTACCATTACCAGCTTTTGTTCATAAATAAACTCGTCCTGATTCTGCTTACGCTCAGCGTCACTCAATCCGGCATGATATCTTGTTACGCTGATCCCCTCCCTTTGGAGCTTTTCTGTCACTTCCTCAACCACTTTACGTGTAAGGCAGTAAATAATTCCACACTCTTCTATATGCTCTTTTACATAATCTAAGGCAAACTGATATCGGTCTTTCACATGGCTGACTGAAAAGGAAAGATTCTTTCGGTCAAATCCGGTAATCACTATATTGGGGTCTGAAAGCCGCAGCAGAGATACAACATCATCCCTGACTGTCTTTGTTGCTGTTGCAGTAAAGGCACTGACTACGGGACGGTTTGGAAGCCAATCCAGAAAATCAATGATTTTCAGATAGCTTGGCCTGAAATCCTGTCCCCATTGGGAAATACAATGAGCCTCATCCACACTGACCATAGATATCTCTACTTCCTGCACGGCCTGCAGAAAAGAATCCGTCAGTAATCGCTCCGGCGCCACATACACAATTTTATACTGCCCTCTTTTCATATTCTCAAGGGCCTTGTAGTATTGCCCCTGGGTCAGCGAGCTATTGAGGAAAGCGGCATGAATCCCCACATCATTTAAAGATATTACCTGGTCCCGCATCAGGGAAATTAAAGGCGAAATCACAAGCGTAATCCCCGCAAACATCAGTGCCGGAATCTGAAAACACAAGGATTTTCCAGATGATGTTGGTAATATACCAAACGTATCTCTCTTATTTAATATGCTGTCAATCAGCTCTGCCTGACCTTCTCTAAAGTCACTATATCCAAAATATTTCTTAAGAATTTCTTCTTTTGTCATCTCATTTCTCTTTTCTTGCCTCATTATCTATAGTTAGAGGACTTTTTGTTATATTATAACGACTGCGGTATCTTTGCCGGGAAGACTTTCGTCAGGGCATAGCTGGTTGAAGCTGAAGTCTCACATCCTCTGCGATTTTTCTTTAGGGCTGTTTTTTTTGCAGCCCCTTCTTTTGTGCATCGGTATAACATAAACAAGACGAAAGTTGTAATTAAAAAGTTAACTTAATTTTAAAGATAGATATTTGTGACGAAGACTTAATTGATGGATTGCTTCGTCGAGATCATGTGCCTTTAGAGCAACTAATATTCCATGTAGATTTTCAATTCCTTCTAGTTGCGCTTCTTTTGTAACTATTGTTAACTTCATAATCAGATCAATATAGTCGCCATAGGTTTGAAGGATAGCTATTACCCGCTTATATGGACATAAATTATATATCTTTTCATAAAATAAATGTGCCTCATTTAGACAATCATCAATTAATTCCATGCGTACAAATGCTTCAAAACGTTTATAAGTACGTTCTAAATCCTGAAGAAAGTCGTCGGTAATAAGGGGCATAATAGTTTTAATGACCAGTACTTCCAATGCTTGTCTAAGTTCAGCTATTTCTTTTATTGTATCGTTTGTAATTCCAATAACAAGGACGCCTCGCATAGGAATATGTTCAGCCAGATGTTCGGATTCCAGAAGTCGGAGAGCTTCTTTAACGTGAAGACGGCTGGCCTGATATTCAGAGGCAAGTTGAGTTTCGATTAATCTGTCGCCAGCAGTAAATTCACGGGTCAGTATTTTGTACTTTAATTCGTGATAAATTTTTTGAACCATATCATTTTTTTCTTTATTCATATCATTATCCTTCCCATAAGAAAATCGTATATTATTAAATTAATTTACCATAGCCCATGAAAAATGACAACATATTGGTGGCAAAAAATAAAATTGTTAGCAATTTTAAACAAAAGAATAAAGGAAATTTGTATTATATTATTCATTGACAAAAGTTATTAAATACTATATTATAATCACATAAATTGTTAGCAATTTTACTAATTGATATCAAAAAGGAGGAAGAAAGATGAGTGTACTAAAGATGACGGTTGTGATGATCTACATGGCAATTATAGTTGTCATTGTAATTTTAAGCGGCAGGAACACAAAAACGTATAGAGATTTCGCAGTTGGAGGAGGAAAGCTGCCTTGGTATATTATTGGAGGCACCATTTTTTCCAGTTTTGTTGGCGGCGGAACAATGGTTGCTTATGTAGGTAATTTTTACTCCAATGGTATGATTTGGATTTGGACACCGGTTATCTGTTCGGTAGTAGGTATTATTTATATTTTTATTTCTCCGAGAATATATAGGATTCAGGTAATGTCTATTGGAGATATATTGATGGCACGATATGGAGAAAATACAAAACGTGTAGGTGCGTTTTTAATTATGATTTGGGAATTTTTGATTACTGCCAGTATGATCAGTGCATTTGCGGCAATGACATCATCATTTATCGGAATGAATAAAGAAATTTCAATGGTGATAGCAGCTGTTTTATTTGCATTGACTGCAATGCTAGGAGGATTTAAAGGTGTTGCAATTACAGATGCGATTCAAGGATGTGTTATTTTTATTGGATTGATTTTAGGAACTTTAGTTTTAGGCTCAAAAGCCGGAGGCTTTGGGCAGGTAATTGCATCAGCCGGGGCTAAAGCAAATCCTTTTGATACTTCATCTTTAGCAGGGCTCATGATGCTGGGAATTGTTATTTCTAATTTTGGATTTCATATTGCAAATCAATCTGGTTATATTCAGAGAATTAATAGTGGAAAGACAGCAAAAGAGTCTCAAAAGGGAATTCTACTTTATACAATTTTACTAACAATTGGGTTCGGAATTTGTGTCCCAATGATTGGGTTAAGCGGAATATCATTACTTCAGGGTGATATTGCGGGAGATCAGGTAATAGGAACCCTTCTTGATCAGTTTATGCCGGCAGGATTGGCATTACTATATGCGGCAGCAATTATTTCAGCAGTATTGACAAGCGCTAATTCATCGTTATTAAGTGCGTCTATGTGTTTTACACAGGATTTTTATTATGGGATTTTCAAAAAAGATGCAGATGATAAAAAATTGATTGTGGTGTCAAAAGTATTTATTATTTTAGGTGCAGCACTTAGCTATATTATTGCCAAATTTGCTCCGTCAATTATTTCCCTGCTCCTAATTGTTTATACACTTGGTTCTGCAGTGGCTGTTCCGATGATTGTAGGTCTGTTTTGGAAACGCCCGGGTGCATCAGCAGGATTTTGGTCAATTGTATTTGGAGGAGCATCCATTATCATTTGGCAAATCTTAGGTCAGCCGTTTGGTATTCATATTGCACTGGTAGGAATTCCGGTGGCGGTTATTGTATATGTCGTTCTTGCATTTGTTGGAAAAGAAGCAACAGAGGAGCAGAAAAAGCTGGTAGACAATATTAAAAAGAAGGAGTGACAAAATAGTATGGAATATCTGATAAAAAATGGAATAATAGTGGATGGTACCGGAAGTCAAGGGTATAGAGCAGATATAGGTGTTGAAAATGGATATATTGTATTTATTGGAAACGGGGATAATCTCCCTGCTGAACGAATTATAGATGCACAGAATCAAATTATCACACCGGGATTTATTGATGTACATGCACACTATGATTGTGGTCCGTTTGTTTCAAATACTATGGAAGAAAAGCTGATGCAGGGAGTAACAACATTACTTGTAGGTGCCTGCGGATATAGCGTTGCCCCGATTTGTAAGGAAAATGCATCGTTACTTGATACATATATATCATTTATGAAATCCGGTGCAGAATTAAACTATCAGTGGGATTCTGTCGGAAATTATTTAAAAGCTGTTGAGAAACTAGGTGTGGGAACTAATTTTGCCATGTTGGTTGGGCACGGAACATTGAGAATTGATGCAATGGGATTTGAGAACCGTAAGCCATCGGCGGCAGAAATGGACAGAATGAAGGAACGGCTTACACAGGCATTATCTGAAGGTGCGTTTGGAATGTCAGTAGGATTGTTTTATGCCCCTGGTTCTTATGCAGATGAAGAGGAATTGACGGAATTGGCTTCTGTAATGAAAAATTGTGGGGGAATTTATGTGGCACATATGCGCGATGAGTCAGAAAGACTGATGGAAGCGGTCGACGAGACTCTTCGGATTGCAGAAAAAGCCGGGGTACCTGGACATATCCATCATATGAAATGTATGGGAACAGGAAACTGGAAAAACAGTCCTGCGTATATGAAAAAAATACAGGATGCCAGAGACAAAAGGATGGATATCACAGGGGATCAGTATCCATATACTTTTGGATCTACCTCATTAAGGGGACTATTACCAGATTGGGCACAAGCTGGAGGTGTAGAACAGCTATTTAAAAGATTAGAGGATAAGGATACCAGAGAGAAAATTCTGTATCAGCTGGAAAAGGATCGCGGCTGGTCAAATCCATATCTTAAGGATTGTTCTCCTGAAGGAATTACGATGGTTTATGCCCCATATACACCCGAGATAGTTGGAAAGAATTTGAAAGAAATTTCGGAGGCAATGCAAGTACGTCCTGCAGAAGCAATGCTTTATATTATTTATGAGAATCACGGAATGGATACAGGATGTCTTGAATTAATGTGTGAGGAGGATATTGAATATATTATGAAGCAGCCGTTTGTAATGGTTGGATCGGATTCAAATCAGCCGGCAGATGGCGCATTATGTCATCCCAGAACATATGGTACCTTTATCAGATTCCTGAAAAAATATTGTATAGATAATAAGGTGGTAGAGATGGAAGAGGGAATCAGAAAAATGACTTCGCTGCCCGCATCCAGACTGGGATTAACAAATAAAGGCATTATTAAAGAAGGAATGGATGCAGATCTAAATATTATTGAATTAGAAAAATTAGAGGACAGAGCCAGCCTGCAGAATCCGAAGCAGTTTGCATCGGGGGTTAATACTGTATTAATTAATGGAGAAATTGTAGTAGAGGACGGAAAATATAATGGAAAATTAGCAGGAAGAGTGCTGAGAAAATGACAGCTTTTGAAATAGCAATGCTTTTTGTTTCTGCATTGATGGGTGCAGGGTTTGTTTCAGGAAAAGAAATATACAATTTTTTTGGTAGATATGGAACTCAGGGAGTTTACGGAATTGTAGTTGTAATAGCTTTTCTTATCATCCTTTCATTAATGATTATGAAAATGGCCGAAAGAATAGGAAAATTTTCCAGTGATGAGATTTTGTGCCCATTAGGCGGAAGCAAATTAAAAAAAATGATTGGCTGGATTTTAAGAATAAGCCTTTTCATTTCGTTTACTGCAATGTTATCTGCGGGTACCTCTGTCTTAAAAGAACAATTTGGAATTAATAAATATTGGGGTGGTCTGGTTCTTGCACTCTTAATTGGCATAACAGTATACACAGATATTCATGGGATTTTGACTATTTTTAAAAAGATAGTGCCATTCATGCTTATGGTGACAGTATTCATTGGAGGGGGTGTTTTATTTAAAAATATTCGGACTGCTGCAGAACCAATTATTTTAGAGCCAAGATATCCGTGGTTTGTTTCAGCACTTTTGTATTTATTTTATAATTTGATAGCGGCCATTCCAGTACTTGGTACACTGGGAATTGAGGAAAAAAAATGGAAGGTAAAACAAAAGGGAGGAATTATAGGAAGTTTATTTGTGGGGGGATTTGCATTAGCTTTCTGGAAAATCGTATGCAATAATTCGATAATTGCAGAAACAAGTGATTTGCCGATGATTTATCTTGCAGGAGAAATTCATTATGGCATTAGGTATATTTATGCCTTCATTATGATTATTGCAATTTACTGTAGTGCAACAAACTGTCTTTACGGTGTCCAGGCAGATGGAGAAAATAAGAAAAATATTTTAAGAATTTCGCTCCTCACAATAGTAGGGTATTTCTTTAGTCTAATCGGGTTTGGTAATATGGTTAAATATATATACCCGTTTCAGGGAGTTGCAGGAGCTTTTTTATTGCTTATGTTTTTAGTGAATTTTTTAATATTAATAGGAAAAAAGAAATAGAATACTCCCTTTAGATAGTTCAAGCGGATAATTGTAATGTTAGTTTCAGCCACGTGTGCTGCTGTTTATGCTCCTGCAAAAGGGATTTGCAGCATGGCAATCACCGCAGCGATCAATGTATTGTAAGAATGGGGATATCCTTCCGGACAGCCAGCATATCTTATCCGCTGCGATGATTATTTTACCTGCTCTTTTATTCTTTTCTGTTGCTTCTGTTACTCTATAATAATAGAAGCAACAGTCTCTTCCACCTGTTTCAAATCCTCATCCGTAGGAATATACATCTGCCGGATAGGGTCCAGGAGCATCTGGCAGCCCATTCCCTCCAGCGCTTCGTATACCTGCTTAATGCTCTGTCCGCCCCAGCCGTAAGATCCAAAAGCAATTGCTTTCCTTTTTTTCGGGGCCAGGCCTTTCATATAGCACAGGAAACCTGCTACTGTGGGCATCATCTGACTATTCAGCGTAGGGGAACCAACGGCTATGTATTCTGCGTCCAGAAGATCCGTCATAATATCGGAGATATGATTATCTTTGAGATCATACAGATGAGCCCCCACTCCAGCCTTTGAGAATCCTTCCACGACAGCAAAGGCCATCTTTTCTGTGGAGTGCCACATAGAATCATAGACAATACAGGCCTTCTTCTTTGTTCCGCCTCCGGCAAATTCTTCATATTTTTCCAGAATGTCTCCGATATGCTCTGTCCAGATAACGCCATGGCTGGGTGCAATTACTTCCATATCCAGTCCTTTTACAATCTCCAGCGCTTTCCTTGCCTGGGCACCGTAAGGCATAAGGATATTCGCGTAATATTTTTTAGCCTCTCTGTATACATCATCCAGGTTCACCTGTGTGTCGAACCGCATATTGGATGCATAGTGCTGTCCGAAGGCATCATTCGAAAACAAAATCTTATCCTCCGGGCAATAGGTTACCATATTATCCGGCCAGTGAAGCATGGGTGTGGCAACAAAAGTCAGAGTTCTTTTGCCAATCTTCAGGGTATCCCCCGCTTTTACTGTCTGATATTTGATTTCTTTCCCGTAGTGGGCTGATAATCCCTTCATTCCGTTAGGGTCTGAGGTAATCACAGTAGCATTGGGCGCTGCCTTTACTACCTGGGGAAGCGCACCCGAGTGATCCATCTCAACATGATTGGATATTATGTAATCAATTTTTTCTGGTTCCACAATCTCACGGATCCTGTCCAGCAGCTCTTTTGCAAACGGCGCTTTTACGGTATCAATCAGCGTAATCTTTTCATCCATTATTAAATAGGCATTATATGTGGCTCCGCTGTTGGTGGAGTATCCGTGGAAGCTTCTCACATTCCAGTCCACCGCTCCCACTGAATATATATCCTTTTTTACTTCTACTACATTCATAATGTATGGCCTCCTCTGATTCGTACTTTTAAACAATTCTACCCCATATTATACACTATTTCTGCCGTTTCATAAAGTCCGGAATAAAAAATGTGCCCGGAGACATACGCCCCGGACACACGGTTGTCTGCTATGCTTCTATAAATACATCTTTTCCCAATCCGCACACCGGACAAATCCAATCCTCCGGCAGATCTTCAAAAGGGGTTCCCGGCTCAATTCCGCCGTCCGGATCTCCTACCTCCGGATCATATTCATAGCCGCAGGGTTCACAAATATATTTTTTCATATGTCTTAACCTCCTAAGAATCTTGTAATATTTTTCGTATTTTTTACTGCTTTTATACTATAGCAAATATTTTCTTGAATTTCTGTTGCATTTGCAACATACATCCTCTATAATAATAAAAACTTTATAAACTAGGAGGTTCCTTCATGAATACCACAGCAACAGCACTTTTTCAAAACATATCCGATCCGGACTGCAAAAAAATGTTCGCCTGTATGAAGTCCTATACGGCCGCCTTTCACTCAGGGGACATAATTTACACCTATGGAGGGAGCCGGCAGTCTGTGGGAATCATTCTTCAGGGAAAAGTCTCTGTGGTCCGCTATGAATACAGCGGAAGCCGGACAATTCTGGAAGAATTGGCTCCCGGAGATATCTTCGGGGAAGCTCTTGCTTTTTATCTCCCGGAATATGCCTGCATTACTGCTCTCTGTCAGAAAGACTGCCGGATTCTCTTTCTTGATTATGACCACCTGATTCAAAACTGTGCAAAAGTATGCCCCTGCCATACACAACTGATACGGAATATGCTCCGCCTGTTATCGGAAAAATCACGTCTCCTCAGTGAACGGATCGAAGTTCTGAGCCAGCGTTCTATCCGGGGAAAGCTTCTGTGCTTTTTCCGCCAGCAGTCCGCCAAATACCAGAGCACTGCTTTTACCCTCCCCTTTTCCATGATAGACTTTGCAGATTTTTTGTCTGTAAACCGAAGTGCCATGGTAAGAGAAATCAAAAAAATGAAAGAGGAAGGCATACTAGAGATAGAAAAGCGTCGGATTACACTCCTGTCAGACCCGCAAACTGCGTAAACAAAAAGCACACCAGGATCCCTGCCGCCGCAGGTATCAGGATAGCAGCCCCGGTCCACCGCAGACTTTTTGTTTCTTTATATATTGTCATGCAGGTAGTAGAACAGGGCCAGTGGAGCAGAGAAAAAAGCATGGTACTGACAGCGGTTATCCAGGTCCATCCATGCTCTGTCAGCAGACTTTTCAGAACGGTCAGATCTTCCATATCAACGAGGGTCCCCTGTGCCAGATAGGTCATTATAATAATAGGCATTACAATTTCATTAGCCGGAAGCCCCAGAATAAATGCCATCAGGATTACCCCGTCCATCCCCAGCATCTTCCCAAAGGGATCCAGAAAATCCGTACAGTAGTACAACAGAGACTGTCCGGACACCTCTGCATTCGCCAATACCCAAATCAGAACTCCTGCGGGTGCAGCAAAAAGGACTGCCCTCCCCAGCACAAACAGCGTTTTATCAAATATAGAACGGACGATAACCTTTCCAATCTGTGGTCTCCGGTAAGGAGGCAGCTCCAGCGCAAAAGAAGACGGAATTCCTTTTAATATGGTTTTTGATAAGAGTCTGGAAACCAGCAGCGTCATAAAGATCCCCAGCAGAATCATCCCGGCAAGCAGACATGCGGACAGAAAAGAGCTTCCAATCCCGTAGCTTCCCCCCACAAAAAACATGGAGATAATAGCAATCATCACAGGCAGTCTTCCGTTACACGGTACGAAATTATTTGTCAAAATCGCGATCAGACGTTCCCTGGGCGAATCGATAATTCTGCACCCCACGACTCCTGCGGCATTGCACCCAAAACCCATACACATTGTCAGGGCCTGCTTTCCGCACGCACAGCATTTCTTAAAGCACCGATCCAGATTAAAGGCGACCCGGGGAAGATATCCAAAATCCTCCATCAGTGTAAAAAGCGGAAAGAAAATTGCCATGGGGGGCAGCATCACTGATATGACCCAGGTAACTACCTGGTACACTCCCTGCACAAGTATACCCGACAGAAGCGAAGGCGCACCGGCATGCTCAAGCAGATGCAAAAGCTTCTCTCCTGCTTCCGTAAACCCTGTGCTGAGAAGACGGGAGGGATAATTAGCGCCGGAAATGGTAAGCCAGAAAATCCCCAAAAGTACCAAAAACATAATTGGAAATCCGGTTGCCTTGCTGGTAAATAGCCAATCCAGCTTCCGGTCTCTCCCTGCATACGAGGAACCGCTGTACCGGACCGTTTTTCCTGCAATCTCTTCTGCCTTCCGTACAAACACTGCCGCCATATCATCCTGCAGCTGTTTTACAGTAATCCCCTGTTCTTCCAGTTCTCCCAGGCATTCTTCCCGGGCTCGGGAGAATACTTCTTCCTCCTCCCCGGAGAGGCAGAAATACTTCTTCACAGAATCCATTAAACTTTCGTCCCCATCCAGCAGTCTGGCACAAAGCCACCTTCTCTTTCGCTTCAGGGAGCAGATATCCACACCGTTTTCTTTGTCCGAACCTGTTATCAACCCACATGCCGCCGTTTCCAGCTTTTCCACGCACTTTTCCACATACTCCGGGTATCTCAGGACTGTCCGCTCCTGTTCCTCTTCTGTCAGCATTTTGCCAAGCAGTTCAACCATATGCGAAAGGCCTTTGTTGGATCTGGCTGTTACCGGTACGACCGGAACCTCCAAAAGCTCCTCCAAAAGGGAAAAGTTAATGGTGATCCCCTTTTTCCCGGCCTCATCCATTAGATTGACACAGACCATCACTCTGGGACATATCTCGGTAATCTGCAGAACCAGGTTCAGGTTTCGCTCCAGGCAGGTAGCATCGCACACTACCACAACTCCATCCGGCTCCTCAAAACAGATAAAGTCCCTGGCAACCTCCTCTTCCTGGGAATGGGCCATAAGAGAATAACAACCTGGAATATCCACAAGCAGCCCTTCTCCCCCGTTCAACGAAAATGTTCCTCTTGCATTCACCACTGTTTTTCCAGGCCAGTTTCCTGTGTGCTGTTTTAATCCGGTAAGCTGGTTAAACACGGTACTTTTCCCTACATTCGGATTTCCCGCAAGCCCAATCTTCCATCTGTTCTCAGCACTCATAGCTTCTTACCAGTACACAGTTGGAATCTTCTTTTCTAAGGGCAATCACTGCACCTCTCACCAGATAAGCGGCCGGATCCCCCAGAGGACTGATTCCCACACACTCCACACAGGTTCCCTGAATCAGCCCCATATCCTGAAGCCTCCTGCGTAATCTGTCCTCTGAGTGCATCTCACAGACAATACCTGTCTCTCCACGTTCCATCCTATCTAATGGCTTTAACCCTGTCATACATTCGTCCCCTTTCACATACATTTAGTATTATGCAACAATGTTTCCATATCCTAATATATGTTTCTACCTACATTTTTGTTACAGGGAGGCACATCATGGACAAGTCAAATGATTTCTTTACGCTGAAAGGGTATGCACGTATGGAAAAAAGCCAGATTACTTCGGCAATGGAGGATTATCTGGAAATGATTTACCGTATGCATCAGGAAAAAAGGGACTTAAGGATCACAGCCCTGGCTGAGGCCCTGAATGTCAAGCCTTCCTCTGCCTCCAGAATGGTAACGAATCTGGCACGCCAGGAGCTTGTGAGCTTTGAGAAGTACGGCATCATATCCCTGACAGAAAAAGGCGCCAGTCTTGGCGGGTATCTTCTCTTCCGCCATGAGATTCTTCACCGCTTCTTCTGCTATCTTAACCATTCCTCCTGCGAATTGGAGCAGGTTGAAAAGGTAGAACACTTTATTGACAGTCAAACCATATGGAATATGAAGCTTTTTTTGGAAAAACACCAAAATGAGCATTAAAAAGAGGCCATCTTCTCCCGGGAAAATGGCCCGCATGCTTTGCAGCGCTGAATTAGAAGGTCTGCTCTACAAATTTCTTCACCTTCTCCAGTTCAGCCTCATCACAGTCGTCTTCCAGTGTTATGGTTATCACATCACCCTTTTTCACATTTAATGTCATCAGAGCCACCAATTGGTCGGCGCTTACTGTATTCCCATCCTTTGTAATGGTGACAGCCGTATCCATTCCTTTTACTAATTCAACCAAAAGACCTACCGGCCTTGCATGGAATCCCAATTCATCACTGATTTTATATTGAAATTCTGTCATGTTCCTTCTCCTCTCCAATCGTTCCTATGGATAGTAATTGCTTCCTTTGTTCCCCAAACTGACTTCTCCCAAGTAACCTATATTATACCATTACATAGGATTCATTGACAATCATCTTTTTCAATACAATTTTTGTTGCACCTTTTTAACTTCTCTTTTATACTGGAGACAGAATATTATATCTGCTGTACTATTATAAATTAAAAGTTATATGAGGGTTGCTATGTTCAAAGGAATGGAATACGTATACGAAGTTTATAAGGAAAAAAGCTTTTCCAAGGCAGCTGCCAATCTGTACATCTCCCAGCCATCTCTGAGTGCAACAATTAAAAAAATAGAGGAGCGCGTGGGCACCCCCCTATTTGACCGAAGCACCAATCCTATTCAGCTTACAGACTGCGGGAAAGAATATGTAAAATGCATGGAGAAGATCTTGGATATAGAAAACGGTTTTGAAAACTACCTGAATCATATGAATGAATTGAAAACCGGCAGACTTTCCATCGGAGGCAGTAATTTTTTCACCTCTTTTGTGCTCCCTCCCATAGTCTCCAGATACATGCAGAAGTATCCTTTCATTCAAATCAGTCTCATTGAGGCCAACACCTCCCAGTTA
Organism: Lactonifactor longoviformis; assembly: GCF_042848515.1. Lineage (GTDB taxonomy): Bacteria > Bacillota > Clostridia > Lachnospirales > Lachnospiraceae > Lactonifactor > Lactonifactor longoviformis. The sequence continues at coordinate 1,757,502 of NZ_AP031453.1, read as the reverse complement.
GAACAGCAGCTGATATCTGGGGCACTGGATCTTGTCATTGACAATTATGCTTTTCATGAATCCATCTACACCCGTCACTTCCTGTGCAGAGAACAGCTTCTTCTGGCGGTCCCCAGACATTTTGCATCCAACAAATCTTTCATAAACTGCAGGCTCTCCAAAGAAGACATTGTGTCCGAAAAACACCATCTGGAGTCAACCCCCTGCGTCCCCCTGGAAGCATTCCGGGAGGACCCCTTCATCCTTCTGCGCTCAGGCAACGATACCCGGGAACGGGCCGATAAAATCTGCAGCAGCCACGGCTTCCGTCCAAGAGTAATACTAAAGCTGGACCAGCAGCTGTCGGCATACAATGTTGCCTGTTATGGAATGGGGATAGCCTTCGTAAGCGATACCCTGATCCGGCACAGCAGGCCCGACGAGAATATTATATTTTATAAGCTACAGGATCCTGAGACTGTGAGGAATGTTTACTTTTATCATAAGCAGAGCCGGTATGTAACCAGGGCAATGGAGGAGTTTTTAAAGGTCGCATGTCTTTAGCTATTCCAGGAATATTGTCTCCCGCCGATCCACTGCGGATCCAACAATCAGCAATGCCAGCGACATAAGGCTCCCCACAATTACTTCCGGAACCCCGAAGGGATTACCCAGTACAGATTTCCACAGTACCGACGATAAAAATCCGCCGATCATCCCCATGGTAATTCCAAGCTTCTTTGCCCGTTTGGACAAGAGTGCTGCCATGGCAGGGATTGCTATGGCTGAGGCGAAGTAAGACATTGATAAAACCAGTGACTCCAGAATATTCTCCATTCTCAAAGCAAATACCAGGGCAAGAAGTCCTATTACAACCACCGAATATCTGGACAGCTTCAGCTGGGTCTCCTGTTTTACTCCCGGATGGATTGCCAGAAGCAAGTCGGTGCACAGCGTCTGGGAAGCCAGAAGCAGATAACTGTCAATGGTAGACATTACAATGGCAATCAGGGATGTAATCACCAAAGCGTACAGAATAGGCGGAAAAGATTCTTTTACCATCAGGGGAATCAGCATTTCATGGGAGATTCCTTTTGGAAAGGACGGATAGAGAATCAATGCACACACACCTATAATGGTCACAGCAAAGCTGTAGAACAGGATGATTACATTACCTCCAATCGCTCCCTTGCTGGCCACCTTAGAAGATGAGGAAGCAAAGGAACGCTGCCAATAGGGAGGTCCAGCCAAAAAATATAGCAAATATACAACCGTATAGGATGCAATGGATTTGTCAAATTTCAATTCGAAATAATGTTCCGGAAGGCTGGCCGCCAGATTGGTCAGCCCTCCTACTTTACTCAATGCTGCTGCCGGCAGAATTACCCCGATGACTACGATGAGCAGTATTCCCTGAAGGGTATCTGTATAGGCAACCCCGTAAAATCCGGACAGGGTAGTGTAGGCGATAACAATTACAGTGGTGACGATAAGAGCTGTCTGATAGGATATCTCCCAGTCATCTGCCATAACCATCTGAAGGATTTTTGAAGAGGCAACCATCTGGGTTCCTGCGGTCCCGATAACCGTCCAGCCAATAATGGCTGAGGCTATCAGGGCTGGCAGGCGGCCAAATCTTTTGGTAATCAGATCCGGTATGGACAGAATATGATACTTCTGCCCTATTTTCTGAATGCGCCCGGCAAACAGACAGAATACCGCAAAAGCAATTACCGTCGCAAATGTAGGCAGAATCGCAGAGATTCCAATCTCATATGCCAGACCTGATTTTCCCAGGGTAGAAGACGCACCAATCCAGGTAGCCGCAAAGGTCAGCATAATCACAGGCCATGGAAGATTCCTCTGTCCAAGATAGTAACCCTCCAGATTTTTTGATTTTTTCTGCAGTACAATACTGATGGCAGCAGTGGCTGCAAAATAGATTATTAATACCGTAAGTACAAGAACCATAAATTGTATCACCTGACCTTTTGTAAGAATATTTCGTTTGCGTATTTCAGTACGGATTTATGCTTTTATGTTCTTCTTTCCCATCCGGTTTATAATAAGTGCAAATACAATACCCAACACAGCGAAGAGGATAATCGCTCCGAATACGAACTTAAATCCTGCAGCTCCCGGATTGCTGTCAATCAGTTTGCCGAGTATCAGATTCATATATGCGTCCGGCAGGAAACCGATGGCACAGATAATACCCGTTGCAGTTCCGGTAAATTCTTTTGGAACCCCGGCCTCCCCCATAGTTGCAAAGTAAATTCCACGGATTGCATACATAACCGTTGCAAATGCGATCACTGTCACAATGGCAGGTATCAGCATACTTGATTTTCCCGGAATAACCAGGAGGAGTGCTGCAAAAACAATCTCTACTACAAATAATCCCATAACCATTTTAGAATAAGAGCTGGTTTTGTCTGCGATTTTACCCATAATAGGCGCGCTGAATATACCAATTCCGTAGCTTCGGATGGTAGCCACGATCCCGGCTGTAACGGTGGTCATTCCGAATATAGTTGTCAGGTATGTAGTTGTATATTCTGATGCAACCTGGGCGCTGTAAGCACACATTACAAGGAGAGCCACAATCCAGATCCCCGGGATCTTTAACACTTTGACATAGTCGGCAAAGGTTGCAGATGTGCGTGCTTCTTCTTTGCTCTTTTTTGGAAGAAGGAGCCACATAGCGATGGTCAGTAAAGTGTAAACAATACCGTAGAACAGCAAAACGTAACGAAGAGGCTGAGCCGTTGTGACAAAGTGATTAAACACTGCCAGAGCTGCAAAATTAATCAGAACGCCTGCCGCGGCGCGGATTCCCTCACTATAGCCAAAGATAGAACCCTGCTCATTGTCATCCGCAAGAATACGGATGGCCTTTACTGCTGATACCCAAAATACTACATTCGAAAATGCAAGTAAAAACTGGATTGCCATAAGTCCTGTCAGAGATGGAATCGTCGCATACCAGAAGGTCAGCGCCGCCAGCATCAGGTTGGATCCAACCAGCATCTTGCGGTTGTCAAAACGATCTGCAAGAATACCTCCGGGGATATAGATAATCATTTTCGTAATTGAGTAAACACTCATGATAGTTCCTACTTGTGTGTTGGTCAGCTTAAATTCTTCCACCAACGCATCGTAAAACACGGTTTTCAAATATGGGACACGGTAAATCAGACCCGCTGATATAGTAACCACAAAAAATGCAATCCATTTGTGTTGCTTATTCGTATTTCCCATCTACATACCTCCTTGGGTTCTTGTACTATTGCTCTTTAATAACCAAAGCATCCGCAAGTGCAACCCCTTCTCCTTCGGGGTACACAAACAGTGGGTTGATATCCAGTTCCTTTAAGGATTCCTTCTGGGCAACCGCATATTCGGAAATCTTAACAATAAATTTTGCCAGAGCATCCACATCACATTTTTTACTGCCCCGGTATCCGTTCAACAGCTTATAGCCTTTCAGAGATTCTATCATGCTTCTGGCTTCCTGTTCATTCAGAGGCGCAGGATAAAGACTTACATCTTTAAAAACCTCCACAAAGACGCCCCCGAGCCCGCACAGAATCATTGGTCCGAACTGGGGATCCGCATTTACCCCGATGATCATCTCCACTCCCTGGGGAAGCATGGACTGAACCAATACACCGTCGATTCTGGCGTCCGGACATTTCTCCTTTACACTTTCCATAATCTCCTGGTAAGCAGTCTCCAGCTCCCCGGCATTTTGGATATTCAGCTTCACTCCCCCCACATCACTTTTATGCAGAATATCCGGAGATGCAATTTTAGCCACAGCCGGATAAGAAATGCCTGGGGCAAAGTCTCTTAGTTCCTCCTTTGAGCTTACAATAGCTTCCGGAGGGACAGGTACCCCTGCCGCTGCCAGTTCGCATTTGCTGTCATGTTCGCTTAACGCTGTCCTGACTTTTTCTTTCTTCTGATTCTCCAGTATTGCCAAATCTAAAATATGTTCTTCCGGTTTATATTTCACAAAATCCATGAGATATTTCAGAAGCTTGAAGCCGCAGCCTGTGGCTGGCAGGATAGGAACTCCTGCTGCTTCCAGCTTTTCACGTACCATCTTATCCCTGGATGAGTTAAAGAAACTCATAACCGCAACAGGTTTCTTCTTTTTGCCGGCTGCAATCACCATGCCGTCTGACATGGGCTGAATCACGTCTTTCGGACCGTGCTCCGGGAGAATCGTCTGGCCGCACAATACCATCCCTATCGAGGGATCTTCCATAATGGCCTGAATGACTGCCGCATACTTTTCTCCGTCATGGGCCAGGGTGGCAGACATGTCCAGAGGGTTGGCCGGTGTGGCATAATCCGGCAGAAGCTCTCTTAGCTTCTCCATTGTCTCAGGAGCAAATTCAGGATATTCCAGCCCCAGCAGAGTTCCTGTATCTGCGCACACTCCAGTCTCTCCCCCTGAAAGACACATGGCCGAAAGTCCTGTATTCTCCGGAATCATAGGCAGTACACTGAGCATATGGCACATCTGTACCAATTCCTCAATATCATCCACACGAATTACACCGAATTTTTTAACAATTGCATCAAACGCTTTGTCTGACCCTGCGAGACTGCCTGTATGAGAAGCCGCCAGAGCACTCCCCTTTGAGGTTTTTCCTACCTTCAGGATAACCACCGGCTTTCTGGCCAGAGCTGCCTGCTTCAGAACCTCTTTGAATTTTACAGGATCTTTAATTCCTTCCATATAAAGGCCGATCACTTTGGTATCTTCATCTTTTATGAGGAACTCCAGATAATCCTCAATGCGGATACAAGTGCTGTTCCCGCTGGAGATAAGATAGGAAAAATTCATATAGGTAATCTGCATCATATTCAGGCAGATTTTTCCCGACTGGGATATAATGGCCACATTTCCCTTTCTCGCCTCACCAGGCACCAGCATTCCAAAGGCAAAGATTTCGTCCAGATTGTTGATGAATCCGGCACAGTTTACCCCCATAACCGCCATATCGAGTTTTCTGCAGAGCTCCCGAAGCTGGCCTTCGCTTTCCTTGTCACCGGTTTCTCCATACCCGCTGGCGTAGACAACCGCCGCCTTACATCCGTATTCAGCTGCCTCCTCAAGGGCTGACGGCACTACTTTTTTATTCACAATGAGCACGCACATGTCTATTTTTTCAGGGATTTCCCCTATACTTTTATAACATTCTTTTCCCAGAACTTCCTCTCTTTTGGGATGAACGAAATAAACATGCTCTTTTATCTTTGTTTTCAGCAGATTGCTGCAGGTGGACAGCCCAAATCCGGGCTTGTCCGTTGCTCCAATCACAGCAATACTTCTAGGGCGCAGTAATTTTGTCAGTTCCATAGGCTCACTCCTTTGCTACATAGTCATAACCTGCCTGAAATGCCGCAAGATTACTCTCATGGAACTGTGGCTTCTTCGCAAAGTAATGTTTGATTCCTTCTTCATAGCATTCTTTGCCAAAAAGGTCTGTACATGCCGCCAGAGCCCCGATAATGCAGATATTCGTTCCTCTGGAATAAGAAATCTTTTCACATACCTCCGTAGCCGGAATTTCCACTACCCTGATGTCTCCTTTTCTAGGTACATCCTTTACAATAGAAGAATTAACCAGGATAATCCCGTCGTCTTTCATCTGAGGCAGAAACTTGTCTATAGAAGGCTGATTCATGGCAACTAAAATATCTATCTTCTTGACAAAAGGACTGCCGATCAGCTCATCACTGATTTTAACGGTACAATTGGCTGTTCCCCCGCGCATCTCCGCACCGTAAGAAGGAATCCAGGTGACCTCTTTATCCTGCATCGCCCCGATATGAGCGATAATCAGACCTGTTGTCAGAATACCCTGACCTCCGAAACCTGCAAATACAAATTGTTTCTCCATTACTGGTCACCTCCCTTTGCAAACTCACCCAGAGGATAATACTGGATAACTTCTTCCCCGATTCTTCTCATAGATTCCTCCGGTGTCATATGCCAGTTTGTGGGACATGGGGAAAGTATCTCAACACAGGAGTAGCCTTCGCCTGCCATCTGAGCGGCAAACGCCTTTTTAATATAAGATTTTGCCTTCATAATATGCGGGGCATCATGAATAGATCCTCTAGCCATATAAGCAGGTTCAAAGCTTTTCAGCACTTCCATAAGATTCAGAGGCATGCCGGATACTTCAGGGTCTCTTCCTTTCACAGAGGTAGTTGTTTTCTGTCCTACAAGAGTGGTAGGGGACATCTGCCCTCCTGTCATTCCGTAAACGCCGTTATTTACAATAATCTGGGTGATTTTCTCTTTTCTCTGCGCGGTATAGATCGTCTCTGCGATACCGATAGAGGCAGCATCCCCGTCCCCCTGGTAGGTAAGAACCAGCTTTTCAGGTCTGCAGCGCTTAATGGCGGCGGCTGCCGCGGAGGCCCTGCCGTGAGGAGACTGCAGCAGGTCAATGGCAAGTGTCCGGTTTGTCAGACAGCTGCACCCAACTGCCAATACGCCAATGGTATCCCTGTCTATATCCATTTCATCAATCACTTCCGCAATGAGCCGCAATACAAGTCCGTGGCCGCATCCCGGGCAGAAGCTGTTTGCCGCATAAATACTTCTTGGTATTTCTCTCTCTTTTACTGCTGCCATTTAGAATGCCTCCTTTCTTGTTCCGGCACGGATTTCGTCTACAATCCGGAGAATCTCTTCCTGATCAGCGATGACCCTGCCGGAGGGATAAGCGTATACCGGTGTCCCCTGTGCATAAAGAGCTACATCTTCCACCATCTGTCCGCATGCATTCATCTCAACGGCCAGATAAGCTTTTACGGTTTTGTTTGTCTTGTGAAGCGCTTTCTTCGGGAACGGCCAAAGAGTGATGGGACGGATCATTCCCAGCTTCACCCCATTTGCCCTGGCTGCCTTTACAGCGCCCCGGCATACTCTGGATGTGATACCATAGGCTACAAGAATAATCTCCGCATCCTCGGTCTCCACTTCCTCCCACATTTGTTCATTCTCCTCCATGACAGAATAACGGTCGCGGATATGGGGATCATACTCTGTATATTTAAAGTCATAGTAAATCCGGTCAGTCATCTTTCTTCCGTTGGGATACGTATCATCTTTTCCCTTCAGCGTCCACTCAAATTTATTGGGATCGTGCTCTTTTCCCTCAGGGAGCTTTACGGATTCTGCCATCTGTCCGATGGCGCCGTCGCTGAGTATGATAACAGGTGTTCTGTATTCCTCTGCCTTGTCAAAAGCAAGAATGGTGTAATCCACGTTTTCCTGTACGGAAGAAGGTGCATAAACTAAGGTCTTATAACCGCCGTGTCCTCCGCCTTTAACTGCCTGGAAATAATCCCCCTGTCCCAGAGTAATATTTCCCAGACCGATGCCGTAGCGCATAACATCTACAATGACTGCAGGCAGCTCCATAGAAGATATGTAGGAGATTCCCTCCTGCTTCAGGCTGAATCCCGGTCCCGAAGAACTTGTCATAGCCCGGAATCCCGTTGCCGCTGCCCCCAGCACCATATTAATGCCTGCCAGCTCTGATTCCGTCTGCACAAACTGCCCTCCCACTTCCGGCAGCCTGGTTGAGAGATATTCCAGAATCTCTGTCTGAGGTGTGATGGGATAGCCGGCAAAGAACCGGCAGCCTGCTAAAATAGCAGCCTCAGCCAAAGCATTATTCCCCTTCATTAATGTTCTCATGCCGGTTGCACCTCCTCATTTTTGATTGTTATTACATAATCAGGACATACCGTATAGCAGATTCCGCATCCGATACATTTATCCTGGTCTACTTCCACCACTGCGTACCCCTTGCCGTTGATTTCCGAAGACACGGACAGCGCCCCCTGTTTGCACGCCCGGATACAATAACCGCAGGATTTGCAGTTTTCCTTTTTTATGACAACCATAATTACCTTCTCCTTTCCTGCAGCCCGCCTGTCCGCCTTGCGGGGACAGACCGGCTGCTGTTTGCCTGCCGGTTAACTAGCACTCCGGCTCGTCCTGGGTGTCTGGTTCGAATATTTCCAGAGCAATATCTCTTTGATATCTGCCTGTGGCTTTTGAAATCTCGAAGATTTTAGCAACATTTCTTCTGCAGAGTGCATCAATATCATGAATTACATTTTCTGCGGTAGGTTCGATCACTCCAAAGGTGATGGTGTAGAAGAAACGTACAGCACCCAGATTTGCAATGAAGTCAGGTACAATCTGAATTCCTCTTTCATGAAGGCCCGGATCTGCGGAAGCGGCTACCGGAATATTTGCGCCTTCACAGATAAGCTTTGCCTTTACTTTATCTACATTGCTGCCGTTGATGACATCTTCCAGAGCTACTGGAACCAAGATATCACAGGGCACATCCATCCATGCGGAGTTCGGCATTACCTCCCAGGAAGGATCGAATTTGGACTGGTCCATCTCGCCTCTCGGCAGAACGTTTGCTATAAGACTTTCTACGTCCAAACCATCCTTGCAGTATACAAAGCAGTTTGCATCTGCAATACCCACGATCTTATAACCCAGCTTATGAAGCCTGTGGGTACAGCTGAGACCTACACATCCAAATCCCTGGATTACAACGGAAGCTCCGGGTTCTCCGCCCATCTGTTTCCATGCCTCATCTCCTGAAACAGCAACACCGTATCCGGTGGTCAGGTCATTGAGCAGGAATCCGTCGTAGTGGCTCTGCAGGAGTTTTCTTACATTTTCCTGGCCTTTGGCTATGATAGGATTATTTCTCATAGACTTTGTCATGGGACGTCCCATTCCCAGCTCATCGAAGATCCGGTATACGTCCTCATACTTCGTCCCCAGGTCAGAACCCATTGCCAGTCCTGCATCGATGTATGGCCTCATGGCAATGATAAATCTTTTTAACACATCAACAGCATCCGGTGCTTTGTAGTCATATACGATTCCGGCCTTTGCACCGCCCTGCCAGGTATTCTCGCAGGCTTTCCTTTTGTAGGCCATTGCCTCTGCCAGACGAATTACCTCTTCTCTCGTCACTGTGGGATGCATTCTGATTCCGCCTCCGGAATACCCTTTTGCCAGATTAAACACACATAACCAACCCTTAGCGTCTGTTTTTGTATCGTTCCACTCAATTAAAATATAAGGTCTCATACCCAATCCTCCTATTGTTTTTTCTCCTGTTCTATTGCATGTATTGGCCAATTCTATTGCAAAAGAAGCAATTTCAGGCTATAATATTAGAAAATAGCATAAATGGAAAAACTTTTTTCTAACATCTATCCCCATGTGAGACATTATATCAATTTTTACTCATTTTTCAACATTTTCGCTCTTACTTTTGTGGATAGTATCTAAAATAAAAACGCACTGTCTATGAGGAGGAAGTTAAAAATGTTTAATGAACCCGTGATTTTTGGCCGTTTTCTGGTGAACTCAACCCAAGGCCGGGAATACTTTGAGATTTACAAAAAAATTTCTCCCGACAGCAATCAGTACAAGTGTATTGAACGCACTCATACTGCCCTGGGACAACATTTTCTGGATTTTTTAGAATACAGCGATGAGGCACTGCCCCCCATTGTATCCCACTACAATAAAGTCTTCAAATATCTGGATAAAGATTACCTGGACCAGAAAAAAATACATACTACAATGGGATTTATTCACGATATTTATAATAGTTTATCCGCGGTTCATCCCTTTTGGAAATCCACTTTTTATCTAAATCCGGTACTATCAAACTACAAATGGTATGAGTTCTATTACTTCAGGGAGTATATGAATTACGACGCTTCAGATATGACAGAGGCGGACAGGGACAGCAAAATGCAGCATTACTGGGATCAGGTACGAAGAAGCATTATGCATGAGCTGAAGGAACTGGAAGAGTTTCTGAACTTCATCTCCTCTATGCGAAATGCCGTTACCTTCTGCCTGGATTACTCCAGCTTTCCGGAATTTTCTAAACTGCACACACAGCAGAGAGCATACCTGTACCAGTCACATTTTGATTCAAATTTTATGCGGAATCAGACAATCCAGAGCATCTTTAACCTGAGCGACCGGGCCAGCGCCATGGATCCGGACCGTCTGATCTCCTTCTCTGACAACAACGAAGTTATGGTAAGCAGTATCATATCCAACGCAAATTATTACGAGCTGATCAAAAAATCGAAGACAGCACTGGATTTCTCAGCATTAGCTGCTTCCGTAGAAAAAACATCCATTGAAACCACTACGAATCTGGATATTACAACCCTGGAGGACATCAGCACCATCTGTCTCTATACTTTTTCTCTTTTGGTTTCCAATAATGTTCACGTAAGGCCCTGCAAAAACTGCGGGAGGCTCTTCTCCCCGTATAACCGAAAGGATGAACTCTATTGTTCCAGGATACAGGCGAATTCTAAAACCTGCCGGGAGGATTACTACGACAAACAGATACATACCGATGAATTGATTCGCTATTATCGCACTGCATACAAAAGGGAAAATGCGAGAAAACAGAGAAATATTGTGAACAAACCATCCTCTGAAAAGGAGTTTATTCAGTGGACAAAAAAGGCAAAAAAAGCATTGGAAAAAGCAAAAAAAGGTGATATTTCTTTCGAAGAATTCAAGAAAATATTAGATCGGGAGGGGTGATTCATTTGATAATCACCCCTAATAACTTAGCTAATTCTACTGCCTGATATGGGTTTATAATGACTCCTTTTAGTTCAGAAAGCTCCTCCGATACAGTGATTCTGTCTATAGTACATTCAGTAAAATCAATGCCCCTCAATGGAGTTTTGAAGAAGGATGCCAGGGTAAAATCTGTACGAAGAACCTGAATATCCTTCATTTTACAGGCGGTAATATTCCCATGTTCCATACTCGTTTCACAGATAGAAACATGATCAAATCTGCAGGAATCCAGGTTAGAAAGTTTAAAATTTCCATCCGTAATTTCTGTATGTTTCAGCACAGAATGATGTAAATTTACCCCCATCCATTTCCCTCCTATTATCCTGCATCGATGAAAATATGCATCGGTAAAATTGCTGTTTGAGAAATCACAATTCAGAAAAATAACGTCTAAAAAACTGGTCCTTTCAAACAAACAATTCATGAAATGACAGTTTTTAAACACAACTTTTGCAAATGAAATTCTGCTGAAATCTTCTTCTTCCTCCCAGACATCTGCGATACTTTTTTCAAGAATATCTGTCTCTTCCTCCTTTGCCCGCATCATCTGGTTTTTAAAATCTGTTCCCAGAGACTCCAGCATTTCAGGTAAACAGGGTGGATTAAGCCTCATCTTTTCTCTCCTTTCCGCGCACACCTCCTTTTTTATGCCATATGCTAGTAAAAAAGGAGTATTCTATGCTATGTTAAAAAAATTTATTACTGTTTTTTTCTGCTTTTTACTGCTGCTGCCCTGCTGTTCTCTTGTATCCGTCGCTGCGCTCCCTCCCTCATCGGATACCCACGAGGGCATTGATGTAAGTATGTATCAGGGCGATATTGATTTTGAACAAGTGGCTGACTCCGGCATTGAAGGCGTATATATTCGCTCCAGCCTGGGCAGTTCCTATATAGATCCATACTTCGAGCAAAATTATTCCAACGCAAAAGCTGCAGGCTTGTCCGTTGGTTTTTATCACTATGTCACTGCCCGCACAGTCTCTCAGGCTGCCTACCAGGCTCATTTTTTTGTAAATACTATACAGGGCAAGGACTTTGACTATCGGCTGGCCATGGATTTTGAAGATCTGCAGGGGCTTTCTGTCTCTGAAATCAATGATATCGCCTTAACCTTTATTCAGACTCTGGAGGAGATCGGCGGCAGGGAGGCTGTTGTATACAGCAATGCCTACGACGCCACAGATATATTTCAGGGGGAAATCACTTCCTATCCCCTCTGGGTGGCAGAATACGGGGTCAGCACCCCAAGAGATTCCGTAAACTGGGATTCCTGGGCCGGATGGCAGTATACCTCCCGTGGACAGATTTCTGGTATACAGGGATATGTAGACAGAGACTTGTATACGGAAGAGATGTACTTAAGCAGCTCCGGACAGGTAACTCCCCACCCGGCAATGCCTCCCTCCAAAACCACCAATGCCATCTATACGGTAAAGCCAGGCAATACTCTATGGGGGATTGCAAGACTTTATCATACCACAATCTCATCCATTGTGGAAGAAAACCAAATCAGCAATCCTAACCTCATCTTCCCCGGAGAGGTTCTTCGAATACCGGTGGAGGATCGTTCTTCCACAGAATCTGCGAGCATCAGATACACGGTGCGAAGGGGTGATACTCTCTGGGGAATCGCACAGAGATACCGCACTACCGTCTCACAGATTGCAGCGCTGAACCACATTGCCAATCCCAATCTCATCTATCCGGGGCAGCAGCTGGAAATCCCTGAGCGGAATTATTCGGCTGCCGTCTATACGGTGCAAAGAGGAGATACTCTATGGGGCATTGCGCAGAGATACGGAACCACAGTTTCATACCTGGCAGACCTGAATGGAATTAGTAATCCTAATCTCATTTATCCGGGCCAGGTGCTCCGAGTTCCTTAACAGTCAGAGCAACCCGACGGTCACAACCGGAATTCCCTGAGGGGCTTTACGCCTCCGGGGATGCCGGTTTTTTCCTGCAGATACGCCTCACAGCCTCTCCAACCTCACAAACCCTCTTCTCCATAAATTCAGGATGTTTTAGAAACCATCTCCTGTTGGCTGGAGATGGATGGGGCAGTACAAAGGTCTGTCTGCCGTTTATCTCCAGATCCCGGAAAACCAGTTCAGAAAAATTTTCTTTCGGAAAAAAATAAGCTGCCGCACATCCGCCAATCAAAATGTACAGTTCATTATTGACCAGTTCCATCTCTTTTCCAAGCCAGAGATCCGCACATTTCCTGGGCGGTTTTCTGTCACTTCCCCCAGGTGTCTTTCCCGGATAGCAGCGGCCGATTGACGCGATATAAAAATTATAGGGATCATAAAACATCTCATCAGAAATCTGATACCACTCCCGTCGGAGCTTCACTCCGCTGGCATCGTTAAAGGGTCTTTGGGTCTGATGAACCTTCAGGGAAGGGGCCTGGCTGATTTGCATAATCCTTGCGTCAATGTTTCCCCAGATAACAGGGCTGGGGTCCAGACGATCCCGGCAGGCCTTACAAGCCTTTACACTTTCCAGTAACTCTTCATATGCTTCCCTTCTGGAAATCATATTATTATCCATAACTAATCCTCTCTCAATCTTATAATGAAAGCAGTGCGCTAACGTTAGTATCTCATAGTTGTGCGGGAAAAAGGGACAGGTCCATTTTAAAATGGGACAGGCCGATCTTAAATTGGGACGTGTTCTTCCTAGAAAGAACACGTCCCCAATTCTATACCGCCTCCGCCTTTTCAAACTGGCTGTTGTAGAGATTTTCATAAAATCCGCCCTTCGCCAGCAATTCCTCATGTGTTCCCTGTTCGATGATATCTCCGTCCCTCATGACCAGAATCAAATCTGCGTCACGGATGGTCGAGAGCCTGTGGGCGATTATAAAGCTGGTTCTTCCCCGCATGAGATTATCCATGGCCTTTTGAATTCTCACCTCTGTGCGGGTATCTACAGATGATGTGGCCTCGTCTAGGATCAATATCTTATTGTCCGCAAGGATTGTTCTCGCGATGGTCAACAGCTGCTTCTGCCCCTGAGAAATATTACTGGTTTCCTCATCCAGAATGGTCTGATAGCCATCTGGCTGGGCCATGATAAATCTGTGTGCATGTGCCGCTTTTGCAGCTTCTATTACTTCTTCATCGGTAGCATCCAGGCGTCCGTATCGGATGTTCTCCAGTATGGTTCCGTTGAAAAGCCAAGTATCCTGAAGAACCATGCCAAAAAGCTCTCTCAGCTCACTTCTGTTGAAGTCCTTGATGTTGTGGCCGTCAACCTTAATCTCACCCGTATTCACGTCATAAAAACGCATAAGAAGTTTTACCATAGTGGTTTTTCCGGCCCCGGTAGGACCCACAATTGCCACCTTCTGGCCTGATTTTATATCTGCAGAGAAGTCGTGTATAATGATTTGCTCCGGATGATAGCCGAAGGATACGTGATCAAATTCAACATTTCCCTCAACATCTGCAATATCTGCAGGCTGATCTACTGTCTGGTCTTCCTCCTCTTCCTCCAGAAATTCGAAGACACGTTCCGACGCCGCTGCAGATGACTGAAGCATATTGGTTACCTGTGCAATCTGCTGTACAGGCTGCGTAAAGTTTCTGATATACTGGAAGAATGCCTGCACATCTCCTACTTCAATACTTCCCTTGATGGTAAGAAAACCTCCCAAAAGGGCGACCATAACATACCCCAGATTACCAACAAACTGCATAATAGGCATCATCATTCCGGAGAAAAACTGGGATTTCCACGCTGAGTCATACAGTTTATCATTTGTCTTTTCAAATTCATCTACCACAGCATCTTCTTTGTTAAATACCTTCACCACATTTTGGCCGCTGTAGATCTCCTCTACCTGACCGTTTACTTCTCCCAGATATCTCTGCTGCGCCTGGAAATATTTTTGTGAATGCTTCATCACTTTTCCTATAATCATCATAGACACCGGCAGAATCAGCAGGGCTGCACAAGTCATCCAGATATTAATGCTAAGCATCATAATCAGCGCGCCCAGCAGAGTAGTCACTGAAGTAATAAGCTGGGTAATACTCTGGTTGAGGCTCATCTGCAGTGTATCTACATCATTAGTTACCCTGGATAGAATCTCTCCGTGGGTACGGCTTTCAAAGTATTTCATAGGGATCCGGTTAATCTTCTGAGAGATCTCTTTTCGAAGGCAGTACGTGACATCGTTGGATATCCCTGACATGACATAGCCCTGTACAAAAGAGAAGACAGAACTCACCGCATACAGACAGAGTACTGTGGCCAGTATGGTTCCTATTTTGCTGAAATCAATGGATCCGGTCCCGTTGATTTTTCCCATCAGGCCGTTCATCAGTTCCGTTGTGGCTTTACCCAGAATCTTAGGTCCCACTATATTAAAAATAGTTCCGCCCACCGCAAATACCAGCATAATAAAGATACGGATTTTATAGCGCTTCATATAATTCATCAGTTTCTTCATGGTGCCTTTAAAGTCCTTTGCCTTTTCTCCCGGCACCATTTTGCCGTGTCCCCCCATGGGGCCTCTTCTTGGATTACTCATTGGCTAATTCCTCCTCTGACAGCTGAGACATGGCGATTTGCTTATATACGTCACAGGTTTTTAATAACTCTTTATGGGTACCCTGACCTGCAATACATCCATCGTCCAGTACGATAATATTGTCTGCATGCAGAATGGTACTGATTCTCTGTGCTACAATCAGTGTTGTAGCGTCCTTTGTTTCTTTTTTCAGTGCTTTTCGAAGAACAACATCCGTCTTGTAGTCCAGCGCTGAAAAACTGTCGTCGAAGATATAAATCTCCGGCTCTTTTGCAATAGCTCTGGCTATGGAAAGACGCTGCTTCTGCCCGCCTGATACATTGGTTCCCCCCTGAGCAATAGGAGAATCCAGCTTTTCCTCCTTCTCACTGATAAAGTCCCAGGCCTGTGCAATCTCTGCAGCCCTCTGTACTTCGGCCTCCGTAGCCTCTTCTCTTCCATATCTGATATTAGAATCTATGGTTCCTGAGAAGAGCACTCCCTTCTGTGGAACGTATCCCAGCTTCCCTCTCAGCTCCTTAAGGGACAGTCTGCGGACATCCACGCCGTCCACGGTTATACTTCCCTCTGTCACATCGAAAAAGCGGGGGATAAGATTCACCAGAGTACTTTTGCCGCTGCCGGTGCTGCCGATAAAGGCAACCGTCTGCCCCTTTTTAGCGGTAAAGGAAATATCGTTCAGAACTTTTTCTTCTGCCCCCGGATACTCAAAGGATACATGGTCAAATACCACTTCACCCTTTCTGTCCTCCAAAGTATGTTCCGGCTGCATGGGATCCTTGATTGACACCTCTGTTCCCAGAACTTCATTGATACGCTTTGCCGCAACATTGGCACGGGGTATCATAATAGACATCATGGTAATCATTAAAAATGCCATAATAATCTGCATGGCATACTGCATAAATGCCATAATATTTCCCACCTGCATAGTGCCTGCATCCACTGCATGAGCCCCGTTATATACGATTAGGACCGTAACACCATTCATAATCAGCATCATAATGGGCATCATAAATGTCATACACCGGTTGACAAAAAGATTCGTTCTGGTCAGCTCCAGATTTGCCTTTTCAAAACGTTCTTCCTCGTGCTTTTCTGTACTGAATGCACGAATGACAGGAATCCCCGTCAAAATCTCTCTGGTTACCAGATTCAGCCTGTCAATTAAAGTCTGCAGTTTGGTAAATCTGGGCATTGCAATCTTAAACAGCAGTCCCACAACGATCACAATTAAAACCACAGCAATCCCCAGAATCCAAGTCATATCTGCATCGGACTGCAGGACCTTCAGCACGCCTCCCATACCCAAAATAGGAGCATAGAGCACAATTCGGAACAGCATAGTCATAACCATCTGAATCTGCTGTATGTCATTGGTGCTTCGGGTAATCAAAGATGCCGTAGAGAACTGGTTCATCTCCCTTCCCGAGAAAGAGATAACCTTTCTGTAAACATGATTTCTCAGATTCCTGCCCAGCCCTGCGGCTACCCGGCAGGATAAAAAGGTGACGCAGATAGCAGCAGCCATCCCCAGAAGCGCCAGACCCAGCATCTTCAGGCCTGACATAAGTACATACCGGATCTGCATCTGACCCACATCTTTGCCCATGGCATCATACTCATCCTGCACAAATACAACAGCAGTCTGGGTAACAATCGATTCCGGCATTTTTTCAAACTTATCCGCCATAGCTCCCATCATCTGTTTCAGCTGCTCTTTTGGCATCTGGGACAAAGCCTGAAAGATATCTGCCTCCTCCCCCAGCCCCATCTGAGACTTTACAGCCTTTACCTCATCCGTGTCTCCGGAGAATCCTGTGACAGCAAGCATGGGAACACCGAATATGTTATTTAGCTTCTCTCTCTTCTCTTCGCTGATATTTTTCAAACGGAAAATACCGTCTTTTAGCTCATAAGACTCAGCAACTGTCTTCTGATCTGTATCATCCATAAATAAATATAATTTATCCATGGTTTCTTCCCTGATTTCTTCCGGAACTGCATCTTCCACACCTTTTTGCTGAATCCCAATATTTACAATCTTAGAAGTATAATCCGGCAGGGATAAATCGCATACCGCCTGAAGGAAAAGCAGGGCAACAATCAAGATAATATAATGCCACTTATCCTTCAGGTATCGAAACATCTTCAACATATCTTTATTCCTTTCCGCACATAAAATCTGTTTTTATGGTGTCATCTACAGGTAGTCTTTCCAGATTCTCTTCTATCTGCTTAAAAAAACGGGCGAACAGACACTTCTCACTCTCTGTAAACCCCTGAAAAAGAATTTTTTCATTGTTTTGTATCTGTTTCATTGCTGTCCTGTAGATATGGTATCCTTTTTCTGTCAGGCTTACTCTTGTAACTCTCTGATCCCTGGCGTCAGGCTTTCGCTCAATCAGACCTGACTTCTCCAGACGCTTAATGGAAACTGCCACAGTCGGAGGCTTTATATGAAGAGATTGTGAGATCTCCTTCTGGCTTAGCTCTCCTTTATATCCCAATAACTTAATAATAGGGATTTGTCCGGGATGTATTCCGATCCCATCCATCTGCTGATAGATTTTTGTAAAATAGAGATGTGAGATCCTTAAAAGCATCCTCTGCAGGTTATTATCCAGAGTATCCTGTTCCTCCATTTTTCCACCTCCTTATCATATGCACATCCTTTATATTTGTTAGCCGACTAACATATAATAGACCTATTTTTACCGATATGCAACAGAAAAATCTTTTATTTACACTTTTTTTATAAAAAAGCATGTTTTATTAATTAGACAACTAAATAAAAGCATGCCCGGAACCATATTATTTATGGTTCCGCACATGCCTTTGAGAGCGACGGCCAGACCGTGCACAACATAGTTACAAAACAGGCAGTTCCTCCCAAAAAATTTGAGACAGGCTCTGCCAGAAAAACACCCATGGCCCCCAGATTTCCCACATATGGGAGGAGAATCGTCAGAGGGATTACGATTACTGCCTTTCGCAAAAGCGAAAAGAAAATTGCCTGCTTTGCTTTTCCCAGCCCAGTAAAGACTGACTGCCCGGAAAATTGGAGAGACATAAAACAAAAGCCAAAAAAGTATACCTGCATAGCCGGGATTCCCAGTGAAAACATAGCCTCGCTCCCGTTAAAAAGGCGGATGAATCCCCCCGGAAGCAGAAGCGTAATCCCCCACATTACGGTAGTATAAACAATACAGGTGACAGACATAAACTTGATTCCTGATTTCACTCTCTGATACTTTCCCGCTCCGAAATTATAACCCAGTACGGGCTGCGCCCCCTGGGTAAAGCCCATCACAGGCACTGTCAGTATCTCCCGCACAGAATTGATAATTGTCATAACTCCTACATAGACATCTCCGCCGTGAGCCTGGAGGGTGATATTGCACACCACCTGAACCGCACAGTTTGTAAAGGACATACAGAAGCCGGACAGACCGAGACCCACAATCTCCTTTACCATGGTGAGGCGCAGCCGGAGATTTGGAATCCGGAGCTTTAAAAGCGTCTTCTTTCCAGTGAGAAATCTCAGCACCCAGGCTGCCGATACAAACTGTGACAGCACTGTGGCAATGGCAGCACCCTCCACCCCAAGGTGAAAGACGAAGATAAACAAAGGATCCAAAATGATATTCAGCACCGCCCCTACCAGAACTGTCCCCATTCCAATCTCCGCAAATCCCTGGGAATTAATGAATCCATTCATCCCCAGGCTTATCATAACAAATACACTGCCCAGCAGATAGATTTTGGTATACGCATCCGCATATGGGAATGTGATGTCACTGGCCCCAAACGCATACAACACCGGTTTTTTCACGAGAAGGCATATTACTGTAAGGAGAATTCCGGTGATTACCAGAAGCGAGAACGTATTTCCAATGATCTCCTCTGCCTTCCCCTCCTCTTTATGTCCCCTGGCAATGGAGCAAAGCGGCGCTCCCCCGCTTCCATAGAGATTTGCAAAAGCTGTGACTCCTGTGATGATAGGAAATGCCACCCCCACTCCTGTAAGAGCCAGGGGGCCCGCCTGAGGAATCCTGCCTATGTACATTCGGTCAATTACATTATAGAGCATGTTAATAAACTGCGCCAGCGTCATAGGAATAGCCAGCCTGAGTATATTGCCCGCCACACTTCCCCGGGTAAAATCATGCTCCTCTGTTTTAAATAATCCTTTCATAGTTCAACCTTCCAGCAAGTATTCTATATACTATTATACTCTTTTATGGAAAATTTACAATTTGCTCTTATGCAGACCTATAAAAAGACGTCCCTGAAACAGGATTTCTGTTTCCGGACGCCTCTCTTTTCATTTATTTTATTTATGGATTGACAACGTTTACACTTTCTCCAGCTAAAAATGCTTTCAGATTTTCCACAGCTATATCCATCAGCCGCTGTCTGCTCTCTTTGGGAGCCCAGGATATATGAGGGGTGATAATACAATTTTTCGCCTTCAGCAGGGGGTTATCCCCTTGAATCGGTTCCGCAGACACCACGTCAAGCCCTGCCGCATATACTTTGCCTGAATTCAGCGCATCTGCAAGATCCTCTTCCACAATCAGAGGCCCCCTGGAATTATTAAGAATAATCACGCCGTCCTTCATCTTAGCAATATTTTCTTTATTGATCATTCCCTCAGTTGACGGGAACAGCGGACAGTGGAGTGCAATCACATCTGATTCCTCAAAAAGCTGCTCTCTGGGCACATATTCCGCAAGCTCTTTTCCGCTGGCATTGGGATATTCATCGTTGGCAATGACCCGCATCCCCAAGGCTTTGGCAATACGTCCGGTAGCCTGTCCGATACGCCCGAATCCAATGATCCCCATGGTCTTGTCTGCCAGTTCAATCAGAGGGTAATCCCAGAAACACCAGTCCGGATTGCTTTCCCAACGGCCTTCATGGACTGCATCACTGTGATGTGCCACATGATGGCAGATCTCCAGAAGCATAGCAATTGCGAACTGCCCTACGGCAGCGGTCCCGTAAGTAGGAATATTGCACACAGGGATCCCTCTTTTTCTGCAGGCATCCACATCCACTACGTTATATCCTGTAGCCAGCACTCCGATATAGCGGATATGTCCGCACTGATTTAAGGTTTCCTCTGTAATGGGAACCTTATTCAGAATTACAATCTCTGCATCCCCGATGCGGCTTACAATCTCTTCCGGAGCAGTGCGGTCATATACCGTAACCTCCCCCAGTGCTTCAAACCCTTCCCAGCTCAAATCCCCTGGATTCTCTGTGTAACCATCTAATATAACAATTTTCATATCTTTCCCTCATTTCTCGGAGAAACAGTCAAAACTTTTTGCCGGTGCTTCCCCGCGTTAAGTTATCCAGTCTTTTCCTTAGAATCAAATATCTCCTGGCAGCGCTCCCACGGCTTCTGCTATATAGTAATTCCCACTCTATATAAGTCCTTTATTTGGGGATATAGTCTCGTATAAACCGTATACTGCTTCTCATACACCTCATCATGTTTCCGGCTGCTGATTACTTCCTTGTAAACCTTTTTCTCTACCTTTTCAGAGGCTTCATAGATATTCTGAAACACGCCCGCACCCACACCCGCCAGGAGTGCTGCGCCGATGGGAGCCATATCATTTATATCCAAAATCTTTATGTTCCTGCCGGTTATGTCTGCTTTAATCTGAGCCCACACCTCACTTTTTGCACCTCCGCCTATGGAAGAGAATTCTGTAATCTTTCTGCCGGTCACCTTCTCTGCAATTTCTGCCATTTGACGCAGGCCGTATCCACAGCCTTCCATAATAGCCCTGTTCATTTCTTTTCTGGTTGTATGAAGAGAGATTCCGAAAAACACCCCTCTTGCAAAGGGATCCCAGATAGGGCTTCTCTCACCCATCATGTAGGGCAGGAAAACAACCCCGTCACATCCGGGATTCGCCCGGGATGCCTCCTCATTCATCATATCAAAAGCTTTTTTAGAACTTCCCGATGCCTTTTCTAGCAGATCCTGGCAAAACTCATCCCGGAACCACTGATAGGAAGCACCAGTATGGGACATAGCACCCTGATAGATCCAGGTTCCCTCCACAACGTGACATCGGTTGATAAAGCTTCTGTCGAATTTAGGCTCGTCCACACAGATAGTGAGCACGTTGGTGGTACCGACGGATTCACACACATCCCCGCCTTTGGTCACCCCCGCCGCCAGAGTCGCACAGGGGGTATCTGCACCTCCAATCACTACAGGCGTTCCCGCGGGAATCCCCAGTTCTATTAACGCGGCCTCATTCAGCCCTCCCACAACATCGGTGGAACCCATGAGGGGCGGAAGCTTATCCATTGAAATTCCAATCCTGTCGCAGAGGAACCCGGACCATTTCAGCCCCCCGGTCGTCTCGAAGAGAGCCGTGTAGGAAGCGTTCGAATAATCAATGGCGAATTTTCCGGTCATCTTAAAGGCCATCAAAGTATTCACATGGCCAAAATACTTTGTTTTCTCATAGATGTCCGCAAGATTCCTTTTGATCCATAACATGGAAGTTCCGGAAATCGCTCCGGCCATAGCTGTATTGCCTGTAATCTCAAACAGTCTGTCCTCGCCAACGGCTGCCTTTATAATCTCTGCTTCCTCTGTGCTTCTTCTGTCGGAATAAATAATGGGATCCACAAGAATCTTCCCATTTTCACCAATGGCTGCCAGACCAGGGCACAGACTGGAAATACTGATGCCTGCAATCCTGGAGGGCTCAATTTCCTTTTCTTCAAACAGAAGCCGCAGGCATTTCAAATAAGACTGCCACATATCTTCCGTGTCTATCTGTGCATACTCCTGATTTGGTGTAATCATCCCGTAGGGGCTGCTGCTGATCCCCAGCACCTTTGCATTTTCATCTATAACAGCTACTTTTATGCTAGTTGTACCCACATCAACCCCGAGCAACAATCTGCCTTCCATATATACACCTGCCTATGCTTTCTATCTTACTTTATGGTTTATTCTAACTTACCGCAGCCGTGGTACTGTTAGATTTTCTTAGAACTGATCGTAGTTTTTGTCATTTTCCAACTGAGCCAGCAGTTCTTTTGCTTCTTTTACACTGTATCCTTCATGAATAATGTATCTCAGCGCAATCACAAGGGCTGTGATATCCGGATAATCCCATACGAATCTTCCCATGGTAACTCCACCTACCCCGCAGTCCATCGCTTCTCTTGTCATATTCAGGTAGTCATCTAAGGTCTTACAAGCATCTCCGCCTTGAATCACGACTCTTGCCGGACAGCAGTCAACTACTTTTGCCATAGTATCGGGATCTCCCGTGTAAGTTGTTTTAATAATATCAATTCCTAATTCCGCAGCGCTTCTGCAGCAGTATGCAATATTTTCCCAGGCAGTCTGCTGATCTTTGGGAACAGATTCCCCTTTAGGATAAACATGTCCGATTAAAGGCATTCCTTTTCTCATACATTCTTCAGAAAATCTTCCAATCTCTTCAAACTGAACATCCTGGAAGTCCCCCAGTGTCATAGCCCCGATGGAGACAGCATCCGCACCCATGCGGATAGCCTCATCTACAGTGCCGAACGCAATATCTTTTGTTGGATGCACAGGTGAATAGCTGGAGCATTTTAATAAGATAGAAGTCTCCCCCGCATGTTCCCACATGCAGTGTTCCGCGATCCCCTTTGTCATGGTCATAGCATTCGGTCTGCCGGCAACAATTTTATTGATGGTATCCTGAATGGGCTGCAGGCCTTTCATGGGAGCAATACCTCTGGAAATTGCATGGTCTACGGTGATAGCCATCATCTTATTGCTCTTTGGGTTCACAAGTCTGCTCATTCTTACTGCTTTTCCTAACATTGCCATAATAATTATTCTCCTTTTTATGTAAACTAAATTTTATACATACCGCTGTAATTCTGTCTACGGTTCTATGAGTACCTTTAATCCAGAACCGCTTTTGCATACTTCGTATGCATCCTGGAAATCATCTATTTTGAAAGTATGTGTCACAATTTCTTTCAAATTAACTTTCTTGTTTTTCACCATATCAGCTGCTTCAAAATAATCTTCTCTCTTGTATGCCGTACTGCCGTTTACATTAATTTCATTGTAATGGATGGTATTTACCTCAATGGTAGATTCCCCGGTTCCGGCAAATCCGGCAAATAAGTTTACGGTTCCGCCCTTGCGGCAGAGCTTTAAGGTGGAATTGATGATTGCCGGGACACCGATGGCCATCACGATTACATCCATTCCCAGACTGTCCGTTTCTCTCATTACTATGTCAGCCAGGTTTTCTTTTGTGGGGTCAATCACCAGATCAGCTCCCAGCTTCTCCGCCTTTTCTCTTCTGGAAGCTATCGGTTCACTTACAATTACTTTCTTAGCTCCTACAATTTTGGACAGCTGCAGATGCATCAGTCCGATGGGACCTGCCCCCACAATTAATACGGAATCGTTAAATCCTGTTCCTGCATTTTTCAAGCCTCTGATACAGCAGGAAAGGGGTTCTATCAATGCACCCTCTTCAAAGGAAACATCTTCAGGAAGCTTCACCACATTGCCGCTCTCAATTGCAATGCCAGGAATTAGTACATATTCCGCAAAGCCTCCGTCGAACTCATATCCGATTGCTTTTCTGTTCATACAGGCATTTTCTCTTCCGGTCAGACAGCTGTGACAGGAATGACAGGGGATTACATTTGCAATAGATACCTTTTCTCCTACTTCAAAGCCTTTCACATTCTTGCCAACCTCACAAATCAGACCGCACATTTCATGACCGATGATGGAAGGATAACGCACCCCTTTTGTCTTAGTACCTGCCAGTATGCGCATATCCGTTCCGCAGATAGCTGCTTTTTTCATCTGCAGAAGGATATCATTGTCACCAATCTCCGGCCTTTCCACTTCCGCAGCTTTAAAATCATTCGGGCCGTTTAGGACAACTGCTCTCATTTTAACCACTCCTTTATCTTCCTTATTCTGTTCTTATTTTCCTAGGTTCCTATGAATGAATCATAGCACTTCTGAAAACTTTTTTCAATAGTATTTTTTATTTTTGTAATATTTTTTCAAATACCATTTGATTTTTTGTGTAATTTCACAGTTTAGGAATAATTATGGGGGTTTTTTAGGTTTTTATGTATATGCTTGAAACTTTTTTACAATATATTTGAATTTATTTTTTCTTATCTATTATTATTTTTGTAGTTTTTTTTCACATTTCTTACCTTTAAGAATTTCCGGGACTCCTTCCCAGAAGCCTCGAAACACAGCTTTCAGATACGCAGGAAATAAAAGTAAGAACAGCAGGCAGCAGCACTCCAATGGCTGCAGATACCTGCTGTTCTTACTTCTGTTTCCTGTATGTCCGGAATTTGTACCATGCAATGAACGACCTACTGACCTAAAATTTATTCTGAGAAGTCGCCTCCCTGGTCTCCTGTATAGCTGCATAAGACTTGTCATAGTCAGAAAATGCAATAATTGCCACTATCACATCAATCATAGCCAGCTGCGCTATCCTTGTGCTCACAGATTCGGACTTAAACATGGTCTCTTCTGCAGCAGTATACAAAACCACATCTGCGGTCTTGGATAGGGGTGTCTTCCCCTGACTGACTAAAGCAATAGTACCTGCCCCCTTGCTTTCGGCATTTTTCATGCAGTTCAGGACATTATAATTACTGCCCGAGTGGGATATGCAGAAGGCAACATCCCCCTTTTCTAGCAAAGAAGAAGCCATCAGCTGCATATCAATGTCTTCATAGACATAAGTACGGATTCCTATTTTCATAAATTTATGCTGTGCGTCCTTGCCAACAAGCAGACTTCCGCCGCTGCCGAAAAAGACAATCTTATCTGCCTGGCGAATCATATCTGCAACCTTTTCCAGAGTTCCTCTCTCCAAACCGGCAAGTGTACGGTTCAGTACTGTAATCTCTGAACTGAAGATTTTTTTGCAGATTGTCTCCACGTCATCAAACTGTTCAATACTGGGATTAAAATGTTTTTCCCTGGGGAGCACATCCTTCGCAGCATTTATCTTAAAATCCTGATATCCCTTGTAGCCGATGCTTTTGCAAAAGCGAACGACAGAAGCATCGCTGACGCCTGCGCTTTCTGCCAGCTCAGTAATATTATAAGTTAAAACTTTATCGTAATGGTTCAGAACATATTCTGCTATTTTTTTTTCAGTGTTAGTCAACAGCTTTTCTTTTCCCCGAATCTTTTCAATACAACTAATTTCTACCATAGCCCAGCCTCCCTAATCTTACACGTTTTCACGCTTTATAAGGACAGCATATCATACTTGAAAATATTTTTCAATATCTCTCTCATATTTGTATGATAAAATAATATTTTTTTCATCCCATTAAAATTGGCTGTATATAAATTCCGGCGCTGTAGACAAGTCTGCATAGAGGAGGTAAGCGTAAAGTATCAGCATACACATCAAAAAAAACAGAACCTCTGCCGCAAACCTTAACGTTCTGCTATTTTTCAGTTTGTTTTGCAAAGTTATAAATGCTTTCACTCACATCAACCCATCCTTTCCATCCCAAATGCATGGTATCTTCAAGAAAATATTTTTCATATTCTCTATCCGAATAATCTGCCAGTACTACCTGATACTCTTTTGCAATATCCCTGATGTTCTGATAGTACTCGTTCCTTTTCTCCTTAGAAAACCCTGTATAATCGTACCACCAGCCATTTACAGGAACATTTACCAGGAGAGGCGTAATTCCATTCTCCCTGCAAACATCCAGGAAGCACCTCAGATCATCATATTCCGGAGATTTGCTGTAGCTGCTTTTGGTGCCTGAATTTTCCCTTTTCTTTACCCCCTTTTTTTGGAGTTTGCTGAAATATTTGTCCTTAATATTAAACTCATTACCCTTTGTCTCCTCTGCCCCTTCTGCCTCCGCTTCAGCCCTCAGCCTCTCAAAATCAATGGCCGAATTCCCGGACGGCTTACCCTTTCCGCTGGAAATCCCGTCTGCTTTCATTCCGGCCACAGCTGTCTGCATTGCCTTTTCATCCATAAAACCGGAATAAAGGGCACAGTAAAGGTGCTCCGGCAGGCTGCCCTTCTTTTTTAAGTATATCTTATTGTAGGATTTTACCCTCTCCTGGGTTTTCGGATCCTCTTCCAGAAGTGTAATGGTCCTCTGAGCAATATAATCTTTTGTTTTTTGAGAAAGATTTTTGTTTTTCAGCATAGCCACATAGCTGGACTCCGAAAACCGGGACGCATATGCTTTGGAAGGCACTCCCTTTTTTCGGAACCATTGGGGGGAGAGAATCAGCACTGCCTTTTGGTTCTGAATCGCCGGGGCAATGGCTGACAGGGTAATTGCGTGAGACAGACTTTGATAATATCCGGCTCCTATCAGCATGGTATGAAACTCCTGACCAGAGAATACCGCTTCCGGATGAAAGGGAGTGCCCTTGCCGTGCTCCAGCTCCGACGATCCGAATACTACCATAGTGTTCTCATCTACATTCTCTCGGATCGCCTCCCACGATTTGAATTTTGCTTCACTGGTCCAGGTTCCCACTGCCGAGGGTTCTGCCTCAAGCTGTGACTTCCCGTACCTATGCATCCCCAAAACAGCCGCTCCAAAAAACACAAGGGCCGTAAAAAATGCGATCACCCGCCTCATATCAGCCCCGCTCGGCAAGCAGCGCCAGAATTTTATTGGCGGTTGCCATCTCTTCTCTTTCTACTTCTGAGGGGGAAATAACAATGCCGAAGGTATCTTCAATATCCACCAGAAGCTCTGTAAACCCCAGAGAATCCAGCAAACCTGCCTCAAAAAGATCCAGATCCAGATCCTCCCTCACAACCTCATCCTCACAAATTCTTTCTAATATATCTATTAATTTTTCCTGCATTCTGTGTTCCTCCCTTTTTATTGCAGTCCCTGTACCAGCTCCAGGAAACGCCCTGAAAATATAAGGAACCCGAACATTACCAGCTGAAGAGTAATGCTCCAGGATACTCCCTGATACCAGACTGATTTTTTATACTTTTTATAAAATTTAGATTTTTTCTGATATACCTCAGTTGCTGCCAAAAGGCAGCCGTGGTATAAGCCGTAGCAGAGATAGGACAAGGAAATCCCATGCCACATTCCCATAATGAGCATGTTTACAATGAATCCTGCCGCTGCGCCCTGCAGGCGGGTGGAAAACCATTTCTTTCTGATGGACTTCATCATAAAGCGGGAGAAGATAAAATCCCTGAACCAGTGGGACAAGGTGATATGCCATCGATCCCAGAACTCCTTCATATCTCTGCTAATAAATGGTTTATTGAAATTCTCCGGCGTTTTGATTCCGAAAAAATAACTGGTTCCGATTGCCATAAGACTGTATCCCGCGAAGTCAAAAAACATGTAGAATCCATAGAAGTAAGCATAGGCCGCAACCTCATACCAACCACTTCCGGACACAAAATAGTCTACGCCCTCATGAAGCAGGGCGGCCAAAACAAATTTATACACCATGCCCAGGAGTATTTTTTCCAACCCTCTGCCCGCCATTTCCAGATATTCTGTCCTGGAAAGCGTACGGTTGTAATCTTCCCCGAATCTTCGGCTTCTGTCGATGGGACCGCTGCTGATAGCGGGAAAGAACAGAAGAAAGGAGGTAAACGACAAAACATCAATCTCCTGGATTACCCCGTCATAAGTCTCTATAATTATCTGAAGCCCCTTAAAAGTAAGATAAGAGATTCCCAGAAAATTGAACAGATGAAAGGGCAGGATTCCCGAAAGCTTGCATAAAATCAGCGGCAGCAGAGACAAAAGAATGAAATGGCCATAAATTACAGCATTCCGTCCGTATATTCTTCGCAGTCTCAGATATATCTTTACAATATGCAGCTGCAGAACATAAAACAGAGCCAGGAAAGCCAGCTGTCTCAAATCCCCCCTCAGCACCAGCCAGATGATAAACAGGGAAGACACCGCCGTATAGATCCTTAGGCTTTTTTCCCGGATGCCCAGCACAAAGGCCGGAATCAGCAGAATCAGCAGCCAAAGAAAGAAGATAAAATCTGTATAAAAACTCATTCCAGAAGTCCTTTCAGATACGCCCGATCTGCCTTTCCGTTTGTATTGACCGGAATCTTATCCAGGAAAATAATCTTTTTGGGTATCATGTAATCAGGCAGATATTCCTTCAGCTGCCGTTTAATCTCCTGCGAGATTTGAAAAGGCTTTGCCCCTGCCGGCACAGCGTCAGGTTCCCAAGTCAGAAAAGCAACCAGGCTCTTTACTTTTTCCTCTTCCCATCTGGGCATCACCACTGCCTGACGGATCCCTGGCAGAATCCGCAGATTATTTTCAATATCCCCCAGTTCGATACGGTATCCGTGAAGCTTGACCTGAAAGTCCATACGCCCTCCAAAGTACAGCATTCCGTCTTTTTTATATCCCTGATCCTGTGTATAATATCCCCGGACCCCGCCCCTTTCCTGAAAAAACGCCTGTTCTGTCAGGGATGACTGTCCGTAGTATCCGGTGCTTACAGTATCTCCTATAATCACAATCTCTCCCGTTTCACCGTCAGGAACCTCAGCGCCCTCCTGATTCCGGATCTCTATCCTGGTTCCCGGCTTTGCCCTGCCTACCGGCAGGGGTACTTCATGTTCCCCCATCCACTCAGTAATCTCAACCTCTGTTACCGCTACCGTAGACTCCGTGGGGCCATAGGTGTTCATTACCTTTGCATGAGGAAACCGTTCCTTCAGCCTTAAGGCTGTCTGGTTGGTCAGAATCTCGCCGCAGAACAGGAACACTTCCAGCCTTTCCATAAGTTCACCATTAAATTTGCTGTCTGCCAGACAGATATCCGCAAAAGATGGAGTGGAAACCCAAACAGCCGCCCGGGACTCTTTCAGTTCCTGCAGCAGCACGCCGTAGTCGCCCTGTGTTTTTTTGTCCAGCGCCCGCAGCGTTCCCCCACAGAAGAGGCAAGTATACAGGTCCATAACGGAAAGGTCAAAGGAAAAGGGGGCCTGGTTTAAAAATACCTTTCCGGACTTCTCCTCTTCTGGTGTCCCCAAATCCTTTGACCAGTCCAGAAACCGGTTCAGACACTCATATGTAATTTCCACGCCTTTTGGTGTGCCTGTGCTGCCGGAGGTGAAAATAATATAAAAAATGTCCTCGGCCTTCACCCAGTGCTCCCTGCCGGCCGCTCTGGGGTATTCTTTCCCCAGCGCTCTTATTCTGTTCAGGGTCAGAGATGCTTCTGTGTCCTGAGGTGTGGGGCCCACCGCAAAAATAACCGGAGGCTGTACCGCCTGAATAATATCTCTGACTCTTGCATAAGGCACGGACAGATCCACCGGACAATAGGCCCGCCCTGCTTTTACACAGGCCAAAAAACATACCAGCATATATGGATTTTTATGTCCGTAAACCACCACAGGTCCTTTCTCCTCAGGAAAAGAATCTAAAAGCCATCCCCCCAGCCGGCCGGAGTATTCTTCTATCTGCCTGTAAGTAAGACTCTCCCCCTCCCCAATAAAAGCAGTCTGACTCCCCCGCAGACCGCTCTGCTGCTTTATTTTTTCTAATAGTTCCACACAGTCTTCCTCACCTTCATTCGTCATATTCTGACTTTTTACAACAGTATGAGTATAGTCCTAAGTTTTTAATAATTCGGTGGCACCTTTCCAAAGATATTCTTAATTTTATCTTAATTCGTCCCCATTCCCCGCATTTTAGCGGTAATTCTTTGATTGATTTTTCATTTTTTGTATGATATTCTTGCCCATAAGAAGGAGGTTTTCTATGAGTACTTATTCTGCCTATACCGATTTTTCACAGTTAAAAAACGACTGCCTGAGCAGTTATAGCGCTTACTGTCAAAAGAATCAGCCAGAAAACGCCCTGTCTCAGCTTCTTCTGGCCGCCTACTATGAGTTCAGCGGGTGCATTGATAATTACACCGCCTATTGCTACGGACTTCAGGGCATTTATTCAAAAAAAGACCTGAAAGCCCTTTTCGTGCCCCCTTGCCCGGACAGCGAAATGATATCGGGACTGCGGTCCCTAAAAGGCCACTACAAGCTGGATATGGCAGACGATATATACAAAAAATATCCTCTCCCTCTGTGCGTATGCACTGTAGAGGAATACAAGCAGATTCTGGAGGAATTATTTTCTGAGGAGGTGTTTCAGGATAAAAAATGGGCGAATCGTTTTAGAGAGAATTACATAAAGAGCATTAAATGAATTTAATGGGGCAAACTCCGCAAAAAATATCATGAACAGGGCGGCCTCTTCTGATACGATGTACCCAGAAACTATCCTTAGAATGCGGTGAGTGCTGTATACCTTGCCGCAGGGTATGATAAAACAGAAAAAGAGGTGTACTCAGATGACAGATATCATTGTGCAGGGACTTACCCAAAATAATTTAAAACATATTACATTTACTATACCAAAAGAAAAAATCACAGTTTTTACCGGTGTGTCCGGCTCCGGTAAATCCAGCATTGTCTTTGATACTATCGCCGCAGAGTCCCAGCGTCAGATGAATGCCACCTATCCGGCATTTGTGCGTTCAAGGCTGCCTAAGTACCCCAAGCCGTCGGTGGAACGAATAGATAATCTGACAGCGTCAGTGGTTGTAGATCAGTCTCCTCTGGGAGGAAATGCCCGCTCAACGGTAGGGACCGTCAGCGGTCTGTACTCCAGTCTGCGGCTGTTGTTTTCTAGATTAGGAAAGCCTTATGCAGGCACGGCATCTTACTTTTCTTTTAACGATCCCAACGGAATGTGCAAAACCTGTTCCGGGCTTGGCAGAATTTCAGAAGTTAATATAGCTTCCATTTTAGATATGAACAAATCATGGAATCAGGGCTGCCTAAAGGATTCTTTATATCGTCCAGGCTCCTGGTACTGGAGACAGTATGCAGACTCTGGCCTGTTTGACCTTGATAAGCCAATTAAAGAGTATTCCAGAGAAGAATACAATCTTCTTATGTATGGTTCTCAGAACGGCAAAGACGAGCCTGAAAATCCTAAAGTAACCGGATTAATCCATAAGTATACAAAAACTCTCTTAAATCGTGATATTAGTATCAAAAGTAAACACACTCAGGAAAAGTCCCAAACCCTGATTTCAGAGATAGAATGTACCAGCTGCCGGGGACAGCGTTTAAGTGAGGCTGCGCTGCGCTGCAAAATAGAGGGATATTCCATCGCAGACATGTGCGACATGGAACTGACACAGCTGAGAGAAGTGCTGTCTCAGCTGTCAGTCCCAACTGTAGATGTGCTCATACAGACACTCATAGAAGGGCTGGACAGAATGATAGAGATCGGACTGCCCTATCTTCATCTGAACCGGGAAACACCGTCTCTGTCCGGCGGGGAAGCACAGAGACTGAAGCTGGTACGGTACATGGGCAGCAGCCTGACGGGGATGACCTATATATTTGATGAACCCAGCTCCGGGATGCATCCCCGTGACGTCTACCGTATGAACAGCCTTTTGAAACAGCTCCGCGATAAAGGCAATACAGTTCTTGTGGTAGAACATGATAAAGATGTGATCTCCATTGCCGATTATGTGATTGATGTGGGACCGCAGGCCGGACAAAACGGAGGGGAAATCGTTTTTGCAGGCAGTTATCCGGACTTGCTCCGGTCAAACACACTGACCGGAAAAGCCTTGCTCCAGATTTTGCCGGTCAGGCAGACACCCCGCCAGCCAGTGGGCAGTCTTCCGGTGCGGGACGCCTGTCTGCATAATTTAAAGCATGTAGATGTGGATATCCCGCTGGGTATAATGACTGCTGTGACCGGCGTAGCCGGTTCAGGAAAAAGCACCCTGATCTCCCGGGTATTTGCCAAACAGTATGAAAATGAAGTTGTGATAATTGACCAGAGCCCAATCAAGGCAACAAACCGTTCCACTCCCGCCTCATACCTTGGCTTTTTTGATGAAATACGGAAACTGCTGGCTAGAGAAAATAGCAAAGAAGATGGATGGTTCAGTTTCAATTCCATAGGCGCCTGCCCGGTGTGCAGAGGAAAAGGCGTCATTGTTACTGAACTCGCTTTTATGGACCCAATAATCACAGAGTGTGAGACCTGCGGCGGAGTACGGTATAACAAGGAAGCCCTGACCTGTACCTACAAAGGAAAAAATATCGTCCAACTGCTGAACCTTACTGCAGCACAGGCAATGGATATATTCGAGAATACTAAGATTAAAAAACATCTAGAGCAGATGCAGATGGTGGGATTAGGCTATCTGACTTTAGGACAGCCGCTCAGCACCCTGTCAGGGGGAGAACGTCAAAGAATCAAGCTGGCAAAGAATCTCGGAAAAAAGGGAAGCATTATCATCATGGATGAGCCGACCACAGGGCTGCACATGTCCGATATCCAAAACCTGTTAAAGCTGTTCGACACACTTGTGTCCCTGGGAAACACCCTGGTAGTAATTGAGCACAACCTGGATGTGGTGAAGCAAGCCGACTGGATCATAGATATAGGTCCGGACGGAGGCAAAAATGGCGGCGAGGTGATATTCATGGGAACACCAATGGAAATGGTAAAGAACGCAAAAACCCTTACAGCGGATAGTCTGAGAGCATCATGCTCCCGGTAATGTGGGGATGCAGGCCTTTCTCCTGTCCAATGCAGTCAGCTGCCGCGGGATTACTCTCAACGTCCCCGCGCCATCCACCTGTTCTGATACAAAAACATCAACACGCCCATCCCGCAGATTACCAAATACCCCAGCCAGCTATATACATCCGGAACCTGTCCAAAGATAAAATATCCCAGGACAGCAGAAAATACCACCTGCGTATAATCATAAACCGATACTTCTCTGGCCGGTGCATAATAGTATGCAGCTGTGATGGAAAACTGCCCTCCTGCGGCACAGAGTCCGGCCAGGAGAAGAATGGCTGTCTGCCCAAAGCTCATGGGATGAAACTGCCATACAAGAAACGGCAGGGTAACAAGACAGGAGAATCCGGAAAAGAAAAAGACAATAAACGCTCCCTTTTCTTTCCGCTCTCCCAGTATCCGAACCATAGTGTAAGCGGCACCCGCACCTATCCCTCCCAAAAGGCCTATAAATGCGGGAATTATGTCCATTCCCAGAACGGCAGGTTTTACAATCAGCATACTTCCCCCAAAAGCAATTGCTACAGCAAAGATTTGAAAAGGCCTAACCTTTTCTTTCAGAAGAAAATAGCTGAAGACAATGGCAAAAAATGGGGACATTTTATTCAGCATGGTGGCATCTGCCAGCATCAGGTGATCCACCGCATAAAAATTGCCTAAGATTCCTATGGTTCCGAACAAAGAACGCAGGATCAGGTATTTTATATTGCCTTTCTCCCCGGAAAACCATTCTTTTTCTCTGAAAAGAATAAAGGCCGCAAAAAAAAATGCCACCAGATTTCTGAAAAAGCTTTTTTGTACCGAGGGCAGATCTCCGGAAAGCCGCACACAAAGACTCATAAGTGCGAACCAGAACGCCGCCGACAGAATACAGAGTATTCCCTTATATTTTTTCTTTATGATCATCCAATCTCTCTCCTCCTCACAGAAATGCTATACTCACAGCAATATAGACAGTTTCTCTACATAGTAAAACGGCGGAAACTCTCCGCCGTTTAAGATCTACTGTCTGTAATGCTCTAAAAAGTCCCCTAATTTTCCCACTGCATCTTCCAGCTGGGGCTGGGCCGGCAGATATACGATCCTGAAATGATCCGGTTCTTCCCAGTTAAAACCGCCCCCATGTACCAGCAATACCCGCTTCTCCTTCAGAAAGTCCAGGCAAAACTGCTCATCGTCCGTTATATTAAATTTCTTGACGTCCACCTTGGGAAAGATATAGAATGCTGCCTTTGGCTTTTTTGCCGTTATTCCGGGAATATCATTCAACGCCTCGTATATGTATTCCCTCTGCTCATAAATCCTTCCTCCTGGCTGAATATATTCATTCACACTCTGGTATCCGCCCAGAGCTGTCTGTACAATAGCCTGCGCCGGGACATTGGAGCAAAGCCGCATATTAGACAGCATATTCAATCCTTCAATGTATCCCTGCACATGTGTTTTTCTGCCGCTTAACACCATCCAACCAATTCTGAAGCCTGCAACCATATGAGATTTAGACAGACCATTTAGGGTAACACAGAACAAATCCGGAGCCAGCGAGGCAATGGATATATGCTCCTGCCCGTCAAATACAAGACGATCGTAGATTTCGTCGGAGAAAATAATTAATTCATGTTCTCTGGCAATGGCTACAATCTCTTCCAGAACCTCTCTGGGGTAAAGAGCTCCCGTAGGATTGTTGGGATTGATAATGACTATAGCTTTTGTTCTATCTGTAACCTTTTTTCTGATATCGTCCATATCCGGATACCAGTCCGCATCTTCGTCGCATACATAGTGCACAGCCTTCCCCCCCGACAGATTCACGCACCCTGTCCACAGGGGATAGTCCGGGGAGGGAACCAGAATCTCGTCTCCATCGTCCACCAATCCCTGCATAGCCATATTTATCAGTTCGCTGACACCATTGCCCGTATAAATATCGTTCATTTCCACACCCGGAATGTTCTTCAGCTGACAATACTGCATAATTGCCTTTCTGGCTGAAAAAATCCCCCGGGAGTCGGAATATCCCTGAGAATCTCTGAGGGTGGCAATCATATCTGCAATCACTTCTTCCGGTGCGGAAAACCCAAACGGTGCCGGATTTCCAATATTCAGCTTCAGGATATCAATGCCATTCTCACTCATACGGCTCGCTTCTTCCACCACCGGTCCCCGCACGTCGTAGCATACATTCTCCAGTTTCCCTGATTTTTCAAATGTTCTCATACTTCACCCTCCTTTTTTCATATTATATTACGGTATTAGAAGCAGTTTACCATTATTCAAAAAAAAACGCAACAAAATCTTCGGATTTCACTGCGCTTTTCCGTATTTTTTTGTTTACCATTTGGTTTACCATTCCATAGAAGATTCCAAAAGCTGTTTTGTATAAGGATGTTTCGGATGGCTGTAAACCTCCTCAATCTCTCCCTCTTCTACGATTTGACCATCTTTCATTACAATTACTCTGTCACACATCTGATAAATTACATTCAGGTCGTGGGAGATAAAAAGATACGAAAGCCCCATTTCCTCTTGAAGCGAAATCATTAGTTCCATGATTTGCTTCTGTATGGTTACATCCAGAGCAGACACTGGTTCATCGGCAATGATAAACCGGGATCCCTGTATCAGGGAGATGGCAATGCTCACCCTCTGGCGCTGCCCTCCGCTGAGCTCCCTGGGATAGCGTTCCAGATAGTCTCTGGTAAGCCCAACCCTTTCTATCATATTCTCTACCTGTTGACGCCGCTCTGCTTTTCCTGCCCTTGAATTGTGGCGGAGAGGTTCCTCCAGAATCCATCCTATTTTTTTGCCTGGATTCAGTGAGCTGAAGGGGTCTTGAAAAACCATCTGAGGATTCTTTGTATGATGAATAATCTCTCCCTCATAATCTTTCACAAAACCCAGGATTGCCTTGGAGAGGGTTGATTTACCGCACCCGCTCTCCCCCACAAGTCCGAGAATCTCTCCTTGATGAACTACAAAGGAAACATCCTTCAGCACCTGCTGACGTTTCTGCCCCGGATCCTTATAGAAAGAGTTCATATGTCTGACTTCTAACACAACGGTATCACTCATGCAGCTTCCTCCTCCGCAGTCTGGTCTCTCTGGTGGGAATGGACGACAAAAGTTTCCTGGTGTAATTTTCTTTCGGACTCTCAAAAAGGGACTCGATATTCCCCTGTTCCACAGTCACCCCCTGGTGCATTACCAGAGCCCGGTCACATAATTTTCTGACCACACCAAGATCGTGGGAGATAAAAAGAATAGCTGTCTTCTTCTCCCTATTAATCTTTTGCAAAAGCTTCAGAATCTCAGCCTGAATGGTAACATCCAGCGCAGTGGTCGGTTCATCTGCTATCATCACCCTGGGATTCAGAACCAGAGCAGATGCAATCATGACTCTCTGGCGCATTCCCCCGGACAGCTGATGAGGGTATTTATGATAAAGCTCCCCTGGATTTGGGAGCTCTGCAGCCTTCATCATCTCCAGGGCCTTCTTCTTTCTCTCTTCCTTCCCCATATCCGTGTGAATCTTCAGGCTCTCTTCTACCTGCATGCCCACCGGGAGAACGGGGTTCAGAGAAGTCATTGGCTCCTGAAAAATCATACTGATCTCATTTCCCCGCAGGCTTCTCAGTTCCTCCTCGGATGCGCGCAAGAGATCTTTGCCCATCCAGAGAATCTCTCCGGATTCTATTCTGGCTGTTTTTTTCAGAAGCCCCATAAGTGCCAGGGCCATCATAGTCTTTCCGGAGCCCGATTCCCCCACAATCCCAAGAATCTCCCCGGGTTCCATGGTCATAGAAAAGTCCGACAGTACCACGTCGGGAACCGGTGAATCATAAAAGCTAATGGTCAGATGCTTTATCTCCAGCATGATACGCTTCCCCTTCCTTTCTGCAAACCGTCACTCAAAAGTCCGAATCCAAGCACCAAAAGGATAACTGTAAGCCCGGGAAACACAGCGCACCAGGGAGCTCTTGAGAGATACGTCTGCGACTCCGCCAGCATTCTTCCAAGACTGGCATCCGGGGGCTGCACACCGATCCCCAGATAGCTCATGCCTGCTTCCGCAAGCACGGCATTGTTAAACCCGATGGCAATCGCTGACAGCAGGGTGGGAACCACGTTTGGAAGTATATGCACGAACATAATCCGCACATGAGAGGCACCCATAAGCCTGGCACTTTTTACATAGTCCTTCTCTTTATTGGAGATAAACTCGCTTCTCACTATTCTGGCGAAGCTTGGGATAAATATAACGCCCAGAGCCAGAATCACATTATATTTGCCAGGGCCTAAAATACTTATGAAAACCAATGCAAGCAATATACTGGGAAACGATGCCACAGCATCATTAATTCTCATAAGGATTTCATCCAGCCAGCCTCCGAAGTAACCTGTAAAGGCTCCTGCCAGCGTACCGATCCCCCCGCCGATCACGATAGTAGATACCGCTACAAAAAAGGTGGTTCCGCTGCCTGTTAAGACTCTGCTGAAAATGTCCCGGCCGAAATGGTCACAGCCAAACAGATGCTGCAGAGATGGACCTGCAAACTTTGAAGGTCCGCTCATGGCATCCGGGTCATAGGGCGTGTAAAAAAGGCCGACCACCATAAAGGCTATCATCAGAGCCGCCAAACAGCCCCCCAGAATAAGATTATAATTTCTCTCTTTTCTCTTCATTGCCTTTTCCTTTCCGTCTATTGCCCGGTAATTCTGGGATCGATCCTTCTATACAACAGATCGACAATAAAGTTTACAATGACTACAAGGCCTGCAATCAGCACAATAATACACTGGACCACCGGATAATCTCTGTTTGATATAGAAGTAATCAGCATAGTTCCCAAACCTGGGATGGTAAAAACCTGTTCGATAATAATGCTGCCGGCCACGATATCGGCAATGGTCATAGCCCAAAAAGTAAGTACCGGAATCAACGCGTTTCTCAGCACATGGCGGTACAAAACCGTGTTTTCCCGGCACCCTCTGCTGATGGCAGTCCGTACATAATCAGACTGCAGCTCCTGAATCACTGATCCCCGGAGCATCTTCACACCCATAGCGCATTTTGGAAGTGCTATGGCAATGCACGGAGGGATAAGGTAGATGAGAAACCCGGAAAAGCTCTCTGTATATGAGATATATCCTCCCGGCACAAACCACTTCAGCACAAGTCCGAACAGATAGGTGATGAGAATACCCAGGAAGAATCCCGGGACAGACATTACAATCTGGTTGACAACCGTCAATGCCCGGTCCAGACTTTTACCCTCATGTTTTCCTGCCAACAGTCCCAACGGCACCGACAAAATCAAAATCATCAGAAAAGAAATCATAGTAATGGCC
This sequence comes from Lactonifactor longoviformis, assembly GCF_042848515.1. Classification (GTDB taxonomy): domain Bacteria; phylum Bacillota; class Clostridia; order Lachnospirales; family Lachnospiraceae; genus Lactonifactor; species Lactonifactor longoviformis. The sequence goes on along the minus strand of NZ_AP031453.1, from coordinate 1,719,262 downwards.
AGCGTAATCGGCAGCTTGCTTCCTATCATCTCTCTCACCGGCATACTGTAGCTGTAGGAGGTACCCATATCTCCCCGTACAAAATCTGCCAGCCATCTGCCGTAACGCACCAGCACAGGCTGATTCAGCCCCATCTCCTGCCGCAGCGCCTCTGCCTTTTCAGCAGTAGCTGCCGTACCCAGCTTAGACAGCGCCGCATCCCCCGGAATAATCTGGAACGCGAGGAAGGATAAAAAAGAGACAATTAACAATGTTATAATGAGAGTTCCTGTTTTCTTTGCAATATATTTTATATTCACACCATCTTCCTCCTTTCCGGTACCCCGGAGGACCGCCTGTCCCCTGCTATTCTTTTATTTTATAGATCTTTGCCATATCCTGCACATATAAAGGATAGAATACATATCCGTCATATTCCGGATTCAAAGCCACCTCACAGGCCATATCCTCAATATATACATTCGCCGCATCCTCTGCCAGAATTGTCTCCATCTCTTTGTACAGCTCTACCTGCCGGGCATCGTCTGTGGTCTTTTTAATCTCCTGATAAAGACTATCGTATTTTTCATTTTTAAAATTAATAAAGTTTACCGGAGAGTCAGAAGTAAATCTCTCCAGAAGGGCGCCACCTGTTAAAGCAGAGGCATCCACTCCCACTACTGTAGACTGATAGTCTCTGTTCGCATAGACATCGCTGAGCCAGCTGTCCCATTCAATGAGCTGTATCTCCGCGTTAATTCCAATCTGCTTAAGCTGCTCCTTCAGAACCTGAGCCGTATCTACATGCTGCTGGTAATTCGAAGGCACCGTAATCGTCATATCAAATCCATCCGGATATCCGGCCTCCGCCAGAAGTTCTTTTGCCTTGGTCACATCCTGGGGATACATATCCGCCAGCTCCGGCACATAATACTTCCCGAATGCCGGAAACATACTGCTGCCAATAGCCGTACCTTTGCCGTCTGCAATCATATCCATGACTTCCTGCCGGTTCACCGCATAACACATAGCCTGTCTTACTTTAATGTTGTTAAAAGGCTCCACTGCGTTATTCAGGTATAAAGCCTGAATCAGATTCATACTGCCCTCATAAATGGTAAAATCGTCCTTTAACTCAGCCGACTGGGTGGAATCGATTCTGGCAAACATATCAATCGATCCGCCTTTCAGGCCGGTTACTATGGCATTGCTGTCTGATAGCACCTTAAATGTAACCTCGTCCAGATATGCGGGAGTTCCCCAATAGTCTGCAAACTTTTTTACAATAATATTCTCCTGGGGAGACCTTGAGACATATTGAAAGGGGCCGGTACCAATAGGATCGGTATCCGGATTCTCATTGTCTTTGGGAATAATGGCAGTGGTAAGGTAGGCCAGGAATTCCGTATCTGCTTCTGTCAGATGGATAACCACTGTTTTCCCGTCGGGCGTCTCCACACCGGCGATATTAGAAAACGCTGATACCAACGGTTCCCCGTTAGAGGTATCAGCGCATCGTTCGATGGAATATTTTACATCGTCTACGGTAACGTCCGCTCCATTGTGGAATTTGATTCCTTCCCTTAAGGTGAAGGTATACGTCTTTCCATCATCAGATATAGCGTGGCTTTCTGCTACCGCATCGATAAAGTTTCCTGTTTCATCCGGCTTTACTAAGCCTTCAAAAATGTTAAATAGGATTTCTTTTGTTCCTGCCGCTACTGCCTTGTGAGGGTCAAGACTATCCTCTATATCCTGAGGAATTCCTACTACAATGGAACCTCCCATGGTTGGTTCCGTTTTGGTTGTCTGAGAACTTTTGTCTGTAGAAGAGTCTTTACCGCTGTCCTTTTTGTCCTGGCATCCGCCAAGTACAATAGTAAGGGTAAGTAAGCCAAGCAGTACAAACATCTTAGATTTCTGTACTCTTTTCATAGTATCTCCTTTTCCTTTAAGTTCTCTCATTCATTATATAATTGTCTTCTTCATTGTATCCAATCCTTGTTCTATATGCAAGTATCTTTTTTCGAACACAGTAATTTTTTACTGCTCCCCAAGCATTTTTTTCAATTCATCCATAAAGGTATTGACATCCTTGAATTCCCTGTACACGGAAGCAAAGCGCACATAGGCAACAGGATCCAGCTCTTTCAGACGATCCATAACAATCTCTCCAACCTCTGTACTGGGGATTTCCCGCTCCTCCCGATTGAAGATTTCAGTCTCTATATCATCAATGGCATCTGTAATCGACTGCACCGGTATGGGGCGCTTATAACAGGCTCTCATGATTCCATCCTCTATCTTGGAGCGGTTGTACTGTTCTCTGCTCTGATCCTTTTTTATCACTATCAAAGGAATCGTCTCTACCTTTTCATACGTAGTAAACCGTTTCCCGCATTCATCACACATTCTCCTTCTGCGGATAGAATTGGTCTCCTCCACGGGCCTGGAATCCACGACCCTGGTGTTCTCCTGATTGCAAAATGGACATCTCATGGACAGTACCTCCTGTTTTTCCCTGTACGTTATACATATAATGGGCTATATCTTGTGTCCAACCCTTCTGTTTATACTAAGTAAAGTATAATACATCCCCTTTTGTTCGTCAATGAAAGGAGGGTATAAATGGAGATACTTCCCATATAATAGTATAAAATCCCCTGTTTATGAGGCCTGCCTATGCGCGTGTGTGAATTAAAGCAGAAAGAAGTCATAAATGTCTGCACCTGCAAAAGTCTGGGATGCCCTGTGGATTTGGAATTTGACCCGGATTCGGGCTGCATCACCGCAATCATAATACCCGTGCCCGGTAAAATCTGTAATTTGTTCGGACCGGTGAGCGAATTCGTAATTCCATGGAAATGTATTACCCAGATTGGAGAAGACATTATCTTAGTGGAAATACAGGAAGAGAAGTTTTTACATAAGGGATAACCGATAAATGGTTTCTCCTTCTTTTATTGTCTCCAGTACTTTTATATCTTTCAAATTTTCCAGCGGGACTTTCAGAGGATCCTGATCCAGGATCACCAGATCCGCCTTCTTACCCGGAGACAGCGTCCCCTTTTCTGTCTCCTCAAAATACTGATACGCACCATACACCGTCACTGCCTTCAGAGCAGTTAGGACATCAAGCCGCTCTTCCTTTCCCAGCACACAGCCGTCCTTTGTTCTCCTGTTAACTGCACACCACAGGGTCTCCATCATATCCGGGGAAATGACAGGCGAATCCTGATGAAATGTAAATGGAATCCCCATCCGGGAAGCAGAACCTGCAGGACTAATGTATGCCGCCCGCCTGCTTCCCAGATTCTTAATGTGTGTATCCCCCCAGTGATAGATGTGGGCAATGAAAAAGGAGGGAATCACCTGCAATCTTTTCACCTCTTCCATCTGATCTCTTGCCAGCATCTGGGCATGGATCATCACCGGCCGCAAGGCGGAAAACATTTCCCCCGGCCGGCTTTCCACAGCCCTCACCGCTTTCAGATACTGAGCACAGGCGGCGTCACCATTGCAGTGAGCCAGAAGCTGCATATGGTTCTTTTCCGCCATCCCTGCAGTTTCTTCTACATCAGCCTGCTTCACAGCTGGATATCCACGGTACTCTTTTTCCCCTTCATACGGTTCTCTCAGCCAGGCAGTCCTTCCCTGGGGGGATCCGTCTAAAAATATTTTATACCCGCAGAGCTTAAAGTGGCCCTTGTAGGTGTGCAGATAGCCCGCAAGCTTCCGGGCTATCTCCTCCCCCTTGCCTGCATCGGCATATCCCACCAGATCCAGCTTCAGACAGCCAGACTTCAGAAGTTCTTGGTACAGAGGGAGCATCTCCTCTGTTAGCATCCCCTCCTGTACTGTGGTTATGCCATGGGAAGCATACACTTCCTGGGCACGTATATAGGCGTCTAAAAGCTCCTTTGCAGAGGGGAGAGGTATCTTTTTTAGATACTCCAGGAACGCATTCTCCTCCATATAGCCGGTGAGCTTCCCATCCTTCTTCTCTATTACGCCGCCTTCAGGGACTACTGTATCCGCCCCAATCTCCAACTGTTTCATGGCTGCGGTGTTGAAAATCCCTACATGGCCGGACTGGTGCTGCACTACCATAGGATGTTCCGGTGCTACACGATCAAGAAGCTCCAGACTGGGATGCCTCTTCTCCTCCAGCCGGTTATGGTCATAACCTCTCACAAGAATCCAGCTGCCCTCTGCCGGTTTTCTTGCCTCAAGCTCTTGTTTCAGCGTTTTCTCTATCTCCTTAAAATTGCCGCACGCCTCCAGGGATATCTGCAGCAATCCGTTGGCCACACCTGTGAAATGGCTGTGGGCATCAATAAATCCCGGCAGGAGAGTGTGTCCCTTCAAGTCAATTTTCTCCGGGGCTTCCGCTTTTGCCTCTGCCTCCTTCAGGCTGCCCGCAAAAAGGATTTTCCCGTCCTTTATCAGGACCGCCTCCGCATAAAGTCCATCCTCTTCCATTGTTATGACAGAACCGTGATAAAACAATTTTTCCATCGATATCTCCCCTTTCTAGGTATAACCTTACACCTTTTTGGTTAGTATCTCCGGATTTTTCCCTGGCATTCCCTCAGCGCTTATTCCTGTTTAGATATCCTGCAATCTTTCTGGCATCCTCTATCTCCAAATCCTTTTCCCCTGCCAGAGATTCCAGATGATGAGTCAGTTCATGACGCAGAGTCTCCCTCAGTTTTTTCTTCCAAAGGCTCTCGGAAGACTCAGGGTATAGCGCTGCAAAAGAACCGTAATAGATTGTGATAATTCTTCCCAGATGTGAACTCTTATGATATTGGCCCATAATATACAGATCGTGATTCTGTGCTGCCGGACTCAGCCTGACAGCAGGGCTTAAGTTTACACCACCGTTTAATTCTATGTAATACTCCCCGGGAATCTCCTGTACCAGCTCTTCCAGCAATTCCTGGGCCCTTTCCATGGATACCATGTCTAACCTCCGTCCCTTTGGTTCTCAACAATCGTTATTATGGTATTATACTGTATCCCAAAGATAACTGTCAAAGTATTCTGCGCCGGCTCCTCTCTAAAGGGCTGGGGAATGCGCATCTGCCGCAAACCCAGCCTAAAATTGATCTGTATAGTAAAGTCCCCAGAAAACAAATCTACCGGAGATAATTTTTCATGTTCTTCAGTGCATTTTTTTCCAGCCTGCTCACCTGCGCCTGGGAGATACCGATCTCTTCCGCCACCTCCATCTGTGTCTTCCCCTCATAGAAGCGCAGCTGTACAATATATCTCTCCCTCTCTCCCAGTCTCTTCATCGCCTCTCTGAGAGACAAGTCCTCTATCCAGTTCTCTTCCTTGTTCTTTTTATCACTGATCTGATCCATCACATACAAGGTATCTCCCCCTTCTGTATAGACAGGTTCGTACAGACTCACGGGACTCTGTATGGCATCCAGAGCGTATACGATATCCTCTTTTTCGATCCCAATCTCACTGGCAATCTCATTGATGGTTGGTTCTTTCAGATTCTTTTTCACATAATTCTCTCTGGCATAAATAGCTTTATATGCAATATCCCTGAGGGATCGGCTTACCCGTATGCTGTTGTTGTCCCTCAGGTAACGACGGATCTCACCTATTATCATAGGCACCGCATAAGTAGAGAACTTCACGTTTAAGGTAGTATCAAAATTATCGATTGCCTTTATCAGTCCTATGCAGCCAATCTGAAACAAATCATCTACATTTTCATTGCTTCCCGAAAACCTTTTGATTACACTTAACACTAACCTGAGGTTTCCCTTAATGTACAGTTCTCTGGCTTCTGTATCACCCGCCTTTATTCTCTCAAACAAAGCATCCTTTTCTTCATTTGTCAGAGTAGGAAGCTTTGCCGTATTCACGCCGCATATTTCAACTTTGTTCAGTGCCATAGTAAGAATCCTCCTAATCAGTTTTACTAATTAAAATGATTCTCACAAAGAGATGGAAATATACGATTTCCAAAAAAATATAAAAAATAAAAGCCCTTGACATTTCTTGTCAAGGGCAAACCTCTATTCATATCTGACGATCTCTTTTTTCAGCCTTTTCATAATTCTTTTTTCCAGTCTGGATATGTAAGACTGGGAAATACCCAGAAGATCCGCTACCTCTTTCTGCGTTTTTTCCCTTCCGTCAGGCATATTTATTCCAAAGCGAAGCTTGATAATGGTCTGCTCCCTTGCAGACAATTTTCCGATGGCTTTGCCTAACAGCTTTCGCTCCACTTCATTTTCTATATCCCGGTATATCACATCTTCATCAGTGCCCAGAATATCAGAGAGAAGCAGCTCATTCCCATCCCAATCCACATTCAGAGGTTCATCGATAGAGACCTCCATCTTCGTTTTGTTATTTCTTCTCAGATACATCAGAATTTCATTTTCAATACACCTGGATGCATAAGTAGCCAGCTTAATCTTCTTGGTAGGGTTAAAGGTATTAATTGCTTTGATCAGCCCAATGGTGCCGATAGAGATCAAATCCTCCACCCCGACCCCTGTATTATCAAATTTTTTTGCTATATACACTACCAGTCTGAGATTGTGCTCTATCAGTCTGGATCTTGCCTCTTCCCCTCCCGAAGACTGAAGCGCCGCTATCATTTCCGCCTCTGATTGGGCATCCAGAGGCGCCGGCAGCACCTCAGCACCTCCGATATAGTGAATTTCTTTTCCTCTTGAAAATATAATGTTCGAAAATCCCAGCATAGGGAACCGAACTTGTTTTTGCACAGCTGTGTCCATATACATAAGAAACCTCCTCAATTGTCTATGATTTTTGGATTAATAATCATTTGAAATTTATTGCCCTGTGACAGTTTATCACCTGTCAAGGCCACCACCGGCCGTTGAATCAGCTTACTGTCGCTATCCAAAGAAACACACAGGATATCCAGAGTCACTGCCAGGAGCAAGCCCTGTTCTTTCCCAACAGAATGATACAGGACATAATGGGGATGCATCTTTTCTACCGCATCTCCACTCTCCCCAAACTGCATCATATTCTGCAGCTGCATATCCTGTTCCTCACTCAGAAGTTTTTTCACCGCCTGGTACTCTACTACAGATACAGGTTTATGAGTCGCCGTATCCTGCAGATGATTTCCTGTGTCGTAAAGTCCTTTTACCCTCTCACATTTCCCATTGATATAAAGAGATATGTCGTAGATTTCCGATACCTTAGCTTTCAGGTATCCGTAGAGTCTTATTCCTATGATAATTGCCCAGTAGCTTACTATACTAAGAAATAAAAACGTCCGAATTCCTACTGCACCAGGACTTTCTCCCAACAGTATTTCTCTTGCCCAGTTTCCCAGTCTGGTAGTCTCCAGAAGCGCCTGTATCAGGCCCCCCGCCAGTAAGGCAGCAAGATATAATGTAAGTACTCCCCGAACCATACGTTTTATCCCTTTGCAGCCACATCCCACCCGAACCATCAAGATACCGATAAACCCATGCATAAACAGCAAAATTATCCATATACTTCTAAAGGGCAGTAAGACCGCCAGGCACATACCCGCCGCACCGATCGCGCTTCCCGCAAGGCTTCTGAGGCATGTGGCAGAGCCTCCCAAAAGCCTGTTTACCAGACGCAGCAAAAAGTAGTCCATTACCATATTCACCACAAACAGAACGTCTATGTATATTTCATAGTACACAAAACACCCCCTATAACCTATGAATGCGTACTTATTGGAATAAGCACTGTTCATTATAGGTGATAGAGGGTGTTAATTTTGTCAAAACCACAGCCTGAACTTAAAAATCTTATCGACAGTATTGATGGATATTCGCCAGCAGTCCGCGCAGTTCTTCCACAGGTATCTGCCCGGGTGCAGACGCCTGTCCCATACTGCCGAAGGTGATAGCGGAACCGAAGACAGCGCCGCAGATACGGCTCAAAGCTCCCTTTTGGCCCATAGACATGGTAACCACCGGCTTTTTTGTCTTCCCTTTTACTTCATTAGTTGCACACAAAATTTTCAGCAAATCCCCTTCATCTTTTGGCATGGCGGCCAATTTTACAATATCCGCCCCAACCGCATCCATCTGCATAAGCCGCCGGATGATCTCATCCTTTTCAGGGGTTTCCTGGAAATTATGGGAGGATCCTACCACTTTTACTCCCAAACCATGGAGCTCCCTTATCAGTCTTTTCGACATTTCCGGATCTTTGCAGCATTCAACATCCACAAGATCCACTTTTTTGGTCTCCGCCGCCATAAGATTTAATTTTCTGTAGCTGTCCGGTTCCATGGTTCTCTCTCCTCCTTCCTCCCTGCTTCGGAACGTAAAGAGAAGGGGAATCCCTTTCAGGCGCATCTCCACCCCATTTAGAACTTCTCTCACGCGCTCCGGACAATCTATCTCCTGAAAAAAATCACAGCGCCACTCTGCAAGGTCAGGGGAGGTCTCTGCTATCTTATCCGCTTCATCAAAAATCTTTTTCCAGGTGTCCCCTACTATAGGGACGCATATTTTAGGGATCCCTTCCCCGATTCTAAGTTTTTTCACACATACTATATCCGTCATTTCCACATACGACCTCCTGAATCAATTCTGATGCCATTATAGCACGCATCCAGACAGGCGTCCAACATTTGAATCACTTGACAGCCGCCCAATCCTAAACTAAGATATTCACATAATACAAACGGAGGATCATTTACATATGAATACAACACCGGATTATATACCCATTACAGGCCATACCCGTCTGACCGCCCTTTTGGGAAGCCCTGTAACCCACAGTATCTCACCCTTAATGCACAATGAAAGCTTCCGCCTTCTGGGATTAGACTACGTATACCTATGTTTTGACGTCAAAGAAGACACCCTTGAGGAAGCTGTCCGCGGACTCCGCCAGACCGGCATCCGGGGTTTTAACCTCACAATGCCTAACAAAAATAAAATTGTTCAACTGGCTGACAGGCTCTCTCTGTCCGTGCAGCTCATAGGAGCCGCCAACACCATTGTAAACGATAATGGGATTCTCACTGCATACAATACGGACGGCTATGGCTTTATGCAGTCCGTAAAGGATGCCGGCCATGAAATCACAGGCAAAACCATGACGCTCATGGGAATCGGCGGCGCCGCCGCCGCAATCTGTGCCCAGGCGGCACTGGACGGAGTAAAAAAAATACACATATTCGCACGCCCTACCAGCCGCTTCTGGAACCGCACAGAGGATATGATTAAAAAAATCCATCAAAAAACTGCCTGTACCGTCATTCTTCATGAAAACGAGGATCTCCCTGCACTAAAAAAAGCGCTGGAAGAAAGCGCTCTTCTGGTAAATGCTACCTCCGTAGGCATGGCTCCGCATACCGGAAATTCCATTATTGAAGACGCCTCACTTCTGACGCCCCATCTGGCAGTGGGCGATATCATTTATAACCCCAGGGAAACCAAACTGCTATCCATGGCAAGAGAGCGGGGGTGCCCAACCTTTAACGGCTTGTATATGCTGCTGTACCAGGGTGCGGAGGCCTTTAAATTGTGGACTGGCAGAGAAATGCCGGTGGATGTGATAAAAGAGAAATATTTTTCTGAGTGATAGTTTTGTGTAATTGTTTTGTGTATGTAAAGCTCGAATAAAATCGTTGGCAAGTGTCACGGACGGACGGTAAAGGGAGGCGGTCATGGGGCCATGACCGCCTCCCTTTACCTGACAGATACTCACATCACATTCACGGAAAACGGGTGGGGAAGGTCGGGAGTTGTACACTTTTCATCCTGCTTAGCACTATTATTAGCTCGATGTTTGGGATAAATCTACCTCCTGGAACTTTTCCATAACCAGGTGAGAGAAATCCTACGTTATCATCCCACTAAAGCAAAAAAAGACTGCCGCATATCACACGGCAGTCTTTCCCAATTATTTATTTCTGTTCTTCAGGAAATCCGGAATCTGAATGTCCTTCTTAGGTACATTACTTGTAGTAGGTGCCTGATTCGGCTGCAGCGGTGATGTAAAGGTCGGCTGCGTGAATGTAGGCTGTGTAAATACCGGCTGCTGTACTGGCTGTTGAACCGGCTGCTGGTTAAATGCAGGCTGATTAAAGGTCGGCTGTTTGAACGCCGGCGCTTTCTGCTGCTGTTGCTGTGCATTCTTCTGTTCTGCGCTTCTCTTTGCATTTCTGGATACACTGGCCGTTCTTGTGGTAGCGTCATCCAATCCGGTAGCAATAACCGTAATCCTTGCGTAATCTGCTTCTTTATCATCGTACATAGCACCGAAGATAATGTTCGCATCCTCCCCTGCCAGTTCCTGCACATAGCTTGCGGCATCATTGGCATCCATAAGAGAGATATCTCCGGAGATATTGATAATCACGTGGGAAGCACCTTCGATGGTGGTCTCCAGAAGCGGACTGGCAACTGCCTGCTGCACTGCCTCCAGAGCTTTCTCATCGCCTTTTGACTCACCGATACCAATGTGAGCCACACCCTTGTCTGTCATAACCGTCTGCACGTCGGCAAAGTCAAGGTTAATCAGAGCGGGAAGATTAATCAGGTCCGTAATGCCCTGCACTGCCTGCTGCAGCACTTCATCCGCTTTTCTCAGTGCCTCCGGCATTGTAGTGCGGCGATCTACGATCTCCAGCAATTTATCATTGGGGATTACAATTAAAGTATCCACATGGTCTTTTAACTTCTCAATTCCTGACAGGGCATTGCTCATACGTGTCTTAGCTTCAAAACGGAAAGGTTTTGTTACAACACCTACCGTAAGGATCCCCATCTCTTTCGCCAATCCGGCTACGATTGGTGCCGCACCGGTTCCTGTGCCGCCTCCCATACCGCAAGTTACAAATACCATGTCCGCACCCTGCATAACCTGTCTCAGCTCTTCGACGCTTTCTTCCGCTGCCTTTTCGCCGATTTCCGGCTTCGCGCCTGCTCCCAGACCCTTTGTCAGCTTTTCACCGATCTGAAGAACGGTTGGTGCCTTACATAAAGTAAGGGCTTGTTTATCTGTATTGACTCCTACGAATTCTACTCCGCCGATGGTTTCTTCCACCATTCTGTTGACTGCATTATTTCCAGCGCCACCTACACCAATTACTATGATTTTTGCAGATGATTCCGCCTCGTTCGTCATAATTTCTAACAAAGTGCTTCCTCCTTTAAACTACCCTCGTATAATTTTAACCCTTCAAAAATGGATTGTCGTATTAGTTCCTGTGATGCTTGCATATAGATATATAATATATTTTTTTCTTCAATTTATCAACCACAAATTTCGATTTTTCCTTTTTTTTATAAATTATTCTTTTTTATGACATATTTCGTTCTTAATCTGTGGATTCTGCCTCTATGGTTTTGTCTTTTTCCCCGGAATCCTGGCTGTCCTCGTCAGAATCCGATGCCTCATCTTTTTCAAAGGTAACGTTTTTTGCATCATTGGTTATATTTTCCAGGTGCAACAGCCCCTTTTTCTCTTCCAGATACGGAAGAATTGCCGCAAGGTGGGTAACCTTTTCTTCCAGATAGCTGTCTTCTCCCATAGTCACCTGTATATCCCCATAATATAAGGTAATATTATATTTCTTATCCAGTACAATCCTGTCTGGTTCTATCTCGTTTTTCGCAATCATACGGCTCAGGCTCAGGATTGTATTAAAAATATCTTCGTTGTCTATGGGAAGCTTGTCCTTTAGAGCCACATGATCGAATTCCAGCCCTTCAATGTAGGGGACCCCCTCCAAAGGTTCCACGGTACTTTCTGCAATAATTCCCTTTTTATCAAAGTACATGTACCCGTCCAGAAAGGGCACATAGCCAATGAGCTCCTTTTCCACTACATGGATGGCTATTTTATTGGGTGACAGCCGTTCCACTGTAATGGCTTGAATAAAGGGAGTATCTTTTGTATTTTCCTCTATATCTGTCATTGGAAATAATATAGAGTTGGATTTAAAAGGTCCCTTCATGACCATCTTTTGGATTTCCTTCTCTGTATAATGGTGATTGCCGTCCACTTCTATCTCCGTAATCCGAAAGCAGACAAAAAAAGCAATCGCGCTTAACAGTATAATTCCCAGAATACCGGCCACAATGATGCGAAATATCTTTTTATCAATCTTTTTTCTGTATTGTGATTCCTTCATACCAATCCCCTTTAGTCTCTCCGGATATTGCCTCCCAAAGATGCCAGGTCATCGCATATATGCTCATATCCCCGCTCAATGAAATGTCTGTTGTTAATATAAGTAGTTCCACAGGCCCCTAATCCGGCAATTACCAGGGCAGCACCCCCTCTGAGCTCCTGGGCAAACACTTGCGCGCCCTGAAGACGGGGTACTCCTTCAATAATGGCATCTCTGCCGTCAATTACAATTCTGGCCCCCATCTTTGTCAGCTGGGAAGCCACTTTGAATCTGTCCTCGAATACAGTCTCTCTGATATGGCTCTTTCCGGGCACCGATGCCAGAACAGCCATCAGCGGTGACTGCATATCCGTGGGGAATCCTGGATAAACCTGGGTTTCCAAATAAGAAACAGGCGTATCCACCTTTCTGCCGCACAGAAACAGTTTACCACCTTTTGCTTCATATTGTCCACCCATTTTCTCGTAAGCCTCCAGCAAGGCATTCATTTCTTCTATCGGGGGATTTTCCAGAATAATATCTCCCCTGGTTGCAGCACAGGCACATACATAGGTGCCTGCCACAATCCGATCAGCCGGGATGTCAAACTCCACTGCGTGCAGGGAACTGACGCCCCGGATCCGCAGCGTGTCCGTACCGGTACCCTCTATTCTTGCCCCCATTTGATTTAGAAAACGGCACAGCCATACTACTTCCGGTTCTGCCGCACATCCAGAGAGCCTGGTATCTCCTTTCGCTTTCACGGCAGCCAAAAGCGCATTCTGTGTGGCTCCTACACTTGCCTTTTTGAAGAAGATATCCGCTCCCTTTAATTCTTTCGCAGTTACATGCAGTATTCCGTCTATTTCCTCTATAGCGGCTCCCAGCCTGGCTAGTGCCAGAAGATGCAGGTTTATAGGCCTGGAACCTATCACACAGCCTCCCGGATAGGGAATATTAGCTTTTCCCATCCTTCCCAGAAGGCTCCCCATGACAACCACAGAGGAGCGCATTTTTTCCCCATATTCCCTGGGTATTTCTGTTCCTGTGACAGAGGTGCTGTCGATATACAGCGTATCGCCCTCCCACCACACAAGTGCACCCAGAGATCGGAGTATTTCTTCCATATATTTTACATCTGCTATTCTGGGGCAGCCCTTCAGTGCGCAGATACCTTCCTGCAACAGAGTGGCTGCCATCATAGGCAACGCTGCATTTTTGGAACCCTGTATAGCAATGGAACCCTGAAGTGGTTTTCCTCCCACGATTCTGATACTGTCCAACCAATACACTCCTATTTGCTCTTATATACTATAGTATGCAGGGTTCCTCAAAGGGTTACTTCTGATAACGGCTGACCGACAGCGCCAGCCCCATCTCACTTAGGAGAAACAGCACCGAGGTACCTCCATAACTTATGAAAGGGAGAGTAATGCCTGTGTTGGGTATTGTATTGGTAACTACTGCTATATTCAGAATTACCTGGATCGCCATATGCCCCATAATACCAATGGCTATCAATGCCCCCAGCAGATCTGTGGCATGAGTGGCAATCACCATCAGACGCCAGATTAAAAGCCCAAACACGAGAATCAGAATACAGGCGCCTACCAGCCCCGTCTCCTCGCAGATAATGGAGAAAATCATGTCATTCTGGGCCTCCGGCACGAACCCCAGCTTCTGGAGACTGCTCCCCAGACCTTTCCCAAAGATACCTCCGCTTCCTATGGCGTATAGTCCCTGGATGGTCTGAAAGCCTTTGTCGTATTTTTCAGGATCTCTCCAGATAGCCAGCCGCTCCAGGCGGTAGCTCTCCATGCTGAGAAAAATTCCCACAAATGCAATCCCCAGCCCTCCGATCCATATAAAAGGCAGATACTTGGGATTGGACACAAAAATTAAAATTACGGCTATTCCCAGTATAATAATAGCCGTACTTAAATTGTTTGTGCCTACCAGCCCTACAATAGGAAGGATCAGGAGCATGATCTTTCCCATGGAAAGCAGGCCGTTCTTTTTACTTTTTGAATTACTGATAACATATGCAAGAAGCAGGATCACTGCTACTTTTGCAAATTCCGCTGGCTGGAAGGACAGAGGACCTATAGACAGCCACCGCTTCGAACCATTGTACTCATCCCCAAAGAATAATACCGCCAGAGAAAGCAGCAGAGAAGCCAGATATCCCCAGGGGGCGTATTTTGCCAGCCAATGATAGTCCACGCAGGAACTTATGTACATCCCCAAAAGCCCCAGAGCGGTCGCAAAAAGCTGTTTCTTAAAATAATAGGCGGGGTCATCGAATTTCACCCGCCCATTATATGCACTTGTGCTATATAAAATAATTAATCCAAACACTACCAGAAACAAAACCAAAATCAGCAGAAGCTCATCTGCCTGGCGCTTGGGTTCTGTGTCTTTCTGCAAGCAATCACTTCCTGTCTGCCGCGGACCGGGAAAGCCCCGCCGCAGTTCCATATCCTTACTTACAGTGTATGTACGTATTCCTTAAACATATTCCCTCTTTGTTCATAATTGTCAAACTGCCCCCAGCTGGCGCAGGCCGGGGAGAGGAGAACCGCATCCCCCGGATTGGCCTTATTTGCACAGATTTTTACTGCCTCCTCCAGGTCTTTGGCCAGGATAGTGTCTGTAAAACCACATGCATGGGCAGCCCTCTCAATCTTTTCCCTTGTCTGTCCGATGAGTACCAGATAGCGCACCTTTCCCTCAAAGGACCGGATCCAGTCTTCGTAGGAAGAGTTCTTGTCGTAACCCCCGCCAATCAGAAGAGTCGGCCGGTTCATCGCCTGAACCCCTTTAATGGCAGCATCCGGGTTGGTCCCTTTGGAGTCGTTATAGTACCGGACACCATTTTTTTCGGTCACAAACTCAATTCTATGCTCCACTGCCGTAAAAGCGCAGATACTTTTCCGAATGCTCTCTACAGGAACACCTGCATGATAAGCTATAGCCACAGCAGCCATTACATTTTCATAGTTATGCTGTCCAAGAAGCTGAAGTTCCTGAGTTTTAACAACAGATATCTCCTCCTTGTCCGTCTTCAGCACAATCCTGTCCCCATCCAGGTAAATCCCTCTGTCAAGTTTGCGCACACTGGAAAAAAAGCAGGGAGAGGGCTTCATACATCCCGCAAATTTCCGGAGAACCTCATCCTCATAATTCAGTACGCACACATCCTCCGGTCTCTGGTTTGCTGTGATCAGCTCCTTCACACGTATGTATTCCTCCATTGTGTGATGACGGTTCAGATGATCCTCGGTAATATTCAGAATCGCACTTACTTTTGGTGCAAAGGTTTCTGTAGTCTCCAGCTGAAAGCTGCTTATCTCGGCTACAACAAAGCTTTCCTCCTTGGTTTCCAAAGCCACTGATGTGTAAGGCGTTCCTATATTCCCCACAACAAATACACTGGATGCATAGTCCCTCATTATGGCCCCTGTTAACGCCGTTGTTGTAGTCTTTCCATTCGTCCCTGTAATAGCCAGTACCGAGCCTCTGCCTACCTGGTACGCCAGTTCTACCTCTCCCCATACGGGAATTCCCCTGTCTTTTGCCCGCTCTGCCACAGGAATATCCAATGGGACGCCAGGGCTCATGATAACCGCGTCAAAGGTTTGCAGTAATTCCTCCGGCATGTCTCCAATCTGCACCTGTGCTTTGCTGCCCTTTGGAAGTTTTGCTTCTATCTGTGCTTTATCCAGTTTCTCATTCCCGTCATACAGCACAACACCGGCACCCACATCCTCCAGCAGACGGGCCGCACCCATGCCGCTGATTCCCGTACCAAATACCATTACCTTTTTGCCATTCCAATTCATACTCCTTATTTCCTTTCTTCTTATCCTTTTCCCTGTCAGGAAATTGTCATTCCATACCGTTCTTATCTAAAGTGCAAGAAACCCAATCAGGCAGAGGAGGGCAGTTACAATTGAGAATACAGCCACCACCCTAGTCTCCGACCATCCGCACAATTCAAAATGATGGTGAATGGGTGCCATCTTAAAAATACGTTTTCCGCCCGTTGCCTTATAATAGGATACCTGAAGCATCACCGACAGTACCTCCACTAGATAAATCAGTCCCACAATAGGGATAAACAGCGGCATCTGAAGCATATAGGCGGTTCCGGCCACAAATCCTCCCAGGGCAAGGGAACCCGTATCCCCCATAAAAACCCTGGCTGGGAATACATTAAAAAGCAAAAATCCCATCAAGCTTCCCACCACCGCGCAGGTAATGGGCTCAATTCCGCTTTTATCTCCGATGGCTACCACCGAGAAAAAGGTAGCCACCATAATGGTTACGCTGGATGCCAATCCGTCCAGACCGTCGGTAAAGTTCACTCCGTTTACGGTACCGATTACCGCAAGGAACAAAAGAGGAATCGCCAGCCATTCAATATTCCAGTAATGCCCTCTCCAGAAAGGGATTCTCATAGTCAGAGAAACATCCGTAAAGTTGAGCACATAAAACGTAAAAACAGCGGTTACTACCAGCTGAAGAGCAAACTTTTGGGACGGCATCAGTCCGTCAGACCGCCGCAGCACCACTTTCAGATAATCATCCAAAAACCCAATGATTCCAAATCCCAGCGTCAAAAATAGGATAGGAATAATCTTTGGGTAGTCCTTTACATACAGCAGTGAGGTCACCACTGTTGAAAGCAGGAAGATAAGTCCTCCCATCGTGGGGGTACCCGCTTTTTTTAAATGGGACTGTACGCCGTCGATCCGTTCCGTTTGCCCCATCTTCAGTTTTCTGAGATAAGGAATGATAATCGGTCCCAGCAATGCACTGATTGCAAAGGCAATCAGCACAGGAAATACCATTTTAGCATCCATCCTAATACACCTCATTCACATTCTTTTGTTTTATTCTCGTCTAGTATATAGCTTTTCTTCTTATTTATCAACCTTCAACCCCAAGATACGGGAGAATATTCTCGAAGATTTCTTTCATTACAGGCGCCGCTATTGTCCCTCCATAATATACTCCCTGGGGATCATGGATAACGATTAAGCCCAGCACCTGGGGATTATCTGTTGGAGTAAATCCCAAAAATGATGAGATATAACGGTTTGCGCTTCTGGGAAGCGTCTGGGAGGTGGCAGTCTTCCCTCCGATGGTTCTGCCCTCGATGTAAGCATTCTTCCCGGAACCTCCGGATACTACATTTTCCAGAATATACTGCATGGTCTCAGAGGTTTCCTGGGATACGATATGTTTCTTTTTTTCATAGGCAAGTGTCTCGATCAGCTTGCCGTCATCGTCCCTTACCTCAACTCCAAAATGAGGTGTCACCCTGGTCCCCCCATTGATGATGGAGCTTACTGTGGTTGCCAGCTGTATGGGTGTTATCTGGAAAGACTGTCCGAAGGATATGGTGGCAAGCTCTACCTGCCCTACATTCTTCTTCTGGTGCATAATAGTGGCAGCCTCACCGGGGAGATCGATACCGGTCTTCTCCATCAGCCCAAACTGTTTAAAATACTTATAATAATTATCCACACCCAGACGGAGTCCCACTTCAATAAATACAGGGTTGCAGGAATTCATAGCCCCCTGAAGAAATGTCTCACCGCCGTGGCCGGTCCGTTTATGGCAGTGGATCCGCCGATCCTCCACCACCTTATATCCTGGGCAGGAAAAGGTGTCATTGAGGGTTACTACTCCTTCTTCCAGGCCTGCTGCCGCAGTAATTATCTTAAACGTAGAGCCCGGTTCATAGGTATCGTTTATGCACAGGTTCCGCCACATACCATTCCAGGCATCCTGTTTTTCTTTATCCGTCATCCCTGAGGTGTCTTCCGACGTATTCAATTTGAAGGGCTCGTTCAAATCAAATTCCGGTGTATTGACCATTGCCAGTATCTCACCGTTCTGGGGATTCATAAGCAGGATTGATACAGCGTCCGCCTGCTTCTGCTCCATAACCTTTTTCGCTGCCTGCTCCGCGTACATCTGAACATTTCTGTCCAGGCTGATATGGAGATTGTATCCCGACACAGGGTCCACCCGGCTCTCCCCGATTTCATCCAGTTCTACCCCTCTGGCATCTGTCGTCGTCAGAATCTTTCCGTCTATTCCCTTAAGAACGTCCTCATACATAACCTCCAGGCCTATAATCCCCTGATTATCTCCCCCTGTAAAGCCCAGTACCTTTGAAGCCAGAGTGTCATAGGGATAATAGCGTTTAAAATCCTCATCAACCTTCACACCATCCAACCCATAATTTCGAATTCTGTCTCCCACTTCCTTTTCCACATTCGTTTTTACCCGTTCAATAGAGGAAACCTTTTCAACTCTTTTTCGTGCTGTCTCTTCATCCAGTCCCAGTTCTTTTTGAAGCATGGCAATTACAGCATCCTTGTCTGTAATTTGGCTATGGATGACAGATATTGTACAAACCGTCTTGTTTGCAGCAAGTACTGTGCCATTGGCATCTATGATCTTGCCTCTGGCCGCTTTAATATCCCTCTCCCTCTCATGCAGCTCTTCTGCCTTTTTCGCATAATAATCTGACTGAAATACCATCAAATACACCATCCTGCCCACCAGACCCAAAAGCATACAGATACAGGCAGCAAACACAATCACTGTTTTCTTCTTATGATAGGTTCTATTCTTCTTCAACTCGCCCTACCGTCCAAACCTTATCCCTACAATCTATGGAGAAAAAGTTCCAGTTATTCCGTTGGGGACACCCCTAAATGAATTTGGGACGTGTTCCTTTTAAAAAGAACACGTCCCCTTTTTATTATTCGGATAATCCGGCCTCTTCATTGGTAATCCCATCTGATTCCTGATTATTCGGTTCTACCTCATCCTCACTCTCCTGGTTCTCCGGGGGATCCGGTACATTTTCATCCTCGATTCCGTCTCCGGAGATATCGCTCTCCTGTGCGTCTCCATCATCCTCCTCCTGATCCTCAGCTCCCACATCATTTTGCTTTTTCACTCCTGTAAAGCCCTCCCAGAGCACGGTAGCCTGGCTGGTATCTTCATCGGGGAAGATATCCATATACGGCAGAATTTCCGAAAGCACTGCCTGAGCAATGTACTGTGGGTACTTGCTGTTGTCCTGACGCTCTGCATTTGGCTCGTCAACTACTACGTAGATAACTACCTGGGGATCATCCAGCGGAGCAAATCCGATAAAGGATACCAGGTACTTTCCGCTGCCCCTGGGAATCTTCTGTGCTGTTCCTGTCTTACCGCCCATGGAATAACCCTGTACCTTTGATGTTTTACTGGTACCAGACTTTACACTCATCCCCATATAATCCCGGATTTCTGCAGAAATATCAGGTGAAATGGTCTGCTTCAAGACGGTAGGCTCTATGGTTTTTACCGTTTTTCCCTTATCATCTACTATCCGGTTTACTACATGAGGCTGATAATAGGTTCCTCCATTGATTACAGAAGATAATGCTGCCAGTTCCTGAACCATGGTACAGGTAAATCCCTGACCAAAAGAACTAGTAGCCAGTTCAACGGCGTTCAGGGTATCTTTGGTATGGAGGATACCTGTACCTTCTCCGGGCAGATCTATGCCGGTTCTGCTTCCGAAGTTAAATGTCTTCTGATATCGCAGAAAGGTTTCCGCTCCCATCTTTTTTCCGATGGCCATCAGACCGTCATTGCAGGAATTTTGTATTACCTCTCCCAGAGACTGTGTACCATGTGCGTCCGGATAAATCGAGCACTTAATAAACCGATCCGCTACCTGCTGCCCGCCGTCGCACACAAAAGTGTCGTTCTCTGTGATAGCACCTGCCTCCAGAGCAGATGCCACGATGACTGGTTTGACAGTAGAGCCCGGTTCATAGGCCTCTGTCACACAGTAATTCTGCCACATGGCATTCAGAGCGTCCAGCTGAGTCTCATCATTCATTCTCTTGA
Source organism: Lactonifactor longoviformis (assembly GCF_042848515.1). Classification (GTDB taxonomy): domain Bacteria; phylum Bacillota; class Clostridia; order Lachnospirales; family Lachnospiraceae; genus Lactonifactor; species Lactonifactor longoviformis. The sequence goes on along the minus strand of NZ_AP031453.1, from coordinate 1,699,233 downwards.
TCTCTTCCTCTGTATAAATTCCCGTGAGATCCCTGGGATTATTCAGGTCATAAGGATCTGAGCTTGCCATACCCAGGATCTCCCCTGTATTGGGATTTGCAACAATTACTCCTATATTGGCAGCCCCTTTTGTTATCTTTTTTGCCTTGGAGGAGTCTTCCTCCTCATCTTCTTTCTTATCTTCTTTTTTGAAGTTTTCTTTTGACATCGCTGTGTCAAATGCACTGATATACTTCTCAATTACCTGCTGTATATTGACGTCCAAAGTGGAAACCACACTGTTTCCATTTACCGGATCAATAATAGTCTGTTCCAAATCGGAGTCCTGATTAAAATATCCATATTTTCTCCCATCCACTCCATTGAGGGTCGAGTTATAATACCCTTCTATTCCCCAATCTGCCACATTACCAGCAAATGTAAATCCCAGTGTATCACATGCCAGGGCATTCATGGGATACTTTCTCAGATAATCCTCCTCAAACCACACGCCCTGTACATTTTTCTTCTCCAGCCTCTCTTCTTCCGAGAGTTTGCTGTCTTCAGGCACAGCCGTATACGCTTCAAAAGCTTTTTTTTCATCCATGGAGATTTCTTTTTTCAGAATCTGATACTGGCTGTTCTTTGTCTGTTCATTGGTAAGAAGCCCGCGTATGGTATCCTCGTCCAGCCCCAGCTGTTCCGTAAGGGCCTTAACCGTTGGCTCTACGTAATCCTTATTTGAATTGACTACTTTACAGTCCAAAATTACATTATAAACCTTACTGCTGGTTGCAAGCACTGTCCCGTTTCTGTCCGTAATATCCCCTCTTTTAAAGGGAATGGTCCTGCTGTCATATTGCTGCTGGGACTGTATTAAAACTTGCTTTTTATACTTATCTCCGCTTTTGGCGTTAATATAGGTTATTCTTAATGTTAAACCTACTAAAGCCAGCAGAACCAAAATAAACAGTCCTGCCAGCTTTTTTCTCATGGTTCCACTCAATTTTCTTTTCTGTTTCTTCCTGCGTTCCAATTTACTCACCTACTTTGCATCCGGTACATCTCTATACTGTCTTACATAACTGCTTCCCTTGGTGCTGTAACGAATAATCTGGTCTTCCTGGGCGTAACCCATCCCCAGTTTATTAATCGCCACCTCCCGAATATGGTCCAAATCTACAGATGCAAGTGTCTCGCTGTAAAAAGCATCATTATCCGCTTTCAGCTGACTCAGCTGTGTCTCTAATGATGCCACTTCCTTTGTCTGTGCAGTAATCACTGCCTTCAGTTGAAGGAATTGCACGCACGCAAATAAAGTAGCAGTACATACCAGTGCCAAAAACACAATATAACCTTTATTTACCTGCAGTGCTTTCGCACGGTTTCTCCGCGCCCTGTGGCTGACCTCCCGGTTTCCCCTTACCGGACGTTCCTGCCTTTTAGGCGCTGTCTGCACACTTCTTACTGTATTTCCTTCTATATAAGAATACCTGGTATTCCCTGAATTTCTCGTACTCACCGATCTTTGATTTACCCTTCGATTGCCTCCACTAGCCATACTTTACTCCTTACTTTGGCTTACGTAAGACGCCGTTCAAAAACCCTTAGCTTGGAGCTTTTTGCACGGCTGTTCCGTGCCAGCTCCTCCTCCCCTGGTACTATTGGCTTTTTCGTGATAATTCTTCCCTTGGGCTTTTTCCCGCATACACATACCGGGAAATTACTGGGACACGTACAGGGATTCTCATTTTTCCTGAAGATGGTTTTAACAATCCTGTCTTCCAGTGAATGAAAGGTGATGATGCAGATACGCCCCTCGTCGTTCAGCATATCAATCATATCATCCAGCGAATCTCTCAATACATCCAGTTCATGGTTCAGCTCAATCCGAATTGCCTGAAACGTCTTCTTAGCCGGGTGTCCGCCTACTGCCCTTATTTTCATAGGAATCGCTCTTTTAATCACCTCGATCAACTCCCCAGTCGTCTCGATGGGATGCTCCTCCCTTGCCAGGACAATATGTTTTGCAATGTTTTTTGCAAATTTATCTTCACCGTAATCGCGTATAATCCGATACAGTTCGTTTTCTCTGTAAGTATTAACAATATCCCTTGCCGTACGGTCCCCTCTTTGGTCCATACGCATATCCAAAGGGGCATCTTCCCTGTAGGTAAATCCCCTTTCCGCAGTGTCTAATTGATAGGATGAAACCCCTAAATCTAATATAATCCCATCCACAGATGAGATTCCCAACTTGCCAAGCTCTGCTTTCATATTGCAATAATTGCTGCGAATGAGCGTCACCTGATCTTGGTAATCCCCTAAACGTTCACCCGCAGCCATGATTGCAGCATCGTCTTGATCTATGCCTATCAGTCTCCCCTTGGCAGATAACAACTTACATACCTCTAAGGCATGACCGCCTCCTCCCAGTGTACCGTCCACATAAATACCATCCGGCTTTACCCGTAAGCCTGTAATGGTCTCCTCCAGTAATACAGATTGATGTTTAAATTCCATTCTAATCTCCTGTGTCCGTTTTACAGCCGTCAGATGACAATTCCCATGTCCTGCATCCCTTCTGCAATGGCATCCATGTCATCAAAACTGCTGTTTTCTATCCACTTCTCTTTGCTCCATATTTCTATTCTGGTAATATTTCCAGTCAGCACAACATCCTTTTCCAGACCAGCGAATTCCCGCAGTGTAGATGGAACGAGAATTCTCCCCTGCTTGTCCAATTCGCATGAAGTAGCACTGGAGACAAAGAAACGTGAGAAGGTTCTTGCATTTTTATTCGTAAGTGGTAAGGCTTTTAATTTTTCCTCGAAAACTTTCCATTCATCCTGTGGAAATATAGACAGACAACCATCTAAACCTTTCGTCAAAATGAACTCTTCCCCTAATTGTTCTCTGAATTTTGACGGAATGATCAATCGCCCCTTCGCGTCGATTGTATGACTATACTCTCCCATGAACATGAATGTCACCTTCTTTCGTGGAACTGCAAGTCTCCCCTTTGCACTTCCCGCGGCAACCTGTGAATGCTCTGCCACCTATCATCCACTTGCCACCACTTTTCACCACTTTCTACCACTTATGTACCCATTTTATACTAATCACCCCTAAAAAACAAGGGGAACATATGTTTTTTCATAAATCTTTCACAGAAAAAAAGCAGGACAAATCACCTGCAAATCAGATGAAATGTCCTGCTTTTTTCTATTTTACTATATCTGGTAGAGAGCACTGAAAGCGCCTACTATATTATGCCGACGCCTCTGCCTCTGCCATATACTCCTCAATTAGTACATCCAGTTTAACACTGTCTCTGTAAACTTCTTCCAGCTTGAAATTATTCCCTATCTTTTCATCCATGGCCTGTCTCGCAGCTTCTATCTCGTGTCTCAATCGTTCCAATCTTGTCATATGCATCAATCTCCTTTGTATTTATCCATCATTTTCCCGTTCAGGATAACCAGAGTCCCCACATGCCATATTTGCCTATCTCCCAAGTTTGATTATCTACATAGTAGTAGTCTCTTTTTTTTCAGTTCTTATACATTAAATCGGAATAAAATCACATCTCCGTCCTTTACCACGTAGTCCTTTCCTTCCATACGCACCAGCCCTTTTTCCCTGGCCCCTGCATAAGAACCACAGTCCAGAAGATCCTGAAAGTTCACCACCTCTGCCTTAATAAATCCTCTCTCAAAATCCGTGTGGATTTTTCCGGCCGCCTGTGGCGCCTTTGTACCTACTTTGATTGTCCATGCTCTGGTCTCATCTTCTCCCGATGTCAGATAACTGATAAGTCCCAACAGCCGATAGCTTGCCTGTATTAACTTTTCCAGGCCGGATTGCTTAATACCCAAATCCTCCAAAAACATTTTTTTCTCTTCTTCGTCAAGCTCCGCAATCTCCTGTTCGATCTGCGCACAGATCACAAAGACCTCGCTGCCCTGTTCCCCTGCGTACTCCCTGACTTTTTCAACCAGACTGTTGGAAGACCCGTCGTCTGCCAGATCCTCTTCCGCTACATTAGCCGCATAGATCACTGGCTTACCTGTCAGAAGGTTATAATTAGCTATATACTCTTCTTCGTCTTCCGTCCCGCACGCAAAGACAGAGGCAGGCTTCCCATCTTCCAGATGGGCTTTCAGTTTTTGAAGAAGTTCCAGCTCTTTGGCTGCCTCTTTATCGTTTCTGGCAGATTTTGATGTTTTGGCAATCCGCCTCTCCAATATTTCAATATCTGAAAAGATCAGTTCCAGATTGATCGTTTCTATATCTCTGAGAGGATCTATACTCCCGTCAACATGGACCACATTGCTGTCTTCAAAGCAGCGTACTACATGAACAATGGCATCAACCTCCCGGATATTTGCCAGAAACTGGTTTCCCAATCCCTCCCCTTTGGAAGCTCCCTTTACAAGTCCTGCAATATCAACAAACTCTATGACTGCCGGAGTCACTTTTTTAGAATGATAAAAATCACCCAAAAGCTGCAGACGCTCATCCGGCACCGGTACTACTCCCACATTGGGATCAATGGTGCAGAACGGATAATTAGCAGACTCCGCCCCTGCTTTGGTCAGGGAATTAAATAAGGTACTCTTCCCCACATTGGGAAGTCCTACAATTCCTAATTTCATATGTTAAATCCTCTTTTCTTCTATGTTATAAGCAGCCGCTTTTTATTGCTTATGGTAAATTCTAACACACATAATAAGGCGAATCAAGACCTTGACCCACCCTATCACTCGACATTTCTCATTTTTTTATCGACAATTTTCGCATCGGCCCTTTATGCTTCTCTATCCTTCGACATCATCATAAGCAGCATTCCCTGTCGGTATTTTACGATCGCTGTATCCTCTGCAATCTCGTTGCTTACCCCCAGACCATCGCTGTTTTTCAGATAATGGTCAGTCAGGGGATATTTGAATCCCTCCAATGTCAGTCCCTCTACCGCATCCCCCAGAGGAAAAAAGGAAACATAGGTTCCAAATTGTCTGGATTTCTCCAGCATGGTCTCTTTCCCCAGAAGCGTAATATAATTCTGGGGATCCACAATGACTGCCGGTATACCGGCCTGGTGGGCCAACGCCAGGCACTGTACATTTCCCCAGAAATGATCCATACGCCCGCCTGTTGCCCCCAGGATCCATATGCCTGTACTTTTTAATTCAATTGCCTTTTCAATTCCTATCTGTGTGTCTGTGGCATCCTTTTCCGGCTGAAACCGCTCCACTGGAATCCCGGGGTTATTCATGTAATACTCCATCACTCGGGAATCAATGCTGTCAAAATCTCCCATTATATAGGAAGGAAGTATCTCATGCTGATAGCAGAAATTCAGCCCCCTGTCAATGCCCAGTATATAATCCGGCCTCATCTCTGCAATAAAGTTCAGGGCAAACTTCTCATCCAGAGAGCCGCCGCTAATCATCAACGTCTTCATATTCAGGCCTCATGCTCCATAAGTTCCAGCAGCTCTTTTGCATTCTTTGTAATATCTCCTTTAAAAACAGCAGAGCCTGCTACAAAAATATTTGCACCCGCTTTGAGAACTTCAGGCAATGTATCGGTGGTAATCCCCCCGTCAACCTGAATATCCGTATCCAGTCCTCTTCTGTCAAACTCATTTCTCAACACAGCAACTTTACGGGTGCAGTATGGTATGTACTTCTGTCCCCCGAATCCGGGATTCACAGTCATAATCAGCACCATATCCACTGTATCCAGCACATGCTCCAGCACCGAGACAGGAGTTGCCGGGTTCAAAGCCACCCCGGCCCTGCATCCGGCCTCCTTGATCTGCGCTATGGTGCGGTCCAGGTGGGTGCACGCCTCCGCATGGACGGTAAGCATATCAGCCCCATTATTCATAAACGTATCTACATATCTTCCCGGATCTGAAATCATCAGATGCACGTCCATAAATAAAGAGGTTTCTTTTTTCAGTGAGGCCAAGACAGGCATGCCGAAGGAAATGCTGGGCACAAAGATCCCGTCCATAACATCAAAATGAAGCCATCTGGTTCCTGCCTCCTCTACTTTCTTAATCTGCTCTCCCAGACGGTTAAAGTCTGCAGCTAATATAGATGGTGATAACTCATATTTCATACCTCAATACCTCCTCTTGTCTTTTAGTTCCTCATAAAATTCTACATAATTCGCATAGCGGATTCTGCTGAGTTCCCCCTTATCCAGGGCTTCTTTTACTGCACATCCCGGTTCATGGGTATGAGAACACCCCTGGAACCGGCAGGCCCCCTCATAGGGAGCAAACTCTATAAAATAGTCCTTCAGTTCTTCCTTTTCCATGTCCGCAACATAGAGTGAACTGAATCCGGGGGTATCCATGATGTAAGTGCCCTCGTCTATCTGTATCAGCTGCGAGTGCCGGGTGGTATGCTTTCCCCGTCCCAGCTTCTGGCTGATAGCTCCTGTCTCCATCTCAACCCCATGCTGAACAAGATTGGTCAGAGAAGATTTCCCCACCCCCGAAGGTCCGGCCACCACCGTAGTCTTTCCTTTCAGAAGCGCACTCATCTGCTCCACCCCCTCTTCCTGCTCCGCACTGGTGGTGAAAACCTCATATCCGCACTTCTTATATTCACTGATAAGCAGCTCCAGTTCCTCCCCTGTAACCAGGTCCTTCTTGTTGATGCAGATTTTTGTGGGGATGCCCTGCTTTTCCATGGAAATCAAAAAGCGGTCCAGCAATGAGAAGTTCGGTTTCGGCTCCTGGGCGGCAAATATCACCATTGCCTGATCAACATTGGCAACGGCTGGCCGTATCAGTTCATTTCTTCTGGGAAGTATCTCCACCAGATTACCTACTCTGTTCTCCTCATCAAGGACCTCTATGATTACATCGTCGCCTACCAGCGGCTTTTTCTTTTCTTTTCGGAATATTCCCTTTGCCTTGCATTCGTAAATCCCGGATTCTGCTACATGAATGTAGTAGAATCCGGCAATTCCTTTCACTATCTTTCCCTGCATGTATTAATCTACCTGTTCAAACTTCAGATTTTTATATGCCCCCAGCATCGTGTACTCACCATCTACTTTCTCATAGACATATATAGTACCAGTTGTAACTCCCGGCTCACCCTCAACATTCTTTAAGGAATACGGGAACTTTAACTTTTCATCCGTAAGGATCGTTTTTGCCTGAATCTCGCCATCCACTTCCTGAGCCAGGTCCATCTTAATCTCACCGCCTTTGTATCCCGGAGGTGAAGCTATCTGCTGCCCAACGCATTTCCATGTTCCGCTGGCGGATGTGTTCGTGCTGGTGTTGTCATCCTTTTTATCGGTATCAGAGTCATTATCGGAACTGTTTCCGGTGTTTACTGTAATGGTAATTGTAGTCCCGGCTTCCACAGAACGGCCCGCAGAGATATCCTGCTTCATGACATCCCCGATGTCCACACTGCTGCTGGTACCGCTTTCCACTACCACGTCAAGCCCCAGTTCATTCAGCGCTTCCTTGGCATCTGCCTCTTTCTGCCCCACTACATTGGGCACCTTCACTGATTTATCGCCCTTTCCGATGCTAACTTTTACGGTAATGGTGTCGCCCTTTTTGGCACTTTCTCCGGCTCCCGGGTCTGTGGAAATCACCTTGCCGATATCCACGGAATCACTTTTCTCCTTCTCCACCTTGGTCTCAAAGCCCTGGTCCTGGAGCGTAGCTTCCGCATCTGTCTGCGTTTCTCCCACAACATCAGCCACACGAATCTCATCGCTGCCCGTACTTACCGTATATTTTATCATAGTGTTCTTATCAACTTTTGTACCGGCCTCAATCTCCTGCTTTATAATCACACCTGCTTCATATTCCGTAGAAGCCTCTTCGCCGGCCTTCTTAATTCCCAGAGAGTTGTCTGAAGCCAGTTTCTGGGCTTCCTCCACTGTCTTTCCCACCAGTTTTGGAACCTCAACCTGTGCATCCTCATCATTCTTGTCTGAGGTATCCTCAACCTTTGGTTTGTTATTTTCTTTATTTTTCGAACCGAAGGTAAAAATCCCTGCTGCCTGACCGATAAGATAGATTAAAATACAGATAATGATGGCACCGACAATCAGTCCGCCTATGGTAAGAGCTTTCTCCAGGCGGGTATTAATGCCGCCTTTTCTGCCGTCGTCGTAGTCATCGTCGTAATCATCACCGTCTTCATCCTCCTCATACTCATCGTACTCCTCATCCTGTGGGGGATAGGAGGGCTGGGTGTCACCATAGCGGTTCTTCTTAATCTCATTCAGCTCATCCCCGGAAATCACCACGGTCTGCGCGTGATTGCTGAGGGGAACCAGATTCACAAAGTCCCCGTCCGGGTCTATCAGTGAATGCTTCAAATCTGCAATTACCTCAGCCATACTGTTGTAGCGCCGGTCAACACTTTTCTGCGTACACTTGAGAATTATCTGCTCCAGGCTGTGGGGCAGCTGAGAGTTATACTCTGAAGGAGGAACGATTTCTTCCTGCAGATGCTTAATGGCAATCGCCACTGTAGTATCTCCGTCAAACGGTACTTTTCCGGTTACCATCTCATAGATAGTAACGCCCAGGGAATAGATATCACTTTTTGAGTCACTGTATCCCCCCCGCACCTGCTCCGGGGAGCTGTAATGCACAGACCCCATAACATTTGAACTGATCGTGTTAGAGGATGCAGCCCTTGCGATCCCGAAGTCCGTTACCTTTACTTTTCCGTCTGTTGAAATAATAATATTCTGAGGCTTCACATCTCTGTGAACAATGTTATGGTTGTGCGCCGCTTCAAGTCCCATAGATACCTGAATAGCGATACTGGTTGCCTCTTTTACACTTAATTTACCCTTCTTGGAGATGTACTCTTTCAGCGTTATACCTTCAACAAGCTCCATAACAATATAGTAAACGCCGTTATCCTCCCCTACATCAAACACATTTACTATATTCGGATGTGCCAGCCCTGCCGCCGCCTGGGCTTCTGTCTGAAATTTCCGGATAAATGTCATATCCTCCCGGAATTCAGCCTTTAATACTTTTACAGCTACAAAGCGGTTCAGTTTATGATCTTTCGCCTTGTATACATCTGCCATACCGCCGGATCCGATTCTGCCGGCAATCTCATATCTTTCTCCAATAATCATTCCCACATTTAACATACTTCCACCTCTTTTGTACCTGGTTTTACTAGTACCACCGCAATATTGTCCTTTCCACCATTTTCATTCGCCAAACGAATCAGACTTTGTCCTGCTGTCTCCAGCGAGGGAGCTTCTTTTACAATCTGCGCAATTACATCATCTGTTACCATATTAGTAAGGCCGTCGGAACACAGCAAAATAATGCTGTCCGGATGCAGCTTGATATCAAAAAAATCAATATCCACTTCCTCTTTTGCCCCTAACGCCCTTGTTATTATATTCTTATCCGGGTGATTTCTGGCATCCTCTCTGCTGATCTCACCCATGCGCACCATTTCCTCTACCAGGGAGTGGTCCTTTGTAATCTGACGGATTCCGTCATCCATGACATACAGACGGCTGTCACCCACATTTGCCACATAAGCATAATGGTCGACTACTGTTACCGCAACCATAGTTGTACCCATGCCGGACATTCCCTCGTTTTTAGCTGCCTGCTCCAGCAATTTAAGATTCGCATTTTCGATTGCCTTACGAATAATCTTTATGGGATTATACTCCGCATCTGCCTTGACGGTATCAAGCAAAACCTGAACGGCAAAACTTGATGCAAAATCACCCGCATTATGTCCGCCCATCCCGTCCGCAACAACAAAAAGATTGGGCAGGTTACCGACAGCCTGCTCTGATGCAAAGACATAGTCCTGATTCACTTTTCTCTTCTGTCCTACATCTGTCACAGAATAAACTTTCATCCTTGCGTCTCTCTTTCTTTCTTATCTATCAAGATATATTTCTTTCGTAATTGTCCACAGGCTCCATCAATATCCCGGCCCATTTCTCTTCTAATAGTAACATTAATTCCGCATTTTTCAAGTTTATTTTGAAAATTAACTATAACTTTTTTATCGGACTGCACGAAATCCCGCTCCTTGACAGGATTTACCGGTATCAGATTCACATGGCAATTCAGCCCTTTCAGGAGTGCAGCAAGCTCTGCCGCGTCTTCCGGCGTGTCGTTTTTTCCTCCTACCAAACTGTACTCAAAGGTCAGGCGGCGGCCTGATTTCTCAAAGTAACTTCTGCATGCATCCATCAATTCTCCAAGTTCATACTTATTGGCTACAGGCATCAGCTCCCTCCGCTTTTCCTGATTGGAGGCATGAAGAGAAATAGCCAATGTAATCTGAAGTTTTTCTTCAGCCAGCTGCCGGATCCTGGGTACGATTCCGCAGGTAGATACTGTAATATTTCTCTGGCTGATATTCAGCCCTTTTTCATCGCTGAGCATGCGGATAAACCGCACCAGGTTGTCATAATTATCCAGGGGCTCTCCTGTTCCCATCACAACCACATTAGACACACGTTCTTTGGATAACTTCTGAATCTGGTAAATCTGATCCAGCATCTCTGACGGCAGCAGATTTCTGGTCAGCCCTCCTATGCCTGAGGCACAAAACCGGCAGCCCATCCGGCAGCCCGCCTGAGAGGATATGCAGACAGAATTTCCGTGCTTATACTTCATCAGCACACTCTCAATCACATTTCCATCCCCAAGGGCAAACAAGTATTTCTGTGTTCCGTCCTGTTTTGATGTTTGAACTTCCACGGGTTTCAGACAAGTATATGGATATTCTTCCTCCAGTCTCTGTCTCAGATGCTGAGGCAGGTTTGTCATGCTTTCATAACTGTCCGCCAGTTTTACATGCAGCCACTGGTACAGCTGCTTTCCCCGAAAAGGCTTTTCCCCAAGTTCTGCCATTACATTCTGCAGTTCCTCAGCTGTCAATGATTTAATATCTAATCCTTCCATCTCCTACACCCTTCTCAATCTGGCTATAAAGAACCCATCACTCTCATGAACCCCGGGCAGCAGCTGAAGATATCCCTGTCCGGTAGTCTCACTATGTAGCTCTTCACATAAGTAGGGATCCAGAGATTCCGGCTGAAAGGGATAATGATTGACAAACCAATGTATGTTGTCCTGGTTTTCCTCCCTTGCGATCGTACAGGTACTATAAATCAGGATTCCCCCCGGCCGGACATAGGCAGCAGCATTTTCCAGTATCTTCCTCTGAAGCTTGATGATCTGTTCCTGCTTCTCAGGTGTCATCTTATATTTTATATCTGTCTTTCTCCCGATGACTCCCAGTCCGGAGCAGGGGACATCCGCCAAGACTATGTCTGCACTGCCGGCAGTCTCCTCCTCATAAACGCATGCGTCCCTGCAGACAGCTTCTATATTTACAGCATCTGCACGGCGAAAATTTTCTTCCATCAACTGTACTTTGTACTCGCTCACATCCCTGGCTTCCACATGGCCCTGTCCCTTCATCTTATCTGCCACATGGAGACTCTTTCCGCCGGGGGCTGCACACAGATCCAGAATTCTGTCCCCTGGGCTGGGGGCTGCTATCTCCCCTACCAGCATAGAGCTGACATCCTGTACCTGTATTCTGCCCATGGTAAACGCATGAAGGGCCGGCAGATAATCATATTCAGAGATATAGTAAGCGGTTTTTATATAAGGAGCCTTCTCCACTTTAACCCCCTGGCTTCTCAGGCTGGCTATGGTGTCTTCCGTAGAATTAAGATATTCCTGGCAGCGCACGGCCGTGGGACGTTCTTGTAAAAATGCCTTCAGTATAGTTTCTGTGGTCTCAAAGCCCAGCTGATCCAGCCATCGGACTACCAGCCATACCGGCATGGAGTAGGTAACTGAGAGATATTCTACGTGGTGCTCCTTTGGAGGAAAAGCAAGCTTCCCCCGCTCCCTGGCTATAGTACGAAGTACCCCGTTCACAAACCCCTTCAGACTGTAAAATCCTTTTTTCTGGGCAAGCTTTACAGCTTCGTTGCATACTGCGGAATCGGGAATGCTGTCCATATAGAGCAGCTGATAGACCCCGCTTCTGAGTATCTCCCTGATGACAGGCTTCATTTTATTCACCTTGACATTGGAAAACTGATTAATGATATAATCTATTTTAAGCCGATATTCCAAAGTTCCCTCACACACTCTGGTAATAAAAGACCGGTCCTGCTTTGACAGATACTGGTATTTCCCCAGAGTATTGCGGATTGCAATATGGCTGTATTCCCCCTCTTTGTTCACTTGCAGTAAGATTCCCAGGATCAGTTCCCTGGTATTAATACTATTAATCATCCCTTCTTGTTCCTCCTGCGAGTATCAGCAAACGCAGCAGCTGTAATATGGAGGATGCGAGTGCTGCTACATATGTCAGCGCTGCAGCCTTCAGAACTTTTCTGCCGCCTCTTAACTCCTCTTCTCTTAAAATTCCTGTTTCCTGCAGCATTGCAAGGGCCCTTCTGGAGGCATTGGTCTCCACCGGAAGGGTCACCAGCTGAAATGCCACTGCTGCTGTAAATAATACAATCCCCAATGTCAGCAATGATGGTACGGAAAAGATCAGACCGGCAAAGAATAACGGCCAGGACAGGGCTGAGCCCAGATTTGCCACAGGAACAATAGCGCCCCTGACCGTCAAAGGAAGATACTGTCTGTTATGCTGTACCGCATGTCCGCATTCATGGGCGGCTACACAGACAGCAGCCACAGATGTGCTGCCGTATACGCTTCCCGACAGCCGCAGTACTTTTGTTCTGGGATCATAGTGATCGGTAAGGTTTCCCCCGGTCCGCTCAATATGCACGTCATGAATCCCCGCATACTGCAGTATTCTCTGTGCTGCTTCCGCTCCTGTGATTCTGCTGCGGTTCTCTATCCTGCTGTACCGGCCAAATGTGCTGTTCATACTCGCCGATGCCCATACACAGATAAGAAGTCCAATAATAATCAGTAAATACGTAGGATCAAAGCCCCAATAATATCCTGTCCCAAATGGCATACCATCACTCCTTGCTGTCTTTCAATCTCGTTCCCTCAGGGATCTCATATCCCCTCAGAAACGCTCCTGCTTCCATTCTTTTCTTTCCTTCCAGCTGCAGTTCTTTCACACACAAGACCTTATCTCCTGTCTGGATATAAAGCCCTGTTTTATCTGTACGTACCACTTCACCCGGCTCTTTCCCGGATTCCTCAGAAAGCACATCTGCCTCCCATATTTTCAGGGTTTTCCCCTGAAGATACGTATAGGCACTAGGCCACGGATTCAGCCCCCGGATCAGCTGTTCTATGGTCTTTGCCTTTTCTTCCCATTGGATACATCCCATTTTTTTATCTATCATACTGGCATATGCCGTCGGACTTTCTTCCGGCTGCTTCTCGTAGACTGCTGTCTCATTTTCAATAGACGGCAGAGTCTGCACACACAGCCTGGCGCCAGCTTTGGCCAGTTTGTCAAAGAGACTTCCGCCGGTTTCCTTGTCCTCCAGAGGCACAATTTCCTTGGAAATCATATCGCCGGTATCCAAACCCGCATCCATTTTCATAATTGTTACCCCGGACTCTTTCTCTCCGTCGATGACAGCCCATTGGATAGGAGCCGCACCTCTGTATTTGGGAAGGAGAGAGCCATGGACATTGATGCAACCAAAGGGGGCAAGCTCCAGTATCTCCTGAGGTATAATCTGGCCAAAGGCAACTACCACAATTATCTGAGGTTCCAGTTTTCTTAAAATCTGGATAAATTCCGGGTCTCTGACTTTTTTAGGCTGATACACAGCCAGTCCCCGGGCAATAGCAGCCTGCTTTACCGGCGGGGCCATAAGGTTCTTCCCTCTTCCTTTTGGTTTGTCCGGCTGGGTCACTACACCGGCAATGTCATGGCCGGCTTCTATCAGAGCCTCCAGTGTGCCTACCGCAAAATCCGGGGTTCCCATAAAGACGATTCTCATTCTTCTTCCTCCTCGTATTCCGCATTAGTACTGTGGAGATCACCTTCCACCAGGTCTGTATAAAGTTTGCCGTCCAGATGATCCAGCTCATGACAGATAGCTCTTGCCAGCAGATCGGTGCCTTCCAGAATAAATTCTTCCATATTTTCATCTAAGGCTTTCACTTTCACCCAGTCTGGTCTTGTAACCTGTCCGGCCATGCCGGGCACACTTAAGCACCCCTCATCCCCTGTCTGTTCCCCTGACGTCTCCAGAATCTCCGGATTGATATAAGCCCTGGGGCTGCCGTCTGTATCAATGACAACAATTCTTTTCAGGACACCTACCTGAGGTGCCGCAAGCCCCACACCCATTTCCTCATACATGGTATCAAACATATCGTCTATCAATTCTTGAATCTTTGGTGTCATCTCCTCCACCGGTCTGCACTTTTTGTTCAAAATAGGATCTCCCTGCACTCTTATCTTTCTTAACGCCATACCTGTCCTCTCCTTACTATATTTATAGTTTATACATTAAAATCAAATTGAACCGTAATCTTGTCAAATCCTTTATTTATTCTGATATAACGCTCCAGCTGGTTTTTTATCCATATCAGCCGTTCATTCTCCCCGTGCTTCAGATAAAGTACCATACGATACATATCATTTACTTTGGAAATATTCTCCGGTGCCGGCCCTATCAGCTGCAGCTCACTCTTTGGATAAATCTTTTGAATATACTTTCCTATATAATGCATTCCCTGCTGTAAAAGCGACTCATCCCTGCAGGCGCCCCGTATGGCGAGCATTGAGGCTGCGGGAGGGTATCCCATGAGCAGTCTGTATGAGATTTCTTCCCTGTAAAATTCTTCATAGTCCTGATGTACAGACGCCTGAATGCTGTAGTGTTCCGGGTGATACGTCTGAATCACAGCTTCCCCTGGATTTTTTCCCCTTCCGGCTCTCCCCACTGCCTGCGTCAGCAGCTGAAAGGTCCTCTCACTGGCTCTGTAATTCTCTGCAAATAAAGACATATCTGCGGCGAGAACGCCTACCAGAGTCACTTTCGGAAAATCATGGCCTTTTACTATCATCTGGGTTCCCACCAGAATATCGGCTTCTTTATTGGCAAAAGCGGCAAGAATTGTCTCATGTCCATTCTTTCCCTTGGTAGTATCCAGATCCATTCTCAAAATCCTTGCCCTGGGGAACATCTTCTTTACAATCTCTTCTATCTGCTGGGTCCCTGCACGGAATCCTCCAATATAGGGAGAACCGCATTCAGGACATCCGGAGAGACTTGGCGTCTCATATCCGCAGTAATGGCATACCAGCCTCCCATGGCTGTGAATAGACAGCGACACATCACAGTGGGGACATTTTACTACGAAGCCGCAGGACCGGCAGGCCACAAACCCGGAGTAGCCCCGCCGATTGAGAAACAGCATAATCTGCTCCCGGTTATCCAGGCGCTCCTGGATCTTATCCCGGAGCAATTTACTTATAATAGATCGATTTCCTGTTTTTAATTCTTCCCGCAAATCTACAGTATATACCATCGGAAGGCTGCTTCCCGCAAAACGGGAAGACAGGGAAACCATATGATAGATTCCCTGCTGCCCTTTATAATAGGAATCTACGGAGGGAGTAGCGGACCCCATAAGGACATATGCCCCTTCCATTCGGGCCCTCTCTATGGCCACATCCCTGGCATGGTATCTGGGAGTGCTTTCGCTGATATAGGAGGATTCGTGTTCCTCGTCTATAATAATCAGCCCCAGCTTCTGGAATGGTGTAAACAAGGCGGAACGGGGACCCACCATGATCTGTATCTTCCCCTCTCTTGCCCTTTCAAACTGGTCAAACCGCTCTCCCTGGGACATTCTGGAGTTAATCACAGAAACGCGTTCTCCAAACCGAAGGTAAAACCGTCGTACCGTCTGATAAGTGAGGGCAATTTCTGGAATCAGAACAATGATTTCCCTTCCCTCCTCCAGAATTCTCTGAATCATCTCCATATAGATCAGCGTTTTTCCGCTTCCCGTAATTCCGTGAAGCAGACAGGGCCTTGGAACCTCTGAAGCCCATTCCTCAGCAATCCGTGCCGCTGCTGTCCTCTGCTCCTCGGTTAAAGAAATCTGTTCCTCATTTCCCTCCACTGGCCCCAGAGGATTCCGGTACACGGTTGACACTTCCTCGGCTACTGCGCCATTTTCTATCATTTTCCTGACAGCGGCCGGAGAAACATGAAGTGCTTTTATCGCAAATTCATAATCCATATCTCCATTTTCCAGAATTGCTGACAGCAGCCTGGCTCTGGCCGCATATTTTTTTCTTTCTAATTCTATAAGCAACTCCTCTGCCTCTTTGGGGGGCAAAACAAGCCTTAACCTTTTTTTCTCCTTTGCCTTCATCTTTTTTTTCACAGGAAGAACTGTTTTCAATGCCTGATTCATAGTTGAACCATACTGCTCACGAATCCATGCCGCCAGCGCTATCAGTTTAGACTCCACCGTAATTCCCCCGGATTCAGGGCCCAGAATTTCTTTCATTTTTTCGGTGTCATACCGCGCGTCCACGGAGATGCCTGTTACATACCCTGTAATCTCCCGGTTACCTTTCCCAAAAGGAACCCTAACCTGCATGCCGATGCAGATGTCTTCTCTGAGAGCCTCCGGTATCTTATACTGAAAAGTACGATCCAACTTTTCCTGAGAAATATCTACAATTATATCTGCATACCATTCGTTCATTTTATTAGTTTCCTGCCAGAATATCAGCGATCAGAACCCTCTCATCCATTGGATATTTTTTTCCGTTAATCTCCTGGTAATCTTCATGCCCTTTTCCGGCCAATACTATAATATCTCCAGGCTCGCCGTGATGAATCGCATAGGCGATTGCTTCCTTTCTGTCAGCGATCTCTATATGCTTTCCGTCTGTTTTTTGGATTCCGGTCACAATATCGTCCATAATTGCCTGAGGGTCCTCATTTCTGGGATTATCTGAAGTAATAATCGTAAGATCTGCCAGTCTTCCGGAAACCTCCCCCATCTCGTACCTGCGCATCCTGGACCGATTTCCTCCGCATCCGAACACACAGACAAGACGGTGCGGATGATATTCCCGCAGGGTATCTAAAAGACTCTCCAGGCTCATAGCATTATGGGCATAGTCTATCATCAGTGTAAAATCATCAGACACTTTGACCATTTCCACCCTGCCTTTTACCTTCGCTGACTTCAGCGCCTTTTTAATATTTTCCTCTGATACCTGAAAATGCCGGCAGATTGCAATTGCCGTAAGAGAATTATAGATACTGAACTTTCCCGGTATATCAATCTCCACAGGGAACTCCAGCAGTCCTTTCACATCATAGCTGATGCCAAGATACCCTGGACGGGCAACCATATGGGCATTAACCGCTCTGAGATCTGCATTGCCGCCAAAGCCAAAGGTCTCCAGCCTGCAGGTAGCGTCCTTAATAATTTGTTCCAGATGTTCATCATCTGCATTAACAATGCCTACCCGGCACTGTCTGAGCAGCATAGCTTTGCACTGGAGATAATGTTCAAAACTTGTATGCTCATTTGGTCCTATATGATCCGGCTCAATATTGGTAAAGATTCCGTAATCAAAGGTAAATCCCGCTGTCCGGTGAAGCATCAGCCCCTGAGAGGAAACCTCCATCACAACGCAGTCGCATCCCGCCTCCACCATCATGGAAAAATACTTCTGTATCACATAAGACTCCGGGGTAGTGTTGGCTGCTGGAATAACTCTGTCCCCAATAATAGCTTCTATGGTGCCTATAAGTCCCACCTTATATCCGGCGTTTTCCAAAATAGACTTTACCATATATGTGGTGGTTGTTTTGCCCTTTGTGCCAGTGATCCCAATAGTCTTAAGCTTTTGGGCAGGATGATCGAAATAAGCTGCTGAAATGCATGCCAGAGCATATCTGGTATCCTCCACCCGAATAACCGTTACGTGGTCCGGCACAGACACCTCTTCTTCCACGATAAGAACCGATGCCCCCCTCTCTACTACATCAGGTACAAATCTGTGTCCGTCTGACACAGCCCCCCTGATGCATACAAAAAGAGAGCCTTCGACCACTTTTCTGGAATCAAAGACCACATCCTCTACCTGTATATCTGTTGTCCCCTGGCAACAGGTATATTCTATTTGTTCTAATAACGAAGATAATTTCATGTGCAATCCTCCATACCTTTTATCTTATTCTTTATTATGCAGGAGATACCACCTGCCCGCTCACAGGACATGCCCAAAGAACTGTCCCTGGGTATTCTATATAATATAAGAAATTCTAAGTAACAGAATACCACATGAACCCATAATTTTCAATCAGGCATACCTTTGCTTTTCCTTTCCTTAGGATTCTTTTCCGCTTTTCTTAAGATAGTTTCCATATTATTTATAATTTGTACATACTTTTATCACATTTTGTCTATATAATGAATCTCGGATAGTTGATAAACCACTCACTATCTCCCCCCTCAAGTTGGAAAAGCCCGGTACTCGCGTATCGGGTTTTTTCTTGCTTTTTCCTATTTTTCACACTATAATGGGACATAGAATATTACACCATTAAGAGAGGTATATTATATGAAAAAAACAATAGTTGTAGTTGCTCTGGGACACAGGGCACTGGGCACTACTCTTCCTGAGCAGAAGCAGGCAACAAAGGAGACTGCGAAAGCAATCGCCGATCTCGTCGAGTGCGGCGCTCAGGTGGTTATCTCCCACAGCAATGCGCCTCAGGTAGGTATGATCCATACTGCCATGAATGAATTCGGAAAAGTACATCCGGATTATACCTTTGCTCCCATGTCCGTATGCTCTGCCATGAGCCAGGGCTATATCGGATATGATATCCAGAACTCCATCCGTGCCGAGCTGCTAAAACGGGGAATCTATAAACCGGTATGTACGGTTTTAACACAGGTAAAGGTAGATCCCTACGATGACGCTTTCCATGAACCCACGAAGATCATTGGCCGTTATCTCACAGAGGAGGAGGCTGAGGCTGAAGAGGCAAAAGGCAATTATGTTATAAAAGAAAAAGAAGGATACCGGAGAATCGTAGCCGCACCAAAGCCTCAGGAAATTATTGAGCTTGATTCTATTAAGGCCCTCCTGGATAAAGGACAGATTGTAATCGCCTGCGGCGGGGGCGGAATTCCCGTTCTGGAACAAGGGGTGGAGCTACACGGTGCCAGTGCTGTTATTGAAAAGGATCTGTCCAGCGGAAAGCTTGCTGAGCTCCTGGAGGCGGATCAACTCCTTATTCTGACAAGTGTGGAGAAGGTTGCTCTGAATTATCAGTCCGATTCCGAAGAACTGATTGGCAGTATTTCTTTGGAGCAGGCAAAAAAATATATGGAAGAGGGTCATTTTGAACCCAGTACCATGCTGCCTAAGTTTGAGGCTGCCGTCTCCTTCCTGGAAAAGGGACAGGGCCGAAGGGCTGTTATCACGTCCATCACAAAGGCGAAAGACGGTTTTCTGGGCAAAACAGGAACTGTTATCCAGTAAGTACGCTTACTTCTATATGTACAAAAATGCAGAGAATGCCGGGGAAGGCATTCTCTTTTTTTACAATTTTCTTTGTCCCAAGCGTAATTTTTCTTATAAAATCGGCACTTTCTTCTCTTCCTACACATTGTATGAAAAGATTCAAAATTTGCCAATACATTGTGGTATTTTCCTATCAAGCAATTTTTGGTAGAATGGACATGTAGAAAAACATACGTGCATTAGGAGGTGCCATATAATGATTATAATCGGCGAGAAAATCAATGGTTCTATTCCGCCAGTAGCAAAAGCAATTGCGGAAAAAGATGCTGAATTCATCAAGCACAGAGCCCAAATTCAAGCAGACGCCAATGCGACTTATATTGACTGCTGCGCATCCGTTGAGGAAAGCATCGAAGTTGAAACTCTCCACTGGATGATCGATTTAATTCAGGAAGTAACCGATGTGCCTATCTGTATTGATAGTCCAAGCCCTCATTCATGTGTAGCGGCGATTCCTTTCTGTAAGAAACCAGGTTTAATAAACTCTGTTTCCATGGAAGGGGACAAGATTGACGTAATCTTCCCAGTGATTGCGGACACAAAATGGGAATGCGTCGCTCTCCTCTGTGATGACAAAGGAATTCCTAATTCTGTAGAGCGCAGAATGGAAGTATTCCACAATGTCATGGAGAAGGCAAAAGAATATGGAATAGCACCATCTCGTTTACATATTGACCCATTGGTAGTAACCCTTTCCACTGACGAAGAAGCCCTCACAACCTTTGCAGAGTGCTGCCGTCAGATCAAGGCAGAATATCCGGATATCCACATTACAAGTGGTCTTTCCAACATTTCTTTCGGACTTCCGGCCCGTAAGAACATCAATCAGGCATTCATGGTATTAGCTATGAACGCAGGTATGGACAGTGCCATCGTAGACCCGACCAACCGTGATATGTTAGGTATGATCTATGCTACAGACGCTCTGTTACAGAATGATGAGTACTGTCTGGAATACATCGGAGCTTTCCGTGAAGGATTAATCGGACCAGCTCCCAAAAAATAATACAGGACACTATTAAATTTATATAATTTATTAATAAGGAGGATATTAATATGTCACAGATTCAAGCAGTTGCGGATGCAGTATGTGCAGGAAAAGCAAAATTAGTTGGTGGTTTAGTTCAGGAAGCATTAGACGCAGGATGTGAACCATTAGAGATCTTAAACTCCGGTATGATCGATGCAATGGGTATCGTTGGTGAGAAATTCAAAAACAACGAAATTTTCGTTCCTGAAATGTTAGTTGCAGCACGTGCTATGAAAAAAGGTGTTGAGGTGTTAAAACCACACTTAAGCGCAGGCGATACAGGAACAGCAGGCAAAATGATCCTCGGAACAGTTGCAGGCGACTTACATGATATCGGCAAAAACTTAGTTGGTATGATGATTGAAAGTGCCGGCTTTGAAGTTATCGATTTAGGCGTTGACGTACCAATCGAAAAATTCATCGAAGCAGTAAAAGAAAATCCTGATGTTAATTTAGTAGGACTTTCCGCACTCTTAACAACAACCATGCCAGCTCTTAGAGATACAGTAAAAGCTTTAAATGAGCAGGATTTCAGAAGCAATATCAAGATTATGGTTGGCGGAGCTCCTATTACACAGGAATTCGCAGATGAAATCGGCGCTGACGCTTACACAGCAGACGCAGCTTCTGCAGCTCAGAAAGCAAAAGAATTAGTAGCTTAACTTGCCAAAGTTTAATTCCTTGAAAATCACGAAAAAGACGGTACTTTTAGTATCGTCTTTTTCACGTTATTATAAACAGAACCGCTTGTACCTGTAAACTTCTCTCACCGTCCCCTTGTTCTCTAAAAATCGAGTAGGAAGCGGTGATTAACCGCCGTCCTCTCACACCACCATGCGTACCGTTCGGTACACGGCGGTTTCAACAGTTGACGTGCACCGACTGATAGGCGGCGGCTAAATCATAAAAGCCGCTGCTTATCAGTCTTTCTTTTGTCATCGCCAGATTCACCGCTACCGTATGGGTCGTAAACCAATGACCTCTCCGGCTGTTTCCTGCCTGCCTTGCCAAATCTTCCGGTACTCCCATTTTCCGCAGGTTCTTCACCTTGGTTTTCGGTTTCTTCCACTGGATTACCCTTTCGTCCTTCACATTTCTGCGCAGGATATTCACAAGTATCTCATGGTTCAGAGTGTCGAAGTATTTCCACAAGCCTAATGCTACCGCATGGGTATATCCCTGCTCTGCGTACTCTTTTACCTTCTCAATGGCGTCTTTCCCACGTCTTCCCGGGCGATATCCGTAACTGTTCTCCGTGAACAACGGCTCGTATATCGGTGTCAGGCACTGTGTTATAGCCTGCTGAAAAATGCGGTCTTTTACGGTTGGAATGCCAAGCTTCCGTATTCCAACGTCTGGCTTGGGTATCTCCACTCGTCTTACCGGGTCCGGGGTGTACTTTCCCCTTCTGATTCTCTCGATAAGCTCTTTCTGGTTCTCCCTCAGGTATGCGCCTATTTCCTCCACGGTAATCCCGTCGATTCCTGGCGCTCCCTTGTTTGCCCTTACTCTCTTAAAAGCTCTTTTGAGGTTGCCCTTCTCCAGTATCTTCTCCAAAACTTCCGGCTGTGCACTGTCCCTTTCCTTCCATATCCAGCTTCCTTCAGATTCCACCTCACGATGGACACCCTTGCCTTCGGCTATATCCTTCCCACTACCGGGCGGATTTCGGACTTGCACCGGTTAGAAACGTGCGCCGCCGGGCGCACTCCCAAAAAGGAGCCGCTGCACAAGCAGCGGCTCCCAACTATCAATCTCTCACTATGCAGCCTTCTTCGAGGCAAGAATCTCCATACGTTTTACTTTCGTAAGCTTCATCCATGCAAATGTAGCTATTAAACCAACTACAGAAACTGCAAGCAGAATTCCGAAGAATACCTTATATCCCTGTGCACCAGCCCAGTGATCCAGACAGAGACCAGCTACCATTGGAGCAAACAGCTCAACGCTGTATCCGATTGGTGTAATAATGGCGGTTGCAGTACCTGTGATTTCATGAGGATATTCTCCCTCTTCCATGATAGCAAAGTGCATAGACTGGCAGGCATACATGGAAGCATAGATTGCAGCGATGAATATCAGAAGCATCCAAATCAGTGACGGCTGGCCTGGAGTAAAGATAACTCCTGCAATACCCACAATCATAATGATGTAAGCAATGGCGCATACCTTTGAGGACCCGATTCTGTCAGCTGCAAATCCGGATACAAAGCATCCGATAGGACGGCAGTACTGTGAAAAGTAACCTACTGCTGCACCGATAACCGCTGTTGCACCGAATACTTCTGTTGCATATGGTGTGATATAGAAATAGCTGCAGCACATTGCATAGGAACAGAAAATAATCAGACACTGAAGCCATGTGGTAGGCAGTGATAATACTTTCTTTAATGCCTTTACGTCGATAATAGCCTTTGTCTCTCTCTTAAATTCAGGCTCTTTGTACATGGTAAATACCATGATACCAAGCAATACGTTAATTACAGAATATGTAGCAATAACAGAAGATAACGCTGCTTTATCAGATATTTTAACTGATAAATAACCAAACAGTGCCAGGATCAGTGCTGACTGAACCATATTCGTGATACCACGTCCACCCTCAAACAGACCAAATACACGGCCCTGCTCATCTGATGTTCCAAGAGAACGAAGAGCCTTTACCAGTGCGTTCCAGAATGTAAGAATGGATGTAATTCCCCATACAGCGTGAATCAGGAATACAACCGGATAAGGTGGATATAACAGTAAAATAAATCCCAAACCTCCGGTTACAATAAGAGATAAGGTAAGCAGCTTTCTTGCCGGCCAGCGGTCAGCACAGAAGCCTCCAAGGAAATAAGCAATGATGGCAAATCCGCCGTATGCACTGCCCAAAGCTCCCATCTGTGTGTTTGTCAAGTCAAAATATTTAATAAATGTGTCATAATAATAGCTTCTGAAGTAGGGAAGCGCATATACCAACGCACCGGATATGATTAAGATAATCAGGGTTGGCAAATTCTTCATCAATTTTCCTTCTTTTTTACCTGCCATAAATAACTACCTCCTAATAGTTGTTTTTACTTTTAATATTTAAGAATGTGATCTTCCATTTTTTTGGAAGTGGATGTAAATATGTGGCATCCGTCTTTTGTAACAAGAATATCATCTTCTATTCTCACACCGCCCACACCTTCAATATAGATGCCTGGTTCAATAGTGAATGTCATTCCTTCTTCCAGCACCAGCTGATTATCGGAGGAAATATTAGGTTCTTCGTGAACACTTAATCCCAGTCCATGTCCGGTTCTGTGAAGGAAAAGTTCTCCGTAACCTGCTTCTGTGATCACATCTCTGGCCGCCTTGTCGATCTCACAGGCCTTTACTCCCGGTTTTACTTTGGCGATTGCCGCCAGATTAGCTTTCAGTACAATATCATAGATTTCAGCCAGTTTCGGATTTCCAACATGCCCCAGGAACAGGCAGCGGGTAATATCTGACCAATAGTGTTTATAATAAGCACAGAAGTCAAGGAGAATAATATCACCATCCTTGAACGCATAATCGCCGCTGACCCCGTGAGGGTTCGCAGAATTATCAGCACCCAGTACCAAAATGATAAACTCATCTGTAATAAAACCTGGATAGGTTGACATATAAGAGTAAAGCATCATATTTAATTCTTTTTCTGTCATGCCAGGTTTAATCTTGTCAGATACGTAGGCAATTGCCTCATCTACAATCTTAGCAGCAAACTGCATTGTTTCGATCTCTGTCTCGTCTTTGCACATTCTAAGTTTTGCAATGCAAGTGCCGATATCCGCAACTTCACAGCCCAGGCTGTGAAAAATCTCACCAATTGCCATTGAAAAATACTTAGTCTCAACTGCCAGTTTTTTGCAGTCTCCTACTACCTTCTTGATTGCAGCGGCCGGGCCATCACTGTCCAGATATGTAACCTCTTCCACCGTACCCTTCATACAGCCGGTGTCAACACTGGGATTTACCATAGTTACCGTCTCCGCATTGGCATCCATAACCAGCCCATAGTATCTCTCATAGGGAATAATGCTGATTCCTGTAAGATAATTAATGGACATAGGATCCCCGATGATTGCCTTGTCAAATCCCTGCTCTCTGAGAAGTTCACACGCCTTCTGTTGTCTGGCTTTTAATGCGTCCATAAATCGCACCCCTTTCCTTTTGCCTTTTTCACTTTCTACCTACAAATTTCACACACATGATTCTTTTTATAAATAATAACATTTTTCCGGAATTTTTTCAAATAAATTTTATACTTTTTTTCGATTTTTTATTATTTTTTCATTTTTTATTGACGATTTTTTCCGTTTTTCCTTGTAAATACGCCGTTTATTGGTGATTCTGTACATTTGTGATATTCATTTTAGAAAAATTAAAACGCACATTTTCATATATGTAAAAATATGCGTTTTAATTTCATTATAGAATTAGTGAAGAACCTCTTTTTCGTCTCTTCCTAGTTATTTTCTGCAAATTTTACGAATCAAACTATTGGGAATCTCAAACACAAAGATTATCCCAAGAACAATTGCAATTGCTACCGTAAGCGTTTGACGCCCATACTGAGAGCATTTATCCATTTCTCCCATTATCATGTAATATACTGTCCAATATATTCCCGTTCCCGGAACTAAAGGAAAAATACCCGAAATCAGAAACAAGGTTGCCGGACACTTCTGCTTTGTGGCGGCTATCCTGGAGCACATAATTACAAACGCAGTGGCGGCAAAGCTGGAAACCTCAATCCCAAGGCCCAGATACCGGTTCAGTGTAAGACAGATGAGCCAGCCGAACCCGCCAATCACTCCACAGATGGGATAATATTTTGCAGGAACAAAAAACAATATCGAGAACGCAACCGTACCGAGGCCGGCTGCCACAAACTGAAGAAGGAAATCCAATATCATAGCATAGGACCTCCTGTCATTTTATAGTAAATGGTATACATCAGTCCTACTCCCAAAGCAATCCCAAACGTAACCAGAAGAGCGTCTATCATTCTCACCGTTCCGGCAATATAATCCCCATCTGCCAAATCCCGAATCGCATTGGTAAAGGAAACCCCTGGAAGAAGAGGAATAATGGAACCGATGATAATATAATCCAGGTTTGTGCCCAGATGACATTTATATAAGAGCACTGCAAACATAGTAGCCAAAAAACCACCCATAATATTAACCACAATTTTGGACATATTTTTTCCATTTTTCTCTGTCCATACGACAAAACAATACAAAAGGAATCCCGCCAGGAAGGCCGTAAACGCATCAAAAAAATCTCCTCCGAACACATAGCAGAAACATCCCGCCCCTAACCCGGAGGCAAGCATTCTCGCGAGATCTTTCTTACCCTTCATCACTTCAATAGCTTCCAGTCTCTCTCTGGCCTGTTCTACCGTGTGCTTTCCCTCCTCAATCTCCCTTGAGAGCTGATTCACAGCCGCTACCCGTTCCAGATGAACTGCATTCAGAGGGATGTGTTTTACTCTGGCATATATTTGCTTTTCCTTCCCCTCCGCAGTGATAAAGATACCGCTGCTGAGCACAAAGGAGTCGCTGTCCTCCACCCCGTAATACTTTGCAATCCTATTGATCGTCTCCTCCACACGGAAAATCTCTGCTCCGCTTTCCAGCAGAATATTGCCCGCCTTCATAGCCACATCCATAATTTGCCTGTCCTTATTTTCCATCTTTTATCTCCCCAAAACCGGATTTGATTTGTAATCATTATATAGCAAAAAAGGATGCTGCGCAATTACACAACACCCTTCTTCTGTTAAGAGTTCAAAGATTACTTTTAAGCCTTTTTCGACTGCATTTTACTGGCTTTAATTTCCATACGTTTCTCTTTCGTAATGGCCATCCATGCAAAGTTCGCAATGAGACCGATAACAGCAAGTCCGGCCAAAATGCCAAAGAATACCTTATAGCCCTGGGCCGTATTGTTCCAATGATCCAGACAGATACCGCCGATGATTGGCATAAAGAATTCTGCACTGTATCCGATAGGAGTTACAATAGCTGTTGCGGTTCCCGTGATCTCCAGAGGGTACTCACCCTCTTCCATGATAGCAAAATGCATAGACTGAATGGCATACATGGAAGCATAAATCGTTGCAATAAAGATAAGAAGCATCCAGATCATAGATGGCTGTCCAGGTGTAAAGATAACGCCCAGAATACCCACCAGCATAATAACAAATGAAATCGCACAGATTTTGGATGAACCAAATTTATCTGCACAGATACCGGATACAAAACATCCAATGGGACGGCAGTACTGTGAAAAATATCCCAGAGCAGCCGCAATAACAGCTGAGGTTCCGAATACTGAGGTCGCGTATGGTGTAATATAGAAATAGCTGATGATCATAGCATAGGAGCAGAAGATAATCAAAATCTGAAGCCATGTAGTAGGCATCTTAGCTACCCTCTTCAAGATCTTCATATCAAACAGTTTTGTTGGCGCCCCTTCACTTTCTTCTCTTTCCGGCTCTTTAAACATAAAGAATACCAGAAGTCCCAGTAAGATACAGATGACAGAATAAATAATAATAACTGCAGACAATGCTGCTTTCTCGGAAACTGCCTTGGACATATATCCGAAAAGCGCCAGGATCAGCGCAGACTGTACCATATTGACAAGGCCTCGTCCACCCTCAAAGAATCCAAATGCTTTTCCCTGTTCGTCAGAGTTAGCCAGAGAACGGATAGCCTTAACAAGGGCGCTCCAGAACGTAAGGATGGATGTAATACCCCAAATCAGATGGATAGCGAACACCACTGGATACGGGGGGTAAAGCAGCAGAACAAATCCGCAGACACCTGTAGTTACCAGAGAAATTGTCATCAGGTATTTAGCCGGCCAGCGGTCTGCGCAAAAACCGCCGAGGCAGTAGGCAACAACGCTTGTGGCACCGAAGGCACTGCCCAGAGCTCCCATCTGTGTATTATTAATGTTGAAAAGCTTTACAAATGAATCATAGTAATAGCTTCTGAAATATGGCAGTGCATAAATAAGAGCACCGGATATAATCAAAATAATCAGTGTGGGCATATTTTTCTTTAGTTTACTTGCCCCGGTCTTAATCTCGCTCATTTTTTCCTCCTAAGTTAAGCCTTAATATTTAAGTATATGGTCTTCCATCTTCTTGGAAGTAGTTGTAAATATATGGCATCCGTCTTTTGTCACAAGAATATCGTCCTCAATTCTCACTCCGCCGACGCCTTCAATGTAAATACCCGGCTCAATGGTAAATGTCATACCCTCTTCAAGAACCAGCTGGTTATCAGAAGAGATATTCGGCTCCTCATGGACACTCAGGCCTAAGCCATGTCCGGTTCTGTGAAGGAAGAGCTCACCATATCCTGCTTCTGTTATCACATCTCTTGCTGCCTTATCAATCTCGCAGGCCTTAACGCCTGGTTTTACCTTAGCGATAGCTGCCAGATTTGCTTTCAGTACAATATCATAAATCTCTGCCAGCTTTGGATTGCCTACATGGCCCAGGAACAGGCAGCGGGTAATATCTGACCAGTAATGTTTATAATACGCACAGAAGTCGAGAAGAATAATATCCCCATCCTTGAAAGCATAATCGCCGCTGACTCCGTGGGGGTTTGCTGAATTGTCTGCTCCCAGCACCAGGATAATAAATTCATCTGTGATAAATCCGGGGTAGGTTGACATATAAGAATATAACATCATATTTAATTCTTTCTCTGTCATCCCTGGTTTGATTTTATCTGATACATAGGCAATTGCCTCATCTACAATCTTGGCTGCAAACTGCATGGTCTCAATTTCAGACTCATCTTTACACATTCTAAGCTTCGCAATGCAATTGCCGATATCAGCAACCTCACACCCAAGACCGTGAAAGATTTCACCAATCGCCATGGAGAAATATTTTGTCTCCACAGCCAGTTTTTTACACGCTCCCACTACTTCCCTGATAGCAGCCGCAGGTCCGTCGCTGTCAAGATATGTAACCTCTTTTACCGTACCTTTCATACAGCCTGTATCTACACTTGGATTCACCATTGTTGCGCTGCATGCCTCTGCATCAACAACTAATCCATAGTATCTTTCATAAGGAATAATACTGATACCTGTCAAATAATTAATGGACATGGGATCGCCGATAATTGCTTTGTCAAATCCTTCTTTTTTCAGAAGTTCGCAGGCATTCTGTAACCTGATTTTCAATGCATCCATTCGCTTACACCTCTTCACATTTTTTCGAACAAATTTCACACACATGATTCTTTTAGTATGATATCATCTTATCATCGATATTTCAAATGTCTTTTATACATATCGATAAAATATGTAACTTTTTCACAAATATGAATTTTTATTTTGTTTATTTTTTAACATAATTAAATTCAAAAATGCAGTTTCTTCCAAATATCTGCCGCATATCCGGAAGAAACTGCACTTTTTTAAACCTCTTCGTTCTCATCCCAGTACCTGGCCCAGAAAGACACACAGGGAGTTTTTTCATGCTTATTAAAATAACAATGTCTGGTATGCGCCTTGATTAATATGGTATCACCCACATTCAGTTCAAATGTCTGCTCGTCCAGCATTATGGTAAGATGCCCGGAGAGGACCGTCCCCACTTCGTCGCATTCGTGAACCCACCACAAACCGTCAGATGAACTGTTTGGTTCGATTGTCATATATAAATATGAAGTATTTCCAGTCCCAAAGTCTATGGTCTCCAGCTTCATATTGTTTTCTTCGTCAATCGTAACTTCCCTGTCTTCTTTTCTCACCACGATTCTGGATTCTGCATTGCGTTCCAGAAGGTCTCCCAGAGAATTGCCGAACACTTCGCAGATTTTCTGAATATTCATTAATGTAGGGCTGCTGATGTTTCTCTCCAGGTTGCTTAGATAGCCCGTGGAAAGGCCCGTAGCTTCTGACAGCTGCTGAAGAGTCATCCCCTTTGATTTCCTGAGGCTCCTGATACTGTAACCAATTTTGCTAATGTCGCTCAACTTTCTTTCCTACTTTCCCTCTAATATGACTTAAATTCATCTCTTTACCTCATTATACTATAAAAGTATAGAAAAGCACAATGAAAATCTAAAAATATCAGGTTATTTTATATTGGTGAATTTTAACAAATATTTTTCACGATTAACCGGGGTTTTCATTGACTATTTTAACTTTAAATGGTAATATAGGCATAACAAAACACACACATGAATTCATAATTAGTAAAAAACCAGTAAAAAACTTAGTTAAAGTTAAACATGGAGGGAAATTATGAACTACGTACCACAATTAAAGTATGCAAGTCAGGAACAAATTGAGCAGCTGCACGGCTACGGTGTAGAAATCTTAAAGCGTTTTGGAATGCGCGTAGAAGATCCGGAGATCCGTAAAATGTTATGTGAAAACGGATGTACCGAAAAAGGAGACCGTGTTTATTTCTGCGATGATCTGATCGAAAAAACAATCAAAAACCAGAAAAAGCAGGTAGTGATGACATCCACCACAGGCTCTAAAGTAGAGATGGAAATCGGAAAAACCTTCTCTCACAGCACCGGAGGCGCTCCGTGGATTGCAGACTTAAAGTCAGGAAAACGCCGCAACGGACAGCTGACAGATTTAATTGACACCATCCGCGTAATGAACCAGTGTCCGGAATTAGATCTTCCCTGTGCTCTTGTATATCCAAGCGAAGTTCCTTCCGCCATCAGCCAGCTGAAACAAACTGCTACTATGTTTGAGTATTCCAAGAAGCCAATCTATGGCCCCGGCATCTCCTTAGCTAGCAATGCAAAATATATTGTAGAATTATTTAAGTTATACGGCGGCTCTGATTTAGAGCAGAATCCAATCGGTATGGTCGGAATCTCCCCTGAATCACCTTTATTCCTGCCAAAAGAGATTACTAATACAATGGCACATATCATCAAGGCCGGCATCCCAACCAGCGTTCTGGCAGCACCTATGGGAGGTCTGACATCTCCTCTTACCATCGCCGGAACAGTTGCTCAGTCTCATGCTGAGATCCTGGCATTTGCTGCTGTTGCCTACCTGATGAACCCGAACTGTGTACTGTTCTACGGTTCCAGAACCTTCTTTGCCAACATGAAAAACGGACAGAGTATCTTAGGTCTGCCTGAGACAGGTATTTCCAGTGCGCTGGCCGTACAGTTAGCTACATACTGCGGCTTTATGACAGATGTATATGGATTGTCCTGTACAAGCTGTTCTATGGATGAGCAGGCTGGCTATGAAAAGATGATCAATGCATTCCTTCCGGCAATTGCAGGTGCCACACTGGTTACCGGCTTCGGAAGCACAGCAAGTGTTATGTGCTGTTCATTAAGTCAGTTAGTACTTGACAATGAAATTCTTGCCATGATCCGCAAGGCAAAACGCGGCTTTGAATTTGACGAAGATATTCTGGGCTTCGAGGCTCTTGATTATGTGGTGAATGACCATGAAACCTTCTTAGAGCAGGAACACACCATTGAGTATCTCCAGAAGAACGAGATTTTCGTTCCGTCCATCGGTTTCGACAGCGTATGGGCTGACTGGATTAAGTGCGGAGAGACCCCACTGAATGAGAGAGCTGCTGACCGTGCATTAGAATTAATTGAGAAAGATGAATTAGTTCCTCAGGATGCAGCCATTACAGCAGAAGTTGAAAAGATTCTGGCAGCAGCCGAAAAAGAACTTCTGTAAGATACACCCCTCCAGAAAAAAGCAAAGGGATATATCCCTTTGCTCAGACTGTAGACAAAGTCCGAGGACAAGTGCCTCGGATTTTCCTCGCCATTGAGCCAGAAAAGTCAGCACTTACAAGACTTTGAGGCTCTTTTTTGGTATAATAGATGTATCAAATACAGGCGGTGAGATGCTTATGATGACACAGAATGCGGATAAAAAAAGAGAACAGATTCAGTTGTTTTGCATGGATGACATGGTTCCACAGGACCATCTGCTGCGGATCATCGACAAAGCAATCGACTGGTCCTTCATTTATGAACTGGTAGAAGAAAAATACAGTCAGGACAACGGACGCCCCAGTATGGACCCCGTCATGCTGATCAAGATTCCTTTCATCCAATATCTTTATGGCATTAAAAGCATGCGCCAGACGGTAAAAGAGATTGAGGTAAATGTCGCCTACCGCTGGTTCCTCGGGCTGGATATGCTGGATAAAGTGCCGCATTTTTCAACCTTTGGAAAGAACTATACGAGACGCTTTAAAGACACCGACCTCTTTGAACAGATATTCGAGCATATCCTTTCTGAATGCTACAAATTTAAGCTGGTAGACCCTACTGAAGTTTTTGTGGATGCCACCCATGTAAAAGCCAGAGCAAACAATAAAAAGATGCAGAAGCGTATTGCTCATGATGAGGCATTATTTTTTGAAGATCTGCTGAAACAGGAAATCAATGAAGACCGTGAAGCACACGGGAAACGTCCGCTGAAAGAAAAAGAGGATGACAGCAATACACCATCCGGTGGAGCCGGCGGCAAAGAAGAAAAGACAGTGAAAGCAAGCACTTCTGATCCGGAAAGCGGATGGTTCCGCAAAGGAGAACATAAACATGTATTTGCTTATGCAGTACAGACCGCATGTGATAAGAATGGATGGATTCTCAGCTATAGCGTTCATCCCGGGAACAATCATGACAGCAGAACCTTCAAGTCCTTATATGACAAGATAAAAGGGATCGGAATAGAGACGCTGATAGGCGATGCAGGATATAAAACTCCCGGTATAGCAAAACTTTTGATCGATCAAGGAGTCAAACCGCTCCTGCCATACAAACGCCCCCTGACAAAAGAGGGTTTCTTCAAGAAATACGAGTACGTTTATGATGAGTATTACGACTGCTATATCTGTCCCAACAATCAGGTGCTGACCTATCGAACAACCAACCGTGAGGGATATCGGGAGTACAAAAGCTGTGGAAGTAGCTGTGCAGGCTGTGCCTATCTTGCAAAATGTACCCAAAGCAAAGATCATGTAAAGACGGTTATGCGCCACATATGGGAACCTTACATGGAGATGTGTGAGGAGATCCGCCAAACCGTGGGTATGAAAGAATTATATTCCCAAAGGAAAGAAACCATAGAACGAATCTTTGGAAGTGCAAAGGAGAATCATGGTTTCCGATATACACAGATGTTTGGAAAAGCCCGAATGGAAATGAAGGTCGGGCTTACATTTGCGTGCATGAATCTGAAAAAGCTGGCCAGGATGAAAGAGAAATGGGGGCTTCTAGAGGGAGAAGCCCATTACACAAACTTTATTTGGAACGCAATTTGGTTAATAAAAGAAAACTGGCTCTGGGATACAAAGCCCAAAACCAGTTTGTCTACAGTCTGAGCAAAGGGATATATCCCTTTGCTTTTTTCCCTTTTTCTGATAAAATAAGAACATCGAATATAAAAGAGGTGCAGCCTATGAAAAACTATACGATTACTTTTTTGCAGGAACAGCTTTCTATAGCAGTTCCTGAAGGCACGACTCTTCTGGATGCAGAGATCCAGGCGGGCCTGCAGCCGGATGCACCCTGTGGGGGACAGGGTTCCTGCGGCAAATGCATTGTAAGGATTATTTCCGGTCCTGTTACCGGAATTTTGAAAGCCTGCAGTGTACATATACAGGGAGACATGACCGTCGACACTTCCCTGAAAGCTACCGGCCACAGTCTGCTCACTAAGGGGAGTTCCCGTGAAATTATTGTTGCTCCCATGATACAGTCTGTGGATGTTGAGGTGGAGAAGTGCCGGATCGGTGAAAGTGATTCTGACTGGGACCGGCTGAAAACAGCTGTGGCCGCCAAATCTTCTGTGCCGCCTGCTTCCATCCCGCCCAATGTGTCAGTTGCAGGCACTCTCTATGAGATATTAAAGAGCACTGATTATAAGCCAAACGTTATCTTATGTCACAATGAAATCCTGGATGTGAGAAGAGAGCGCACGCCTTACTATCTTGCTGCCTTTGACATCGGGACCACTTCTATTGTAGGCTATCTCATGGATGGATGCAGCGGTGAAGAGATAGCAGTATCCAGCATGCTGAACCCTCAGTCACAGTACGGGGCTGATGTCATAATGCGTTCCAATTATGCCCTGGACGGTCATATGGATCAGCTGAGCTCTGCCGTCCGCCAGGCAATGAATCAAATTCTGGAGCTACTTGCAGAACAGGCTTCCATAAAAATCCGGGATATTTATCAGGTTTCCTTTGTAGGCAACACCTGCATGCACCATCTGTTTCTGGGCATCTCCCCGGGAGCGCTTGTGCACTCTCCCTATAACCCCTCCCTGAGTGAGCCTCTGATCCTGCCCGCCAGGGAATACGGCATCCGCATTCATCCCGAAGGCCGGCTGATGGTGCTGCCAAATATTGCAGGATTTGTGGGAGCAGATACCGTAGGCTGTCTGCTGGCTACTGATTTTTCCAAACGGGAGTACATAACTCTTATGATAGACATCGGGACCAATGGCGAGCTGGTTATGGGCAATAAAGAACGGATGATTACCTGCTCCACAGCAGCCGGCCCGGCTTTTGAAGGTGCCAAAATCACCTGCGGAATGCGGGGTGCCAACGGGGCCATTGACCATGTTACCTTTCAGGGGGAGCGTCTTGTGTATTCTACAATCGGAGATGAAAAACCAGCCGGCATCTGCGGTTCCGGTCTGATGGATACCGTCAGCCTTCTTCTTCAATACGGATTTCTGGAAGAGTCAGGGCGCCTTTACAGCCCGGAGGAATTAGAGCACCCCATAGCAAAGGCCAACGCCCACAGACTTGTCACTATTGACAATATCTCTGCCTTTATGCTGGCCTTTCCCGAAGAAACCGACCGGCAGGAACCTGTTTTCCTGTCACAGAAGGATATCCGTGAAGTACAGCTTGCAAAGGGTGCTATTGCTGCGGGTATTCAGCTCCTGTGCCGAAATCTGAATATTGCTGTGGAGGATATCCGGGAAGTATTGATTGCAGGTGCTTTCGGCAATTATATGTCGCCGGAAAGCGCATGCAATATAGGCTTAATACCTCCGGTTCTGCGGGATCGCATCACCCCTGTAGGGAATGCCGCGGGGGAAGGTTCTAAGATAGCCTTAATGAATTTTACAGAGTTCCAGCATACCCGGCATCTGACATCGGGGATTGAGTTTTTAGAGCTTGCTGCAGAGCCGGAATTTCAGGATACTTTTGTGGATGAATTGGAATTTCCCCTTCCGGAAGAAATGAGGTAATACGAATGATAGACTTTGAGACATTAGATGCAAGAGGGAAAAATGCAGGGTTTACCCATACAGGTCCCCTGGATTGTCATACCATCCGTCTGCTCCCTGAAGTGAGGGAGATGTGCGCCTCTGACAAGTGCCACCAGTATAACAAAAACTGGTCCTGTCCCCCAGGCTGCGGATCCCTGGAAGAATGCGAAGGAAAAGTACGAAGGTACCAGAAAGGGCTCATTGTACAGACTGTGGGGGAACTGGAAGACAATATGGACGGGGAAGGCATGATGGAAACGGAAGCCAAACACAAGGAAGCCTTTCTCCGTCTTATGGAAGATTTGAAAAAAGACTACCCGGATCTTCTGGCTATAGGTGCCGGCTGCTGCACACGGTGCAAGACCTGCACCTACCCGGATGCCCCCTGCCGTTTCCCCGATAAAAAGGTATCTTCTATGGAAGCTTATGGCATGCTGGTCAGTCAAATCTGTAAGGATAATTCTCTTCCTTATTATTATGGTGACTGTACCATAGCATATACCAGTTGCTTCCTTTTGGAATAGCTAAGGTTACTGAGATGATTGCAAAGGAGATTTTCATGGTCTTATTAGGCGAAATTCGTTCCTCCATTGAAGAAGGATATCCGAAGCAGACAGAAAAATTAGTTCAGCAGGCACTCTCGGAGAACATCTCCCCCCAGCAGATACTGGAAGAGGCGATGATCCCTGCCATGCGCAATGCAGGACAGCTCTATAAAGGCAACGATATTTATATAGCCCGTATTCTGGCCGCCGCCCGTTCTATGCGCTGTGGTCTGGATGTCCTTGAGCCTTATTTGGGCACCTGTGATATGCATCCCATCGGCAAAGTGATATTGGGCACTGTAGAGGGAGATCTCCATGATGTGGGCAAGAACCTGGTAGGTATCATGTTCCGCTGCGCAGGCTTTGAAGTGATTGATCTTGGGGTGGATGTCTCTGAAAAACGCTTTTTAAAGGCAGTAAAAGAGCACCCTGATGTCTCAGTTGTCTGTATCTCCTCCCTTCTCACTACTTCCATGCCTGAGATGAAGCATGTGGTGAAATGTCTGAAACAGTCCGATAAAGAAAACCGTCTGAAAATCATGGTGGGCGGAGGGCCCATTACCCAGGCGTTTGCAGACGAAATCGGTGCAGATGTTTATACCGAAACAGCTGTAGATGCAGCTGAGACAGCTAAAACATTCTTTATTTGATCCATTTATTGAGATTCTATACACTGTACAGGGAGGTTACCTATGAAACTCAGTCCCGCTCTGCTGGTCAGCGACTTAAGAACAAAATATTCCTTAACGGCGCCCTCCCCGCTCTCCGAGCGGCCTCATCTGGGGCGCCCCCTGTTTTACAGAGAGGAATCCGAACTTATAAATAATCATATATACGTACTTTCTTCCTTTTCGGAATATCAGAAGCTAAGAAGAGGGGTTTCCTCCTGTTTTTTTATCTGCCCTTTGACCGTCGGAGAAACAGAGAGGGAAACTTTGGAGGAGGCCGTATCCTCCTCTGTGAATCTATGTGTGATAGATACCCCCGATTCCTCAGCCTTTGTCTTTAATTATCTCCAGGAAATATTTGACAAATATGACCTGTGGGAGGAGACCCTTATGCATATCAGCTTAAGCGGGGGATCCATTCAGAGTCTCCTGGATGCCAGTTACCCTGTTCTCGGTTCTCCTCTCCGGCTGATGGGGATGGATTTTTCTATCATTGCCTCCTCCCCGGGCGCCGAAGACAATTCCGGAGGGCTTCCCACTTATGAACAGCCGGAGTATATTGAGTATGTCACAGCCCTGAAGCAGGATACCCTGTACAATGCGGTACGGGAAAAGGATGGGGCTTTTATCTACCCCGGATACATCACCGGGCACCGAACTTTGAATGTAAACATTAAGCGTTTCAGCAAAACCACGCACCGGCTGGTTATGGCAGAGATGGATGTTCCATTTTCCAGCAGTGCAGGCGCTCTGCTGGAATTTCTGGCAACCTTTATAGAACATGCACTGATGCGCAATGCAGCTCACCGCTCTCCCAACGATAAAACCATGCACTCCATATTTCTCAGCATTTTATCTGACCGGACTGCGGACTATCTGGTTATCAGCAGGCGGTTAACCTCTCTGGGCTGGCTTACTAATCACGAATATCTCTGTATTGTATTGCAGACCACGTATTTAGATCAGCAAAACCTTACCATTAATGCCATCTGCAACTATTTGGAAAACCTATTTCCCTATTCCTGCGCATTTCCCTTCGAGGAGGATGTGGTCGTATATTTTAATCTTACGAAGTCTGAATGCGATGTTGATGATATTTCTGATAAAATTATATATTTTATCCGGGACAGCTTCTTAAAGGCCGGCTACAGCCGTGCCATGACAGGTCATTTGAATCTGAGGCGCCAGTATATTCAATCCCGTTCCGCACTGGAGGTTGGCAATCAGATCCATCCCTATCTGTGGATTCATCATTTTAATAAGATTGCACTGCCCTATATTTACCAGCAGGCAACAAAAAAGCTTCCCGGCAGTATGATCTGTCACGAGAAGCTTTTGGTACTGAAAAAATCAGACGAAGAGCAGAATACAGAATACGTAAAAACCCTCAGCGTATACCTGGATCACCACCTGAACGCGGTTCAGTCTGCCAAAACTTTATTTATTCACAGAAGTACGTTTTTATATCGTCTGGAAAAGATCAAGGATGTTCTGGAATCCGATTTGGAGGATCCGGAAGAGCTTCTCTACCTGATGCTCTCCCTCCGTCTGATGGATCAGGATGCAGAACAGGACACCTCTAATGTGCAATCATAAAGTATCCGATGACTACGATACCCAGAACGATTCTGTACCATCCAAACGCCTTGAAATCATGTTTTTTGATATATCCCATCAAAAACTTAATAGAGAGTATGGATACTATAAATGCTGTTATCATTCCCACTGCCAGGATCCATATCTCAGCGCCCGTAAACGCAAGGCCGAATTTGACGAGCTTAAGAAGACTGGCTCCGAACATCACGGGAATTGCCAAAAAGAAGGTGTACTCTGCCGCTATCGTCCGGGAGGTCCCCAGGAGAATCCCTCCGATTATGGTAGCCCCTGAGCGGGAAGTACCCGGAATCAGGGACAGGACCTGAAACACACCAATCAACAGAGCCGTCTTCCAGTCTATCTCTTCCAGGGTATTTACCCTGGGAGTTCTTTTTTTATTGTAGTTCTCTATTAAAATAAAGAATACGCCATATATTATCAACATCAGAGAGACCACAAAATAGTTGCTGAATTTCTCCTCCAGAATATCATTAAACGGAAGCCCTATGATAATAGCAGGAAGACAGGATACCATAATCTTCAGCCACAAAATAATTTTATCCATCTTAACATAACGCTTTACCAAGTCTTTTTCCAGGCTCTGATTCTGAAACGGCCAGATTTTCTCCCAGAACAGCACAACAACGGCCAAAATCGCTCCCAGCTGAATGACTACCATAAACATATCCCAAAATTCCCTGGAAACATTTAGTTTAATAAACTCATCCACCAAAATCAGATGGCCGGTGCTGCTTATGGGAAGCCACTCTGTAATTCCCTCTACAATACCCAGAAAAATAACTTTCAACAGTTCAATAAAATCCATTATAACCTCCTCTTGCCTGCTCAATTTCTGTTTACATACCGCCCCTCAGAACAGCGTATGCCTCACGTCCACTGGTTACAAAAGCATGGCACAGCTATATATTTATTCTGCTGTGCCATGCTTTTGTACCTTCCCTGCTATCAGCGGCCCGCAATCCTGGCGATGTCAATCAGCGTCAGCCGATTCAAATCTGTATTCTCCAGACTGGTAACCAGAGCAGTCGCCGTGTCAAGAGAAGTGAGTACATTTACCCCTGTCTCAATGGCATTTCTCCGGATTATAAACCCATCCTTCGCCTTCTCAACCCCCTGAGACGGAGTATCAATGACCAGGTCAATTTTGTGTCCTAAAATCAAATCCATCAGATTCGGAGAGGACTGTTCTATTTTGTTCGTGCGGATCGCATTTACTCCGTGTTCCTTCAGAACTCTCGCCGTACTTCTGGTCGCATAAATCTTATATCCCAGGGCTTCAAATCGTCTGGCTATATCCACCGCGTCCTGCTTATCCTCATCCTTCACGGTCATAATCATGTTTTTATGTCTGGGCAGATTTACTCCCGCCCCCAGGAATGCCTTATACAGGGCCTCGTTAAAGGTTTTCGCTATTCCCAGGCACTCACCTGTAGACTTCATCTCAGGACCGAGGCTTATATCTGCTCCCCGTATCTTCTCAAAAGAAAATACAGGCATCTTTATCGCTATATAATCAGCTTCGGGCTGCAGTCCGGGTTTATATCCCAATTCTTTAATCTTATGACCAAGAATCACCTTAGTAGCCAGGGGTACGATAGGTATTCCTGTCACTTTGCTGATATAAGGCACCGTACGGCTGGATCGGGGATTTACTTCAATAACATACACGTCTTCCTCACACACAATAAACTGAATGTTGATCATGCCGATTACATGGAGAGATTTGGCCAGTTTCCTGGTATAATCCTCAATGGTTGCCTTCGCAGTGTCGCTGATAGTCTGGGCAGGATACACCGATATACTGTCACCGGAGTGAATGCCGGCCCGCTCAATGTGCTCCATAATCCCCGGAATCAGGATATCCTCACCGTCACAGACGGCATCCACCTCAATTTCTTTTCCCTGGAGATACTTATCCACCAGAATCGGATGCTCCTGGGCTATGCGGTTGATAATACCTATAAACTCATCAATATCCTGGTCACTGATAGCAATCTGCATCCCCTGGCCGCCCAGAACATAAGAGGGGCGGACAAGCACCGGATATCCCAGCTCACTGGCAGCTTTCTTGGCCTCCTCCGCTGTAAATACCGTATGTCCCTGGGGACGGGGAATCCGACATTGCTCCAGAATTTCATCAAAAAGTTCCCTGTCTTCTGCCGCGTCTACGTTCTCTGCTGAGGTGCCTAAAATTTTAACCCCCATTCGGATCAATGCCTCTGTAAGTTTAATTGCCGTCTGGCCTCCAAACTGAACCACAGCTCCGTCGGGCTGCTCTATGTCAACGATATTCTCTACATCCTCAGGTGTGAGCGGCTCAAAATACAGCTTGTCGGCAATATCAAAGTCTGTACTTACGGTCTCAGGATTATTATTTACAATAATTGTCTCATATCCTTCCTGTGAGAATGCCCAGGTGCAGTGTACGGAGCAAAAATCAAACTCAATCCCCTGGCCAATACGAATAGGTCCGGAGCCCAGAACAAGCACTTTTTTTCTGTCCCTGGTCTGCACTGCCTCATTCTCACCGCCGTATACAGAATAATAGTAGGGAGTAGCAGCTGCAAATTCTGCAGCACAGGTATCCACCATCTTATAAGCTGCCAGAATCCCCTGTTCTTTTCTTCTGGCCTTCACTTCTTCGGCCGTCATACCCGTAAGTCCCGCAATTACGTGATCCGGAAATTCCAGTCGTTTCGCCTCGCGGAGCAACTCTGCCGTCAGCTCATCCGTCTGCAGCTTCTGTTCCATCTCCACCAGCACTGCTATCTTATCAATAAACCATATGTCAATTTTTGTAATCTCATGAATCTCTTCATAGCTGATCTCTTGGCGGATGGCCTCCGCAATCACCCATATTCTTCTGTCATCTACCACAGCCAGCTGCTCCAGAAGATCATCTCTTGACAATTCTGTGAAATCATACGACATAAGGCTGTCCACATGCTGTTCCAGAGATCGGATCGCCTTCATAAGAGCCCCTTCGAAGTTATTGCAGATACTCATTACTTCACCGGTAGCTTTCATCTGTGTGGTGAGTGTCCTCTTGGCACTGATAAACTTATCAAAAGGAAGTCTGGGGATCTTAACTACGCAGTAGTCCAGCATAGGCTCAAAACTGGCATAAGTCTTTCCTGTGATTGCATTAGGAATCTCATCCAGCGTATATCCAAGTGCAATCTTGGCAGCAACCTTTGCAATGGGATATCCCGTCGCCTTAGAAGCCAGAGCTGATGATCTGGATACACGGGGATTTACTTCGATGACACAATATTCGAAGCTCTCCGGATGGAGTGCATACTGTACATTGCAACCGCCAGTGATATTCAGCTCACTGATGATATTCAATGCAGAGGTACGGAGCATCTGGTATTCTTTGTCCCCCAGTGTCTGGGAGGGGGCTACTACGATGCTGTCTCCGGTGTGAACCCCAACAGGATCAATATTCTCCATATTACATACCGTGATGCAGTTCCCGGCACTGTCACGCATTACCTCATATTCAATTTCTTTCCAGCCCGCGATACACCGCTCTACAAGAACCTGGCCGACACGGGAGAGGCGAAGACCATTTTCCAGGATTTCTACCAGTTCTTCTTCATTGCGGGCAATTCCGCCGCCGCTTCCTCCCAGGGTATAAGCCGGACGAAGCACTACAGGATAGCCTATGGTATTGGTAAACGCCACACCGTCCGCTACGTTTTCTACTACAAGAGAGGCCGCCACCGGCTCTCCGATCTTTTCCATGGTGCTTTTAAACTCAAGTCGGTCTTCTGCTTTTTTTATAGTTTCTGAAGTAGTTCCTATGAGACGCACCTTATGCTCTGCAAAAAATCCCCGTTCATCCAGCTCCATGGCCAGATTAAGTCCGGCCTGCCCGCCCAGGGTGGGCAGTACACTGTCTGGTTTTTCCTTTAGAATCAGCTGTTCTACGACTTCTACGGTCAGCGGCTCAATATAAACTCTGTCTGCAATATCTTTATCCGTCATAATTGTTGCCGGATTAGAGTTGAGCAGCACTACCTCAATTCCCTCTTCTTTTAAAGAACGGCAGGCCTGGGTACCTGCATAATCGAATTCAGCAGCCTGGCCGATGATGATTGGCCCGGAACCGATCACCAGTACTTTCTTTATCTCTGGATTCTTTGGCATTATTCTGTCACCTCCATCATCTTCAGAAATCTGTCAAACAGGTAGCTGGAATCCTGTGGCCCCGGACAGGCTTCCGGATGAAACTGCACGGTAAATATATTTTTTCCTATATATTTTAACCCTTCATTCGTCTTATCATTAACATTTTCAAATGCGGGCACTGCCACATTAGGATCCAGGGTGGAGGTATCTACCATATACCCATGGTTCTGTGATGAGATATAAACTCTCCCATTTTCCAGGTCTTTTACCGGATGGTTGCCCCCTCTGTGGCCATATTTCATTTTTTTTGTATCAGCACCAGTAGCCAGCGCCATGAGCTGATGCCCCAGACAGATAGCAAAGATCGGCACCTTGCTTTCGTAAAGCTTTTTAATTTCTTCTATTATAGAAGCGCACTCCTTGGGATCTCCAGGTCCGTTGGAAAGCATAATACCGTCCGGCTGTTCCCGCAAAATCTCCTCTGCGGAAGTGAGTGCGGGATATATGGTAACCTGACATCCTCTCTCATGTAAAGACCTGGCAATATTATTCTTTGCCCCAAAGTCCATGAGGGCAACCTTGGGTCCTTTTCCTTTTAAGATTTTCTTTGCCTTACAGGTTACTCTCTCAACCACTTTACCCGTAGTATATGCCTTTAACTTCGGTATTATCTCATCCAGTGAAAAGTTCTCATTCGTAGTAATCATACCATTCATAGTACCCTTTTCTCTTAGAATCTTAGTAAGGGCTCTGGTGTCAATTCCGGCTATTCCGGGAATATCATATTGCACCAGGAAATTCTGTATGGAGTCTTCACTTCTGAAATTACTGGGGATTCGGGATAATTCTCTGACAATGTAGCCATCGGGCCATGGCCTTAATGATTCCTGATCTGCATGGCAGATGCCGTAATTACCGATGAGCGGATAGGTCATGCATACGGCCTGTCCTGCGTAAGATGGGTCTGTTAAAACCTCAAGATATCCTGTCATAGATGTGTTAAATACGATTTCACTGATAATCTCCCTGGACGACCCGATACTCGTCCCAGCGAACACAGTTCCATCTTCCAGTATTAGAAATGCTTTCATTCTTTCACCTGTAGTTCCTTTCCTATTCATGTTAACGTCCTTCGGATGCCTTCACCCTACATTTTTTCAAAAAAAAAGAGACGCCATAACAGTAGGGGCTTTCTCTCAGAGATTATTTACCTATTATATATATGTGATTCTTTCTGTATATCCCTGGGAGTTCTCAAATTGTAAAAAGTGTAACACAATATATGATGTTTTTCAACCTTTTTTTCTTTCCTCCTATGGCTAAATTTTATTTTAACAAAGCAAAACTTTTTGTATTGTGTGAGAAACTTTTTTAATTTTTTTCTCAAAAACTATTGACTTTTATCTCAAAAAAGGTTATTATATGTCATGTGCTGCGGGGCAGTACATAACAGAGAAATGCAGGAGTGGCGGAATTGGCAGACGCGCAGGCTTCAGGTGCCTGTGGTAGCAATATCGTGTGGGTTCAAGTCCCATCTCCTGCATCTTTTTTTATTTAAAGACATGAACCTTATCT
The DNA here is from genome assembly GCF_042848515.1 of Lactonifactor longoviformis. Classification (GTDB taxonomy): domain Bacteria; phylum Bacillota; class Clostridia; order Lachnospirales; family Lachnospiraceae; genus Lactonifactor; species Lactonifactor longoviformis. The sequence continues at coordinate 1,655,840 of NZ_AP031453.1, read as the reverse complement.
GCAAGGTTCATGTCTTTTTCATGGAAGAATGGTGTTCAGGAGACAATACAGATCATTGCCGCTTTCAGCCACATAGCTGGCAGCCTCCCTTCCCTCACACTTCCAGCCTCTTCTATTGAGCCATATCGGGATCCAACCCGCCTTCTTAGCCCCTTCCACATCGTTCTTATAGGAATCCCCTATGAAATAAACAGCTTCCCCAGACAGTCCCATACTTTTTTCTGCCAGCTGAAATACCGAGACGTCCGGCTTAGCAGCTCCTATATCGCCGGATATAAAAATATTTTCTTTTGGTATCCAGGCATCTGCCCCCAGAGTTTTGATTTTTTCCCACTGATGGGCCGATGGGCCGTTCGTTATAATCCCCATTGTGATTCCCCTGTCTCTGCAAAGAGAAAGCACCTCTCTCATGCCTTCTGCCAGGTCCAGTTTCCTCTGATGCTTCGCATACGCCTCCTGAAAAGCAAGAGCCTCCGCTTCCCCGATACTGATAGCAAAGTCTGCGAATGCTTTCTGGATTCTATAGATATACATATCCCTCATGGACATAACCCCTGTACTTGACAGTTCAAACACCTCGTCGCTGTGACGGCTGTTTGATTCGTATAACCGTTCAGCAGGTACCTGATACCTACCCCCGAAAATCTCTTTATACGCCTTCACAAAAGGCACCTTTCTATCGTACAATGTATCATCAACATCAAATAATACTGCTGTCATGTAACCTCCTTTTTCATTCATCGTTAAGCATTTCTTATTTTTTAGATTCATTACATCTAAATATAAATAATAGTTTTGTGTATATGAAGCTCTAGGTTATATAACCGGCGAGCAAAGCATTGCAGACGGACGGATATAGGAGGGAGCACCGTCCCCCCGCCCATACAAAAAAGAAAACGCCGCCCCCAAACGGCAACGCCGTCTGCTTTGCAACGCTTTCTCTCTCACTGTTTAATCAGCAAACAAATCTGAAAGTGCATCCTGGCAAATAAGTTTTATGCCATTTTTGCTGAGCACCTCTATGGCCTTCTCATTATCCGGCACACGGAAGATCATATAGGCCAAATCCACTTTTCTCGTAATAAAAGCATATGTATATTCCAGATTCACATCATTCTGTCCCAAAATGTCCAGCACCTTGACCAGGCTTCCCGGTCTGTCCGGAATTTCTACTGCGAGAACTTTTGTTATGGAAAAGACATATCCCTCATCTTTCAGCACACAGGCTGTTTTATAGGAATCGTCCACAATGATTCTCAGAATTCCGAAGTCTTCCGCATCAGCCAATGACATGGCATGCATATTAATCTGATTGTCGTCCAGAAGCTTGGCGAATTCTTTTAACTGGCCAGGCTTGTTTTCCAGAAAAACAGATATCTGCTTTACAGTCATAGTATCCCTCCTTTTTAATATAGGTTACGTTTATCAATTACACGAACCGCTTTACCCTCGCTGCGGGCAATGCTCTTTGGTGCCACAAGTTTTACCACTGCATAGATACCAAGCATTGCTTTTAGTGCATCCCGCAGTTCTTTTTCCTTGGCCGATACATAGGACAGGGAGTCAGAGAACATTTCCGGCGTCATTTCAACCAGCACCTCCAGCTTGTCGCTGTTATTATCTCTGCTTACTATAATCTGATAATTGGCGGGATATCCCTTATTCAGAAGAACCGTCTCAATCTGCGACGGGAAGACATTTACACCTTTTACAATAAGCATATCATCGCTGCGTCCCATTGGTTTTGTCATACGCACATGTGTCCTGCCGCAGGAGCACTTCTTACGGTTCAGGACACAGATGTCTCTGGTCCGGTAGCGAAGCAGAGGGAACGCCTCTTTTGTAATACTGGTGAATACCAACTCTCCCTTTTCTCCGTCCGGCAGTACTTCTCCTGTATTGGGATCGATAATCTCCGCAATAAAGTGATCTTCATTGATATGCATTCCGGCCTGTTCACTGCACTCGAAGGACACACCCGGCCCTGATATCTCAGTAAGACCATAGATATCATAAGCTTTAATCCGCAATTTGTTCTGGATATCCTGACGCATTTCTTCACTCCAGGCCTCCGCGCCAAAGATACCTGCTTTTAGCTTAATCTGATCCTGCAGACCTCTTTCACAGATTGTCTCTCCTAAATAGGCCGCATAGGATGGTGTACAGCAGAGAATGGTAGAACCCAGGTCACACATAAACTGGATCTGACGATCTGTATTTCCGGAAGACATGGGAAGTGTAAGAGCTCCCACTTTGTGAGACCCGCCGTTAAGCCCCGGTCCGCCGGTAAATAAACCATATCCATAGCTTACATGGACCACATCATCTTTCGTTCCCCCGGCGGCCACTATTGCCCGGGCGCAGCACTCATCCCACAAATCGATATCATGCTGTGTATAAAAAGCAACTACTCTTCTTCCTGTCGTTCCGCTTGTGGATTGGATACGCACGCAGTCCTTCAGCGGCATTGCCATTAATCCATAGGGATACGCTTCCCTCAAATCGTCTTTGGTTAAAAAGGGCAGTTTATGGAGATCCTCTCTGGACTTAATATCCTCAGGTTTTACCCCCTTTTTCTCCATCAGGCTGCGGTAATATGGCACGTTCTGATAAACGTGATGTACCGTTTTCACAAGACGCTCATCCTGCCATGCTTTGATCTGATCCTGAGATGCGCATTCAATCTCTGGTTGATAATAATTGGGCATGTTTCGTAATTCCTTTCTCTTATGATTTTGCGTATATTTGGTTTGAACTACATAGGAACAAGCCAGAATAAAACTTATGTATATTATAGCAGTTATCAAAATAAAGGTAAATAATCTTTTGTATCTTTTGACGGTTCCTCCATCCACTTCACAAACTGTCTCCCCAGCCAGGGATCAAACTGTTTGCCGGACCACCTTTCTAATTCAGAGACAATGACTTTATCATTTTCTGCTGCTTTGCCATAATAACCATACTTCATCCTGTCATATGCATCCACAAGCATTAGAAGCCTGGATTCCAAAGGTATCTCCTCCCCCCGAATCCCATAGGGATAACCGCTCCCGTCCCAATTCTCGTGATGAAATAAAAGTACCCTCGCCATTTCATGGGTTTCCGGCATAGAGCGAAGAATGCGGTATCCAGTTTCTGAGTGGCGCCTTATTTCTTTTTTCTCCTCCTCATCTAACATTTCCTTCTTATTTAATATTTCATCCGAAATGGAGGCCATTCCAATATCATGAACATATCCCAGCTGTCTCAGAAAGTGTATCTTCTCTTGTTTCCAGCCCAAATATTGGCCAAATGCACCAGCCAGACGCGATACCCTCTGCGAGTGCCGGTAAATCTTTCCATTTCTGTCAAATAGAGTCTTTAGGATCAGATCAATGGTCTCATACTTTTTTCCTGTACTGTGAAGAAGCTTTCTGCTGTACATCATATCTTCTGCTGCAGAAATTATGGTAACCAGAGATTCCTCTGGTTCTTTTTTTACAGCATATCCCCAGGAAAATGAGACCGGCAGACCTCCCAGAATACAGGATTTAATTTCCTCCTGCACTTTATTCAGATAAATCTGAGCCTCTTCCAGAAGCGTCTTTCTAAAAAAAACAACAATTTCGTCTCCCCCCGTTCGTATGATTAAATAATTTGGAGATGCAAATTTTTTAAGTACTCTGGAAACTTTGATAATAGCCCGATCCCCAAAGGCATGCCCCAGGGAATCATTTATCATCTTCAAACCGTCAATGTCAAGCATGGCAACTGTCAGGGGGAGCTCACTGTCCCCATCATGATTCTGTACAAAATCATCGTAAAAATGCCTGTTGTACATCCCGGTGAGCGCATCTCTCCTGCTCAATTCCATGATCTCCATCTGTTTTCTCTTTAAACCGGAGATGTCTGTAAGCGCACTCCATATAACAGCCTTGCCGCCACGTTTTTTCCAGTTATCCTCTGCCCTCTCCTGGTATTTTCTGCTTGTCACAGTTACTGCAATAGTCCTGCACTCCCCCTGAAGTTCTATATCCACAGCATCCGTCTCCCCATAGCAAAGAATCCTGTGTATCATGTCCCACAATACATGCTTATATTCCGGTAGAATATAATCGAAAAAATTTTTGTTCTCACCCTCCGTTCTATTTCCTTCAGACCCTACCATTCTGTCAAAAGAGCGGTTAGCTGTTATAATTCTGCCATCTTCTTCATAGATTACATACCCAATAGGCGCTCCGTCAAATATTTGTTTATAGCCGCCTTCCTTCACGGCCCACTCTGAAGCTTTAAGCTCATCCTTCTGTTCCACAATATATCTCTCCTTAATGAACATGATTTTTCCATAATGGTATCTATTATAGAAGAAGTAAACGGTGGATTCAAACAAATCCCGTCGAAGGCTGAAGGGAGTAATTTGTCGTAAAGCAGCAAAACGGGGGTATCTATGCACTCTCATGGGAAAAAACGTCCATGAGGAGGGTTAAGAATACGTTAATTTCCCAAATGACAGTCCCCGGTCGTGTTCCGTTCCATATAAAATTCTTGGCGTAAAACCCCAACCTGTCTCATACATATGTTAACAGAAAGAATCAGGAGGTGTTGTATGGAACAAAATGGCTTTGTATTTGCCGCTGAGGCTCCGTATCCCCAGGTAAAGGTAAAATGTATGAATCAGATGTACGCCAGGGAGATGGCAAGTAATATAGGGGCCTGCAACTCAGAAATGTCAGCAGTAAGCCTCTATTTTTACAACAGTATTATTGCAGGAGAAACCTACAAGGAGATATCTGATTGTTTCCACAAGATCATGATAGTCGAAATGCACCATCTGGATATTTTTGGGAGGTTGGCATATCTCCTTGGTGCGGATCCCCGCCTGTGGGCGTACACAAGAAGACGTCCCATATACTGGTCCCCTGGATGCAATCAATACCCCAGGCAGCTCAAAGATTTGCTCCAAAACGCTCTGCGGGGTGAGGAAGAGGCTATCCGCAAATATAAAAGGCAGGCAGAAAGCATCCGGGATCCATATCTAGTGGCAAATTTACAAAGAATTATAGAAGATGAAAAAATACACGTAGAAATATTTCAGACACTCTGCAGACAGTATCTATAAACAACCAGATCAAAAATCCGGCAGCGCCATTCCTCTCAGGGAGCAGCGCTGCCGGGCTCTTAGTTCTGCCGGGCCCTGACAACGGGGCCCACCTTTTCTCTTTTCCTACAGGGGTATAACTTCTGATTTATAAGTTTTATATATTTATATATATTAGACCCGGTCCTATGGAAACGCTATAATAATAGCAAAGGAAGAGGAAAGAAGGAAGAAAAATGGTTGAAAAGATCAAATTGGATGGCAGGGATTACCGCATGGAAAAAGACTCCATCGGAGAAATGGATGTTCCCGGTGAGGTGTATTACGGCGTGCAGTCAATGCGGGCAGCAGAAAATTTCCGGATCACAGGTTTGTCCATGCATCCGGAGATTATTGTCAGCCTTGCATACATAAAAAAGGCAGCTGCAATTACGAACTGCGAAGTAGGAACCCTGGACAGAAAATTAGGCGAGGCCATCGTTCAGGCCTGTGATGAAATTATCGGAGGAAAGCTCCACGAGCAGTTCATCGTAGATCCAATACAGGGAGGTGCAGGAACTTCTTTAAATATGAATGCAAATGAGGTAATCGCCAACCGCGCCATCGAACTCTTGGGCGGAGAAAAGGGTGACTATTCCATTGTCCACCCTAACGATCACGTAAACTGCGGACAATCCACCAATGACGTCATCCCCACAGCTGGAAAAATGACTTCTCTGCGTCTGCTGGAGAATGCACAAAAAGAACTCCGGCGCCTCTATGATGTTCTGAAAGAAAAAGCAAAAGAATTCGACAGCATAATAAAAATGGGAAGGACACAGCTGCAGGATGCAGTTCCCGTTCGCCTGGGCCAGGAATTTAAAGCATATGCTGAAGCTGTCAAGAGAGATGTGTACCGTATGGATGTGGCAAAGGATGAGATGCGAAGCCTCAATCTGGGAGGAACAGCCATCGGAACCGGCGTAAATGCAGATACACAGTACGTCAAAAGGATTGTGCCTAATCTGGATAAGATTACCGGGATGGGATTCATCCAAGCCTACGATATGCTGGATGCCACTTCTAACCTGGATTCCTTTGTGGCTGTATCTGGGGCTGTAAAAGCATGCGCCGTTACACTCTCCAAGATAGCAAATGATCTGAGACTGATGTCCTCCGGGCCCAGAACCGGTTTCGGTGAGATTAATCTTCCTGAAAAGCAGAATGGATCTTCCATTATGCCCGGAAAGGTAAACCCTGTGATCCCGGAAGTAGTAAATCAGGTAGCTTTTCATATTATAGGGAATGATATGACCATTACTATGGCGGCTGAAGCCGGACAGCTGGAGCTAAATGCCTTTGAGCCTATTATTTTCTATAATCTGTTTCAATCCATTGATACTCTGGCCTATGCGGTTCAGACCTTTGTGGACAACTGTGTGACGGGCATATCTGCAAATGCTGAGAGATGCCGACAGCTGGTGGAGGGCAGTGTGGGGGTAATTACTGCACTCTGTCCCCACATCGGTTACCAAAAGGCTGCTAAAATTGCGAAAAAAGCACTGGCTTCCCGCAAATCCGTCCGCGATTTGATATTGGAAGAGGAAATCGTAGATAAAGATAAGCTGGAATGCATTCTGGATCCCCTGGCCATGACAGAGCCTGGTATAAAATAAAAAAATCCCGCAGGCAGAGTGAGTGCTGCTGCCTGCAGGACGGCTTATTTTGCTTCCGTCTTTACTTTTTATGGACGGTCTGAGACACCACCGTCACAATGCATCCCAAAAAAATAAAGAGATCAGATACGTTGAAAACAATGTTTTCAAATTTTTTCCACGGACACTTAAAACTTACATAGTCTGTCACATAGCCCTGGCGTTGTCTGTCATGCCAGTTGGATAATCCACCCCCCAAAATAAAGCTGGCACCTACCTTAGCCAGGGTATATCCCTTTTGAAAAAGAAGCCACAGATAACCGGCACCGGCCAGCAAAAGTCCTGTGAGCTGTATAAAAGTAACCTTTTTCCTGTCCTTTTTAAACAAACCAAAGGCTATCCCCGGATTGTTTGTCCGTCGGATGAGGACTCTTCCTCCCAAATGTTCTTCTGTAACATTCAGTATTTTATCCGCCTCCACCTTACGCTTTATAAAAAAGTCTAAGCAGAAAACTCCTGCTGCGATGATTAAAAATCCCATACTCCACCTGCCTTGCCTCCGGCTCTGTGCCTATCCTTCCGTCGCCTCCAGCGGGACCGGCGCCTGTCCGCGGAGAAGAATCCTCGGTCCCCCGGTATGTTCTATATATTCCTTTGTTATAATTACTTCCCCGATACTGTCATCTTTTGGAATCTCATACATAATGTCCAGCATGTATTCCTCCAAAATTGCCCGAAGAGCTCTGGCCCCTGTGTGCTTTTTCAAAGCCATCTCCGCTATGGCCTCCAGCGCACCGTCTTCGAACTCCAGCTTCACTTCATCCATAGCCAGAAGCCTTTTATACTGCTTCAAGATCGCATTCTTAGGTTCTTTTAATATCTGCACTAACATTTCCTTCGTCAGACCAGACAGAGTAAATACCACAGGGAGCCTTCCTAAAAATTCCGGAATCATGCCGAATGTTTTTAAATCATCCACAGTAACCTTCTGAAGAACCGTATCGTCGTGGTCATATTTATCCTTCAGATCCGCGTTAAATCCAATGGAAGACTGCTTATTCAGCCGCTCTTTGATCACATTCTCCAGTTCCGGAAATGCACCTCCGCAGATAAACAGAATATTTTTTGTATCCACCGTTGTGAGGGGAACCATCGCGTTCTTGCTGTTTGCACCTACCGGAACCTCCACTTCACTTCCCTCCAGAAGCTTAAGCATTCCCTGCTGCACCGATTCTCCGCTGACGTCCCTCTGGTTCGTATTCTTTTTCTTGGCAAGCTTATCAATCTCGTCCACAAATATAATTCCATGCTCTGCCTTTTCCACATCATTATCCGCTGCCGCCAGGAGCTTGGATACCACACTCTCAATATCATCTCCAATGTAACCGGCTTCCGTCAGGGAGGTAGCATCCGTGATTGCCAGCGGCACATCCAACAGCCTGGCTAAAGTCTTTACAAGATACGTCTTACCGCTTCCCGTGGGTCCAATCATCAGCATATTGGATTTTTCAATTTCGATATCATCCACCTTATCGGCGTATACTCTTTTATAATGATTATAGACAGCCACTGACATTACCTTTTTCGCATAATCCTGGCCTACCACATATTCGTCAAGGCTGGCCTTGATCTTATGGGGGGCTGGTATATCTCTTATACTGAGAGTCTTTGCAGCCTCCTCTTCCTTTGGCTTTTCTTTTTTCTTTTTCAGCTTCTGCTTTTTGGGGATCTGATCCTGCAGGGTCGACAGGTCAATCATACTGATGTTCGGCATATTAGGAATATTATTCATCAGATCGTTGTAATTAATATTGCTGTTGCTCATTGTATCAAAACTTTTCTGCATACACTCGGTACAGATGTTAATATTATTGGGAAGACTTATCATCTTTCCCGCCTTACTCTCAGGACGGCGGCACATAAAACATATTTTTTCATACTCGTCGTCATCTTTTTTTACTTTATCTTGATCATCCACAGTGACTGCGGTTTCTTCTTTATCTGCCTCATCAAATATTTCTTTATCTTCTGACATATAGTATTCTCCTTTACGATTTCTACTTCCATCATTATATCCTAATCTAATACGGTCTACAAGTGAACTTTTTCTAAAGTCAGAGGACAATGGATAAGGGAACCGCAGGCCATTTGTCGGCCTGCGGCTCCCTTATCCTATTCTTTAGTCATTTATTACTGTTTCTGCTGTACATTGGACGGCATATCACTCTTATTGCCTAAGGTTACAGAAAGAGTCTGCTCCTTGTATTCTCCGTTTTCCGCACGTGCAACCGTCACATCCACAGTCTTGCCTGCCTCATAATATTCCAGCTGCTCAATGAGGGCATCTGCTGAAGAGACACTGGTTCCTTCGATCTTTGTAATAATGTCACCTTTTTTAATCCCCGCTGCCTCTGCAGGTCCGCCGGGGGTAACTTCTGATACGAAAGCACCCTGAGGCATATTATACATTTCTGTAATCTGCGAATCTACATTTTTGCAGCTGATTCCCAGATAAGACTGCTTATTCTCATCTGTCACTTTATATTTTGTCTCTTGATTCATCAGTTCATTTAAGATGGGCTCCGCTGTTGTAATGGGAATTGCATACCCCATGCCTTCTACTTCACTGGATGCAAATTTAACGGAATTAATGCCGATAACCTCACCCTTCATGTTCAGAAGCGCTCCACCGCTGTTGCCGGGATTGATAGCTGCGTCTGTCTGAATCAATCTGCTTGTAACATTTTCAACGCTTACTTCCCTGTTCAGCGCGCTGACATATCCGGATGTTACAGACTGGCCATATCCGAGTGCATTGCCAATAGCAACTACCTGGTCACCTACCTCAAGGGCATCAGAGTCTCCTAATTTAGCTATTTTAATCTGACTCTTAACGTCTTCCGGGATATCTGCTAATTTCACGGCAATTACAGCCAAATCGTTATCAGGGTCTGTACCTTTTATCTGAGCCTCCACTGCATTGGGATCCTGCTCACTGGAGGAAGATGACTGGCTGTCGGACTCTGCAGCAGCGGCATCCTCCTGCCCGGTAAAGCAGACGGTCAGAGTTGTGGCTCCGTCTACTACGTGATTATTAGTAGCTATCAACAGTTCTGAGTCATTCTGCCCTACAATGATTCCGGAGCCGCTGCTTTTACCCTCATACTGCTGGCTGCCAAAACCGAAATAATTCGGAACTTCCTGGACACTGATATTCGTGATAGCTACCAGGGACGGCATTACATTTTTAGCAACTTCTTTTACGGAAGATCCTGCCGCAGATGTGTCTGCCGAAGAGGTATTAATCACTGAACTGTCAGAGGTTCCCACCGGATCTGTAGTTCCAATCTTAACCTGCTCCTTTTCTTTTGTACCGTTCAGACTGTTGCCTACCGCGTTCACTGCCTGAAAACTCACACCAGCCACAAGCCCAAATACTACGGCAAAGCTAACACATACGGCAAATTTCTTTCCCCATCCTCCTGGGGAAGCGGCCCTTTTCCTTTTCTTGGGCGGCTCCTGAGGGGGGACAGGATTTGAAATATGATAGGAGTGATACTGGTTTTTTTGTTCTCCGGCATCCTCCTTTTCTGAGGCTGAGGTCTGTCTTGCTTCTTCCTCCGGCCTGCTGTCTCTCATAGTAAAATTAATCTGGGAATCCGAACTCCGGGTAGTCTCTTCCTTTTGATTCTCTTCCCCGGGATGATCTGTGCCTTCCGGTAAATTGTTTAATGAATTATCTCTGTTCCACTCTTCATTCATAATAATCATGCTCCCTTCTATCTTCAACGTTTTTATTTATCTTTCTTTATCTTATGGCTTTAGTCTAACAACCATTTGTGTCTATTTTGTGATAGAACGTTGAAGAAATCATGAAAGGGGAAATTTCTATATTTTCTATTCTACAGTGACCGATTTCGCCAGGTTTCTTGGCTTATCCACATCAAGGCCTTTGCCCAAAGATACATAATACGAAAAAAGCTGAAGAGGTATAATTGCAAGTGAGTTAGCAAAATATTTGTTTGTTTTTGGAAGGTAAATCACATAGTCTGCACTTTTTTCAATCTCAATATTACCGGCATTTGTAACAGCCAGTACAAACGCCCCCCTGGTTTTTACTTCCTGCACGTTGCTTAAGGTTTTCTTATAAAGCTCTTCCTGGGTAAGAACCGCACTCACCAGAGTTCCCTCCTCAATCAGGGAGATGGTGCCATGCTTTAATTCTCCTGCCGCGTACGCCTCCGAATGGATATAGGAAATCTCCTTTAGCTTTAAGGATCCCTCCATAGAGATAGCATAATCAATGCCCCTGCCGATAAAGAACACATGCTCTGTAGCCAGATATCTGTTGGCAAATCTCTGTATTCTTTCCTTATTGGCCAGCAGAAGCTCAATCTGTGCCGGAAGCCGCTTCAGATCTTCTATCATTTCCTGGAATACGTCTTCGGAAATCTCGCCTCTTACCTTTGCAAACTTCATTGCCAGCAGATAGTGTGCAATCAGCTGTGTGCTGTATGCTTTTGTAGTGGCAACCGCAATCTCTGGTCCTGCCCAGGTATACATGACATTATCCGCTTCCCTGGCTATAGAACTTCCCACCACATTTACAATGCCCAGCACTTTAATCCCATGAGATTTTGCCTCTCTGAGAGCGGCCAGAGAATCCGCGGTCTCCCCGGACTGGCTCACAATGACAGCCAGCGTATTCGGTTCAAAGATAGGGTTCCTATACCGGAATTCTGATGCCAGATCGACCTCTACGGGAATTCTGGCCAGCCCTTCAAACACATACTTGGCTGTTACTCCTGTGTGATAGGCGGAACCGCAGGCTATGATATATATTTTCTTTATCGCCCGGATTTCTTCGTCTGTCATCCCCAATTCTTCAATGATAATATCACCGTCCTTCAGACGAGGGCTTAAGGTATCTGTCACTGCTTTCGGCTGCTCATACATCTCCTTAAGCATAAAAAACTCATAGCCGCCCTTCTCAGCGGCACTTATATCCCATTCGATGGTGGTAGGTGTCTTTTCCAGAACTTCTTCGTCCACATTAAAAAATTCCACACTGTCATTCGTCATGCGGACAATTTCTTCGTTCTCAATAAAATATACACTTCTTGTATATTTTAATACAGCAGGAACATCAGAAGCAATAAAATTTCCCACCTGGCTTTTGCCTACAATGAGAGGACTGTCCTTTCGCACCGCGTATACCTGCTTAGGATGCTCCTGAAACATAATCCCCAGTGCATAAGACCCTTCCATCCGGTGCATGATCTTGACAATTGCTTCCAGGGGATCTCCTTTATAGTAGTAATCCAGCAGATGGGCAATTACCTCTGTATCGGTCTCTGACACAAATTCATAGCCTTTATTTTCCAGCTTTTTTCTTAACTTCAGATAATTTTCTATAATTCCGTTGTGTACTACAACAATGCTGCCATCTCTGTTAAAGTGGGGGTGGGCATTAATATCCGAAGGCGAGCCGTGGGTCGCCCACCGGGTATGCCCGATCCCTGCCGTACCGGGAAGTGTACTTCCTCCATGTGTCAGTTCATCCAGAACCTTTAACCTGCCCATGGACTTTACCATCTCAATATCGGTTCCATTGTAGACAGCAATCCCTGCGGAGTCATATCCTCTGTATTCCAACTTTGAAAGTCCATCCAGCAGAATGGGAGCAGCCTGCTGTTCGCCAATATATCCTACAATACCACACATACTTTTACCTCCAGCCTGTTTGTACAATCGTACTTGTTTTTTGTCCTTTTACAATAACAGGCTTATCATACCAGATTACATTTTAAATGTCCAGTATTCCTTATTCATGGTACATATGCGGATCAGCCATTTGGGCAGTCTGCGGTAGGCTTTCCCCAGACGGTATCCCAGGAACTTAAAGCCACTGTTTAAAAACAGATAAGGAAGCAGCCATGGCTTGTGTATGGCACACAGATAAGCAGCTGTTTTCTTTACAAGACGTATCCCCTCATTCTCCGACTTTATATTTGCGAACACCTCCGGATGGGTCACCTGGGAAACAGCAAGATCAAAGTTTCTCCTCAGCTGCTGGATATTCCCATAGTTGTGGGAATGATAGACTCTGGCCTTGGCCGTATACGCAATGGCATACCCCTTATGAATCAGATGGCCCGCATATATCATATCTTCATTAAATATTGTGTGCAGGGGAAACCCGCCCAGCTTCTCATACGCCAGACGGTCATAGGCAGCGCATACATTTGAGCAGAAAAATGTTTTAATCCCCAACTCAGGCAAATCCTCTAAGCTTTTAATACGGCTGGTTTTCGGATAATTAAAGGAACGGGTATACCGCTCTATTGTCCGGCAGTCGCCTTTAGGCAGCTGGCGTGCATAGGCGGCCTTTACCTTTTCATTTTCAAAGGCTTCTGCCAGGTTTTCTACCAAATGTGTATCTGCCGGTATCGCATCCTGGGTCATAAAAAGGACGATATCTTCCTGACAGCAATACCCCACCGCTTCATCCCTGGTACCTCCATGATCAAATTCGGACTTTTCAATATGATGCACTTCAATATTGGGAGCTTCCCTCTCCCAGGATTCCTCCCAATACTCCTTTCCAGTATTCATGATTACAATTTTTTCTATGGGATAGCTTTGTTTCGCCAGCGCATGAAGCAGCTTTACAAATTCATCCCCGGCTTTGTAAACAGGAATCACTACATCCACTGTTTTTCTGCTTTTCTTCCTCTCTTCCATCCTTCTCTTCTCCTTCCTGACGTTATAACAGTGACCCGGGTAAACACCCGGGTCACTGTTATAACTGCTCATTTTCTATTCTTCACTGCTCTCATCACCGCTGCTGCCAACGGATTTGTCCTTACCGATCCCGGTCAGTTCAACCGTATACTTGCTTCTCTTATGAATGGTGTCAGACGGTGCATACGCCTCATCTGCAAACAGGAACTGATGCAGCTGTACTACATTGGTCTCCAGATTATCCGGTATTACACAATCTTGTTTCTTTACCTTTTTCTCCGTGTGTTCAAATGGGAAACCTGCTGTCTCTGTAATCTGATAGGACAGCATAGACATACCCATGTCAATAATCTCATTTTTCTGCAGGTTAGTAGAAATCATGGGGAACACCTTATCCATAATTTTCATAAGGGTAGGTACCCCTGCTGTTTTGGCTTTGTCCACAATCTTAGAGATAACCTCTCTCTGGCGCTCTGTCCTGGTAAAATCATTGCCGGATGTATAACGGATTCTTGCATAAGCAGTTGCCTGGATTCCTGTCATATTATAAGTCCCCGGCCCCGGAAGCTTCTCATAATCTTTTCCGGTAATTTCCTTCAGCTCCACACAGTAATTATTCAGATGGACATACTCTTGATCGTCAACTTCAATTTCAATTCCACCCAGCATATCAATGACTTCAATTAAGGAGTCAAAATTTACAGATACATATTGGGTGATATCCAAATCCAGATTCGTGTTCATCATGGAAATCGCCTGCTCCGGACCTCCGTAAGCATAGGCAGCATTACATTTTGTATAAGTATCGTCTCCCACATTGAGATACGTATCCCGGTAAAGAGAGATAAGCCGTACTTCTTTGGTGTCATTATTAATACTGGCGATAATCATCGTATCACTGTTCCCCTTTTCCAGGTTCCCGTCACGGGAGTCAAGTCCGAACAGCGCAATATTCATATAACCAGTAAGCTTCTCATTCTGCACAACCTCCTCATTGATCTCTACCTTTTCCATATCAAGGGTCTTAGTGTCAATTTTGTCCAGCTGCTGATTTAATTTGGCATACACAAACAGCGCACTGATCAGCACCAGCAGAATCAGCAGCTCAATACCAAATAATATTCTTCTTCTCTTTCGTCTTTTGTAGGCCTTGCTGGCCTTATTCAGTTTTTTCTTAGCCATTTTCAATCCCCTTAACCTAATAAGCGTTTTTGTTTACAAATCCTTTGAATATGGTTAAAAACAAAATTTTGATGTCAAGACCAATGGTCCAATTCTCAATGTAATATAAATCATATTCAATTCTTTTGCGAATGGATGTGTTCCCTCTGTATCCATTCACCTGTGCCCATCCGGTAAGCCCGGGCCGCACCTGATGTTTAATCATATATCTTGGGATTTCTTCCCTGAACTTCTCTACAAAAAACGGACGTTCCGGTCTGGGCCCAACAAGGCTCATATCCCCTTTTAAAATATTAAACAGCTGCGGCAGCTCATCAATGCTTGTTTTTCGCATCAGCTTGCCGAAGTTTGTAACTCTTGGGTCATCCTTAACTGTCCAGGCCTTTTTTTCTTCTGCCTCCGGCTGCACATCCATAGAGCGGAATTTATACATCCAGAAGTTTCTGTTGTGAAGGCCAACCCTCTCCTGCTTAAAAATCAAAGGACCCGGAGAGGTGATTTTTATCATTATCACCGTAAAGAGCATTACAGGTGAAAATAATACAATTGCAACAATGGAACCTGCAATGTCCATCAGACGCTTCACCATAGCATTGAAGGTATTTGATAATGGAACATAGCGAATATTAATTACAGGAAGTCCTAAAATATCTTCCGTATATGGTTTTGTAGGAATAATATTATTATAATCTGGGATAAACTTTGTATGAACACCGGACTTTTCGCAGAGAGAAACAATCTCCTCCAGCCGGAAGTATTCACTCAGTCCCAGGGTAATCGCAATCTCATCCAAACGGTTCGCCGGAAGAATCACCAGGAGATTCTCAATTCTCCCAATCACTTTAATCCCTTTGTATTCGGTGCCGGCCTCTACACTGTCATCCAGAATGCCCCGAATCTTATATCCCCACTGAGGATTCTGAATGATACGGTCAATATACTCTTCTGCCGCTCTGCTGTACCCTACCAGCAGAATATGCTTTTGATTCAGCCCCCGCCGGCGCATGTCACGGAGAATAAACCGTATAGCATTGCGCACGATTGTCTCAGCCACTATATTGATACCGTAAAAAATAAAGAGCATAGTACGGGAAAAATTGATTTCCCGCATCAGGTAAAGACCAACAATCAGCAGAAACAAACCAATGGTATTCGCCTTAACGATATTGCTGACTTCCAGCCGCCTTCCCTGCACCCGCTTGGGGGTGTACAGATTAAATGCATAATATAAAATCAAATATCCCGGAACGATGACAACCAAAGCTGCCATGTAACGTTCAAACGATAATGTCTTTACCGAATTCTGAAAAAAGGGACTTTCAAACTTGATAAACCATGCCAGCCAGTAAGACACAGCAATTACAAAAGCATCAATCACTACATGTAAGCGGTTAAAATGCTTTTGATTGTCTTTAATCAATGGTTACCACCTTCTATTTCATCTTAATCATTAATACTATACAATAAAACTATTCAAAGGGCAACTAAATATTTTCTTAAGTCTTTCCTTATTCAACATTGTTCGTCAAAAACCACTTCCCGGTGGGCTGAGAAAAATAAACAATAATTGTCTCGTCAGTCTCACGGATACTATTCTCCATAGGCCATTCCCTCATTCCCTCCATCTGGTCCAGGGAATTCTTAATCTGTTCTGGCGTAGGTTTCAGAACCCGGTATCCCTCGGTAGCCAAAAAATCAGCCATTCTGGCAATGTTGCCGTCATCCCATGCAAAGACAGAACCTCCGATCGTATCGGATGTTTCTATTGGAACAGCATCATAATCTTCCATTCCCACAAAAACCACCGGCTTCTTATGATAATCCATGCCGGCCTTTTTGATATCGTACATCAGCTGGTTGGCAACGGTCTGATCATGTTCATATCCGATGCTGCCATAGTAAAACAGAAGGTTCATGTTTCGAGCATTTAAAAACAGCAGATAGGAAAGAATAACAACAGCTGCCTTTCTGGCTGCGCTGCGTTTTACGGCAGATAGAATCAGCCAGATTTCTATCCCCCCTGCCAAAGGAAGTGCAAGAAGGTGTCTTCCGTGGGTTTTGTAGGTTCCCAGTACCAGATACAGGATGAATGGAGCTGCCGTAAGAGCTGCAGTAAAAAAAAGCACTCCTGCTTTTCTTCTTCCCCCTTTTGCTGCAAAGAACCTCCAGACGGAAAACAGAACGAAGGCTGCTGTCACCGCACAGAGAACCACTCCTCCGTATATCTTTACTTCTCCCACAGGAATGCCGAAGGAAACACGCACTATATTAGCAAATGCCATAAACAATGCCTTCAGAGGGCCGCCCTCATCCAGCCATCCCACATAATTTTCCTCCAGATAATCTGCAGTACCGGTCAGAAAGACTACGCCCATAGTAATCAGATAATAGATGATAATGCTCCCAATGCACAGAGAGGCACATACCGCCGTCTCCCGGCCCAGTCTCTCCTTCCCATCCATAAAATTCAGAAGGCAGTAGCCCACGACGGCTGTGACGTACACACAGATAAGCGCCTGATAAACCCCAAACGCAAAGACCAAGAGAAGCAAAATGACGGGAATTTCCTTCCTCCCGCTGCCTTTTAACAGGCAAACGGACCGCCAGAAAGCAAGTGCGGTAAAAACCATGGCCACACAAACCTGCAGATTAAACATGGAAAACGAAAGAATTTCTCCTACCACAAAGGGCAGGGAAGAATAGTACGAGCAGAAAAAGAAAAGGGGCAATTTCTTATCTCCTGAGTTCTTTCCCAGAAGACTGTACGCGTAAATAATGCCCGAAAGATTCCAGAGAGCAACCGACAAAAAATCCCACAAAAACGGTGCGTAATTACCGTTCTGGGTAAACAGCCAGTTGAATATCTGGGTGCTGAACCTGCCCTGAAGAAGCCAGAGAAGAGAAGACCCGTCTGCCAGAATCCAGGTCTCTTCATCAATGGTTATAGTGTGGTGTGTCAGCATAAAGCCAAAGCAAACCAGCGAGAAAAGAAATGCTCCTGCAAATACTTTTCTGTTTTTATTCATATATTCCAGCATATCGTCACGTTCCTTTCTTCCTATCCTGTCAGCGCATCAATCTTCTAACCATATTAAGATACAGTTCCCACTGGATCCTCAGATAGTTTAACACATGCTTTCCGGAAAATTTCACTTTTTTTCCCTTTGCGCTGATCCTGAAACCATTGACAATCCCGGCTGCATACTCCCTTGCAAAACCTTTCTCTGCAAAAAATATCTCTTTTACCAGAAATCCGGCCAGAAGCAGGGGAAGATTCCAGAGTATCTGAAGAAGGGGCATGTTCTTATAAATCAGGTAGATATTATTTCTGGAGGAATAGCGTACCTTAAACAAATTATACCTGGATCCGCTGGTTCCGCTTCCCACATGATGCACTACAGCATCCGGAGTAAATACATTCTCATATCCAAAGATTCTGGCCCGATACCCGATATCTATATCCTCGAGATACGCAAAGTGTTCCTCATCAAAATAACCGATTTCTTTCATAATACTTTTCCGGTAAATAGAAGCTCCGCCGCAGGCGGCAAATATCTTTTCCTCACGCTGATACAATTCCTGAAGCTTCCCTTTTCCCCTGGCAAATGCCCATCCCAGAGCACAGTAGTAATTCCCCGCATCATCCATCTTTGAGGGATCATGCATCTGTACCATCTTACCCTGACAGGAGAATCTTTTGGGGCTTTTACGGATGCTGTTCAGCAAATTCCTTACAAAGTCCTTTTCCGCCTTTGTATCGTTGTTCAGCAGAAGCACATATGGGGCACTAGATGCAAAGATCCCCTCATTTACAGCCCTGCAGAATCCAAAATTCTCAGAAAGTGCAATCAGCTTTACCTCCGGATATTCCTGCAGGACAAGCTCACGGCTCCCATCAGAAGAACCATTGTCAACAACGATTATCTCAAAGTTCGTAAAACTCTGAGCCTTCAATGCCTCCAGACAGTCTCTCATATATGCAATTCCATTAAAGTTAGGTATCACGACGGATACTTCCTTCATAACGCTACCTCTTCTATCTCGCCTGATGCGTCAGGCGTTCTATTGGCTTCAAAGAATAATTCCATTTCGTCAGAGATAGATTTTTATTGTAGCAGGGATCTCCCTCTTTTAATATCTCTTCCCAATGACAGCGGATATATTCTATTTCTCTTTGAAATCTTCGTACTTTCTCTTTGTTGTCTTCAACCCCTCTGCTTTTGGATTCATAATGATACAATTCTGCATATGGATTGTAAACAATCAAATATCCCGCCTGTCTTACCTTCAGGCAGAGATCTATGTCATTAAAAGCAACCTTCAGTTCTTCGGAAAAGCCTCCCACCTGAGCAAACACGCGTCTTTTCATCATCATACAGGCTGCCGTCACTGCACTCATATCCTGCTGGATGGAGGCTTTGTGGAGATAGCCGGTTCTGCTTCTTTGCATGTTCACAAACATATGACCGGCAATGCCTCCCATCCCAATGACACAGCCCGCATGCTGAATGGTGTCATCCGGATAATACAGCTTTGCCCCAACAGCACCAACTTCCTTTCTCTGGCAGTGCCCCAGCAATTCTTCCATCCATCGGGGATTAATCACTGTTATATCATTATTCAAAAACAGCAGATATTCCCCCCTTGCATAGGAAACCGCATAATTATTAATGGCAGAATAATTAAATTCACCCTCCCAGGCAATGACACGGATTTTTTCATTCGTTTTCAGTTCCTCATAATAATGGAAAATCTCTGCAGAAGTACTGTTGTTCTCTATAATCAAGATCTCGTAATTGGAGTAAGATGTTAATTCCATTACAGAATCAAGACATTTTTTTAATGATTCTTTCTCATCCTTATTGGGGATAATCACAGACACCAAAGGCTCTCCGTCAACCGGATACTCTACCCGGTAAAACCCCAGGTCCTTGGTATGACTTACCCTTCCCTTCACCCCCATCCGGTCCAGATGGGCTTCAATTGCCCTTTTTCCTGCTTCAAAGGCATACATTTTGCTGGCAGGATTATCTGCCGTTGATGCTTTGTGTGTTCTCCAGTGATAGAGTATCTCCGGTATATGTGCCACTTTCCGTGCCTTCTCCACACAGCGGAATATAAAGTCATAGTCCTGAGCCCCGTCAAACTCTCTGCGGAAGCCCCCTGCCTGTTCCACTAGTTTTTTTCTTACCACAAAAAAATGGCAGATATAATTATTGGAACGCAGCAGGTCAAGATTAAAATCAGGTTTAAAGTGAGGCTGAAAATGCTCGTCCAATTCTGTAGTGACTTTATCCTCGTCTGTGTAGACAGCATCTGTCATCTCATCCTGCTCCAGTGCGGCGGCAATCTCATATAGTGCATTGGGCGCCAGAAGGTCATCGTGATCCAGCAATCCCACAAAATCACCAGAAGCCATAGCAAAAGCCGCATTGGTATTTTCTGCAATTCCCAGGTTCTTTTCCAGATTCTGAAAACGAATCCTGGAATCTTTATCTGCATACTCCTCCAGAATCTCTTCCATACCTTTATCCTCAGGGCTGCCGTTAGCTATGCACAGCTCCCAGTTATCATAGGTCTGATTCAACAGAGAATCCAGCATCTGGCGCAGAAAAAGCTCCGGCGTACAGTACGCCGGCACCACCACACTAATTTTATATTTCTTTTTCCAACGCCTTCTCTTTTGCCGGTCCAGTTCCTCTTTTCCTGGTATGTACTGTTCGTACCAGGGCCCGTAAGGTATTTCCTCAGGTTCAAACCGTTCGTTGAGCCGAACCCAGAATTCCTTTACTCCATAATGCTTCAGATATCTCAGCCCCTTTTGGATAGTGTAAGGAGAGAGCTTTTTCAATACTCTGCTCCACTCTATTCCTCCGGAAGGCTTATTCCTATTTTCACTCATAATGTTTTTCCTTATATATGGCCTGCCAGGAGCAGACATTTGTGTACTTGATACAGTATTTTAGCATTATCCCGGGGTTTTTGCAAGAATCCATGCGTAATCTCAGGAGTAAAAGACTACAATCCCCGCTAAAATCAAAAAATTCCCCAATAGTTTTCTCTTTGTGATCTTCTCCTGAAAGAACACCCAGCTGAGTACCATTACAAAGATAAATCCCAGAGACTCAACCACAGGGCCATTCTTAAAGTCTACTTTTTTGTACGCAATAATGGTAAGTAAAGTAGACAGAATCATCAGTGCATATCCGGCAATTACATGGATATTCAGATATTCTCGTATAATAGAAGGGTAGACCCTCCCGGCGCTTTTCTTCAGCAGAACCTGAGAAAAGGCGGCCACTACCACCGCTGCCACCAGAAATAAATAATAATTATTCACCGTCATCTGTATTCACCACCATTATCCCTGCAAATATAATCCCAACGCCCAATAAATTGCGAAGAGTTACGGTTTCCTTAAAAAATAAAACCGCCCACAGCATCGACCAGAATATTGCAAACGCCCGGTTGGCATAGGCCACAGACAGTTCCACACGCTTAATCACCTGCTGCCAGACGACAGCATATATTCCCAGAACGCCGATCTGAATCCCATAACACAGGATAAACCCCCAGGACAAAAAGGGATAGCCCGAGGCAAACTTCGCAGCTACAGTCTCAAACGTATAAATGATAACCGCCAGCTGCAGTACTATAATCTGTATAGGTGATATTTTTTTCACTGTTGCTCTCCTTTTAGATTACGTAAAATGAACAAACCCATATTTAGGGAATATTACACCGAAGAAGCTATACAAAGCCGCAGCTGCAACAAACACAAGAAGGAGCCCATAGACAGCTTTCTGCTTTTTCCCATCCCTTATCAGCATTTCTGTTAAAGTCTTTATTCCGTAGACTACATAAAACATAAACGGAATCAGCATTGGCAGGCTATACCTTCCCTGAGGCTGGAGATCTACAAAGTAAGAATGATAAAGGTTTAAAAAATTGGTTATGCCTATAGCAGCCAGCATCCCAATGTGGAAAAAGCCCTCCATGACCCATTCCTTGTTTTTTCTGATTGTAAAGAGCTTCTTCAGACGAACCAGGCATCCCAAAGCTCCTCCGGTAAATATGAGAAGATAAACAGCATATATGCCCTGGGGAAGATAGACATCCATATATCCAAAAACCCCAACAAAGCTCTGAAACACCTTATGCAGCCACTGCTGACCAAAGAGCATTCCCCCCAGCCCCATACCGATATGGTGGGGGTTAGGATTCAGGCTCGGCTTGTACTGGGGAATGGCATACAAATCACCATAGTAGTTATTGGTCTTCAGGCCCAGAAAATCCCCGTCATAGATTATATAATTACGAATAAACCACCAACCGGTCAGCAGAAACACGATCCCCAGAATAAACAGACCCTTCCTCAAAAAAGGTCTCCACTGCCACTTTTTCTCCTGACATAGTAACATAGAACAGGCAAAAATAAAAGCACTGCTTAGAAGATATCCATAGGCATTGTAATAAGAAAGTATACAAAATGACATCCCCACAGCAAGACCAGCACAGTATTTATAATCCCATCTGGTCTCCATTCCTCTTATCCACATGTACACGATAAAAGCCGTGGAGAAGATAGCCATAGCATCATTATTGACATATGCCCCCACAAATACAGCCTCCGGCAGAAGCATGCAGAGTGCAATATAAAGCCAGCTTCCTGATCTGGGAAATAATTTCTTTCCGATTTTTACAGCAAAAACTGCCGTCCCTGTAGTAAACAGCACACTTGGTATCCTGGCTGCCATAACCAGAGCAAAATCACTGGTAGAAAAAAAACTCACAATCTTCATAAATCCCGCAGAAAAAATATACGATAAGATGGGAAAAAAGCCATAGGACACTCCCCAGTAGGGGTCCCGGATCCTGGGATCCCCTCCGTGGGGCAGAGCCCCGTACTTATAAATAAAATGCGGTATCTCATAACGCATATACTCATCCGGAGCATTATTATACGGTATAATAAACGCCCACATAAGAACAAATACAAATACAAAAGCAATAAAAAACCTGTTTAAGTTTCTCCCCTCATTTTTCAACAGATACTCTCTCATAAATTACACTCCTTATATTAATTTCCTCCCTAAATACCCGCTCCTTATCATATCATACTGTGTCTAAAATTTAATTAAATCTTTCTTAAAAATCTTTAAGCTTCCTCTCTTGCCCCTTCCTTTCCATTTTTCCCTATGCTATAATAACCCCTGCAAGGATTAGAGAAAGAGGAGGCAATTCCCTTGAAATATGATAAAAAACTTTCATTTGTAATTCCCTGCTACTACTCAGAGCTGTCTGTCGGCCATGTGGTAGAAGGGATTTTTCAGGCATTCCCCGCGGATGACTATAACTATGAAATTATACTGGTAAATGACGGTTCCAAAGACAATACCTTTTCTGTCATCCAGGAACTTGCCCATAAACACCCCCAGGTTACCGCCGCAAATCTGTCTCGTAATTTTGGACAAGATGCCGCACTGATGGCAGGCTACTCCCTGTGTACCGGGGACTATATCATTTCCCTGGATGACGATGGCCAAAATCCCCCTATAGAAGCTCACAAGCTTCTGGAAAAGATCCAGGAAGGATACGATGTGGTTTTTGGCAAATACCATGTGAAGAAGCACAGCCGTTTTAAAAACTGGGGCAGCCGTCTGAACGATCGCATGGCCACCTGCCTGCTGAACAAACCCAAAGAGCTAACTTTATGCAGTTACTTTATCATGACCCATTTTGTGGTAGACCAGATACTGAAGTATGACAGCGGTTTCCCCTATATCTGGGGATTGATTCTCCGTTCCACAGACAAAATTGCCAATGTCTATATCGACCATAAGGAACGGGAATTCGGTACCACAACCTTTACCCTAGGAAAGCTTGTCATGCTCTGGCTGAATGGATTTACTTCCTTTTCCATTAAGCCGCTGCGCCTGGCCAGCATTGTAGGCGGCGTTTTCTCCTGCCTCGGATTTCTGGGGGCTCTCTACATTGTGATAAGCCAATTCTTCCATCCGGAGCCAATAGTGGGCTGGGCCTCCCTTATGTGTGTACTGCTGGTAATCGGTGGTTTGCTTATGATTATGCTGGGGCTGTTGGGAGAATATATCGGACGTGTTTTTCTCAGCATCAACAAAGCACCTCTTTTCATCATAAGGGATTTATACAGCAATTCAAAAGAAGATAAAAACGAAAATTAAAATGAGGCTGCCGGTGTTTCCGGTGCCTCATTTTCTTTCGTAACTGTAACCTCTGTCAACGCTCCAGAATAATATCCAGATAACGGGACAGCGCATCCTGCCATTCCGGCAGCCGCTGAAATCCATTTGCCGTAAGCTTTTCTTTACTCATCCTGCTGTTATGCGGGCGCTTTGCCTTTGCCGGAAACTGAGAGCTGTCCACAGGATTCACCTTAACATTAACCCCTGCCTGACGGAAGATTTCCCGCGCAAATTCATACCAGGTACACAGACCTTCGTTGGTCGCATGATAAAAGCCATATTTATCTGTCTCTATCATATCTACCAGCAGTCTCGCCAAATCATATGTGTACGTGGGAGATCCTATCTGATCATTTACCACATTCAGCTCATCATGTGATTTTGCCAGATTCAGCATCGTCTTTATAAAGTTCTTTCCATTTACACCGAACACCCATGCAATACGGACAATAAAAAATTTCTCCACATTGTTTTCCACTGCCAGTTCCCCTTCATACTTTGTCTGTCCATAGATATTCAGGGGCTGTCTGGGATCATCCGGCTCCCAGGGCCGTTCTCCTTCTCCGTCAAACACATAGTCTGTGCTGATATATACCATCTTTACATCCAGTTTTTTACATACCTTTGCAATATTTTCTGTCCCAAAGGCATTGACCTTCCGGCAAAGCTCTTCATTGTCCTCCGCCGCATCAACTGCCGTGTAGGCAGCACAGTGAACCACAGTATCCGCTCCAGACTCTGAAATAACCGTTTCCACAGCCTCAGGGTCAGTGATATCCATTTCCTCTACGTCTACACCAATACCCTCATATTTTCTTTTAGCCAGCTCGTTCATAACATCTGTTCCCAACTGGCCCTTTGCTCCTGTCACTAAAACTTTCATATTTGCTACCCGCCTTTCTTCTTTTCACACTATCCCAGAGAATAATCACATCTCTTTTTCGTCAGGTTAGGATTATAACAGGGATCCCCTTTCTTAAGCTCTCTCTTCCATATTTCACAGAACTTGTCCACTTCTTTTGGGTTACAGGACGTTTCAACCACAGCTTTCTCTTTTTGCCTATCAGGCGGCCGTTCGGTACAAGCCTCTGCCCCAGGCAGATACACAATCAGATATCCCGCCTGTTTCACCTTCAGGCAAAAATCCAGATTGGCCAGACCTTTGTCTGTAAAGAGATATTCCCGGTTCTGGCTTACTATATCATATACCTCTTTTTTTACCATCATAAACTCAGAGGAAACCGCACTCATATCCTGCTGCAATACCGCCCGTGCACAGTATCCCAGTTCTTCTTTGGGAAGACCGGAAAATGCATGAGCGCCCAGTCCCTTCACTCCCACCAGAATCCCTGCGGAATACACCCTTTGATCCGGAAAATATAGTTTCCCTCCCACTGCACCGACCTCCGGCCTCTGACAGTTAGAGAGCATCTCTTCCAGCCATCCGTGGTTCAGTACGGTGATATCCTCGCTGATAAACACCAAATACTCTCCCCTGGCAGCCTCGCCCAGGGTCACGATCTCATAATTGGTATATGACGTACAGCTTTTAATTCTTTTTCTGCACGCCTCTGCCTTAGCCTCAGAAGTAACCGGTGCAATGATAATGGAAACCAGTGGTGTACCGGCCAGCGCATATCGGATGCGGTAAAGCCCCCAATGGCCTGCGTGCTCCACCCGGGCCTCTATGTTGAGACGGTTCAGATGGGATTCCACCGCCCTTCTTCCGGCCTCATAGGCATACTCCTTACTCTCCGGATTCCCGGCAACGGAACCTGGATGCATTCTCCAATAGTATAATATTTTGGGTATGTGCACAATCTCTGCTGCCGTCTCCGTGCATCTCAGAATAAAATCATAATCCTGGGCCCCGTCATACTCCTTTCGAAAACCGCCGGCTCTCTCTGCCGTCTCTCTTCTGACTGTAAACAAGTGGCAGATGTAATTATTGGTTCTCAGATAATCCAGATTGAAGTCCGGCTTGAAATGCGGCTGGTAATGAGTCGCAAGCTCCATATCCACCTTATCTTCGTCTGTATATACAACTTCTGCCCCGGGATTTTCCCTGTAAGCCTTTACTATCTCATGGAGTGCTTCCGGCGCCAGCACATCGTCGTGATCCAGCAATGCAATGATATCTCCGGAAGCCATTGCAAGGGCTGCATTGCTGTTTCCTGAGATCCCCAGGTTCTCCTCCAGCAGTCTGTAGCGGATTCTTTTCTCCCTGGCATATGCATTCTCAACCAGATCTGCCAATTCTGTTCTGCCCTTACCGCTCCCGTCAGCAATGCAGAGTTCCCAGTTTTCATAGCTCTGGGCGATAACTGAATCTGTCATTTGGCAAAAGAAAAGCGCTGGTGTGCAGTATGCAGGCACTATGATACTTACCAGAGGGGCATCTTCCCACTGTTCTTTCCTCTGGTGTTCCAGCTCCATGGAGGATGCTCTGTGCTTCTGGAACCACTTTTCATAGGCAATCCTCCTGCCTGTGAGAAACTCTGCAGACTTATTCATCATTTCTCTGACACCATAGGTTTTTCCGTACTCCAGAATACGCTGCAGCTTTCTCATATCTATTTCCCGCTTTCCATCAGTTTTGCTTCATCCTCCCGGATCCAGTTTTTCAGCATATCACGGACCTTCTCTGCCTCCTTCAGCCAGGAGGTGTCCTTTACATAAGCAAGCCCCTTTTTCCTGTACTTCTCCATCTCGTCCTCGTGGGTGAGATAATATTCCAGGGTATCCGCAATTTCACTGGGATCGTAGTCAACCAAAACAGCATTTTCCTCCGTTACCATCCAGGAGCTGTTGGCTCCCTTAGAGCATACAGCAACAGAATTGCAGGCCATAACTTCAAGGGGAACCAGAGAGAGATTGGTATTGGATATTACAAGGCATAAATCACTTTGAGCATAGCACTCTGCCAGTCCATTCATATCCAGAATCCCCTTATTCTGATGTTTAAAGGGAATATTATAATTACTGATATCCCACCCTGCGAAGATCACTTCTACCTCAGGCATCCGCCTGCAAAGTTCGTCCAATGCCAGAAGGCCTAATTCAAAGTCCCGGCGGGGCGTCACAGGCCGTGCATAAAAAAACACTCTCTGCACACTGTCTGTGCGCTCTCTGGGATAATAAAACTTCTTTTCATAGGAAAAATGAAAGCTTCCGGTCTCCATCTGATATTCTTCTCTCAGCTTGTCCCTCAGCCAGTCCCCTGCCGTGATTCCCCGGAATCCCATCTTATAAGTATTCTCCGCAAATTCATATTCGGATCCATGAGCATAAAAATATGGTTCGAAGTCCTGGACAAAATAAAATTTAGAAATTGTATTATTAAAATTTCTTACAAAATAAGCGGTGCTCCATGAAGTCGCAATGGTAGCATGGGCATATTCCGCCAGAGATACATCGTAATAGGTTTCTACCCTCTCATCCAGAATAGGAAAATTTTTTCTCAGAAATTCTCTCAGGCTCTCATTGTCTTTAAAATTGGGTGATTTGTGCAGATAAATTCTGCTGTGAAATCCCATATTTTCCAGATTGGAGACAAACCGGAATATAGTAGTGTGTCCGCCGGATCCAACCCCCATTTCCGGGATTACCCAGTTTAAAAGGAATGTTTCCTCCATCTTGTGTGACTCATACGCTTCCATTGAAAAGGGGATCTCCGTGCGGTCCATAATATACCGGTAGAATTCAATAGTCTCAATCTTAGGAGGTTCCATCTCTTCCTCATTAATCTTGTCAATGATCCCCCGGATCCCTTTGCGTTTTAAAAAGCTGCACGCTCTTTTTGTAAATCTGACTACTCTTCCCATCTTTTACCTCTCTTTATTCTCATACTCAAACTCCCTTACGCATGTATCTGTTTATACTGCTGCGATATCAGCCGGTCTATCCTCTGCTGCTTTTTCGGCGACCAGTCTGCGTAACGCCCTGCCAGATATCCTCCAAAATATCTGCAGTGATTTTTCCTTATAGAATAAATCAGCCATTTCACTTTTTCTTTCCTGGGCAGTGTAATTGACTTGAGATAATGGTAATCTCCCCGAATATGATTCCATGTATAGCGGGGAAGGTGATACCATCTATCTACCAGTTTATATCTGTGCAGTTCATACAGCCCTTTGTACTCATCATAATATCTGGAAAAATAGGTCCCTATGGGATAGTTATGGGAATGATATACCGGTGCAAACGGACAGTACACCTTTTTATAGCCCAACTCAATCATTTTTATTGCCCATAGCTGATCCTCGGCAAAATTCACATCTTCATAGGGATACTTTTCAAAGACATCTCTCCTGACACAGGAATTGTTGTCTGAAAAAAACGCCAATTTGTGCCGGTAGGCCTCCTCCTCTTTATACCTTTTGGGATCCTCCAGAAAGTATATCGTATTGTCAAGGCCGAACCCTTTAAAATGTCCGTCCAGATCCCTTTTTTCAAAAATATTACAGTCCTCGTAGGGATAGTGAATCCCAAAGCCTCCCACAATATCCGAATCCAGCTTCATAGCATCGATAAAATTCTGAAGCCAGGTTTCCGCAGCGGGGAGGGCATCCTGTGTGAGAAAAATAATATAGGTTCCCGTTCCCTTGAAAGCACCGTAATTTCTTGTTTTTCCATGACCGAAATCAGAAGGAGGGATCTGGTACAGCTTACAGTCATATTTCCTTATGATATCCAGCGTATTATCCTTAGATCCGGAATCCACACATATAACCTCATAGGTATATTGGGTTTTTTGTGAAAAAACTGCCGCAAGTACTCTGTCCAGCAGTTCCCCTCCGTTTTTCGTGGGGATTACAATAGTTACATCCATAATAGCCTCCAATTACTTTTCTCTCATATCCTTATATTTTCTGTATGCCTTCCAGACTTTGGTGTTCTCCATTTCTTTGATTTTATTTTGAAGATGACGGATATTAAGCACCAGCTCCGACATTCGCTTAGCATCCTCCGCAGTTTTGAAGATTATACGGTATTTCACTCCCACTTCATCATAGTCCTCATTCTCAATAATCATAAAAGGTTTGTCCAGAAAATATATGCAGTTTTCTCTGACCAGGGCACCGTTATGCTGTTCCAGGGAAATAGGAGTCCAGTCGTCCCCCGTCCGGGCAGCCACCTCTGTGAGCTCCAGGATACAGCTTTTCTCTTCCGGGTACAAGAACAGCCTCTGAATGCCGGTATTCTGAAGCGGAATGTTGAGTGAAATCTCTTTATCCTTGGTCCTGTAATTGAACAGCTCCTCCGCTTCCCCGGGCATCTCCTTCTCTGCTGTCAGGCGTACTCTGGTGAATACATTCTGAGTATCCAGTTCCCGAAGCATATAACACTGGCGATCCATTCGCCGGTACAATTCCCCAAGAACTGTATATTCCCCTGTGATATAACGCTGGAGTGAAATCTCCATTTCCAGATACAGCTTTCGTTCTTCCTCTGAAATATGCACCGTATCATAAACTTTATCTATCATCTCCCGGGGCAGCTTGCTAATCTCCACACTGTGGAACAGTGCACGGAACAAAATGAAAGAGAAAGGTACGGGAAAATCAAAAACCCATTCATAGTCAATCATGTAATATTGGTTTCTAAAAATTAGGTTCGTGGGAATGATATCTACATTAGAGACAGCCCCGGCTCTCATTCCCTCCGGCAGCAGAACCTCTCCAAATATAGCATCAAAAGAATCTGTCCTCACAAACTCTCCGGCATGCCTTACACCTGATACAATTCTATCCAGAAGCCTTATCTCCTCCAGAAGCCCTTCCCAATCCTGTTGATTGATACACTTTTCCAGACGTTCCTCCATGCTCTCTCCCTCAATGTAGGAGAATTCTGCAGTACCTTCCTCAACCAGACTGCAGGGACAGATAACAACTTCTTTATTATCCTTATATTCTTCCTGGAGAATCCTGCAGGAAGCCTCCAGCTTCTGAATATGTCCCACGGCCTTTGGGGATGCAGCCTTTTTCAGCAGCCTTCTTGGATCCCCCTCCATGACCTGGGTCATAATCTGATATTCTTCTCTGCGCTCTTTGGAGAATTTTGCAAACACTACTTTACACATCCTGTTCCCCCCTTTTTTGGGCGGTCACCAAAAAGGAATTGGAAAATTCCGGAAACAGACCAGCCTTTATGATTGAATCAAACGCTCTTGTCTCATCAAACAGCACAATACGATCCGTATCAAAATTTCTCTGGTTATTCACCAGCTCCCCGTCTTTTGGAAGATACGAATCTGAGTAGATGGTGGTAGGAAGTTTGTAGTCAGGATAAGGGTAATAAAATTGAACCTCATGAAATCCATTGCCCTCTAAAAGATCTGAAAGCTCCTTCTTGCTGAAGGTTTTCACTCCGCTGGTGTTGGGATATCCCTCCAGCCCCTCAAAGGGCCGTCCCACGTGATCCTCCGGACAGCCTGCAAAATATTTCAGCCCAAGCTTATTCTCAATTGCTATAATAACTGTTCCTTCTGCCTTCAGGAGTCCTTTAATCTTCGTAAGGAAATCATCATAGGGACGGCAGGTGCCCATGTAACTTTCTGCATACTCAAACACACCGATAAGGGTTACATAATCAAATTTCTCCTCTGTATGTTCGGAGACCACATTAAAATTACCCACCACGATCTCCAGATTCCCGGCATTCCGGTTTCGGTAAGCGTTGATCATACTTCTTCTGTTAGACAGATCATTCGCGACTACTTTCCGCACTGCTCTTGTAAGCGCCCCGGTGATCGCTCCGCAGCCTGCTCCCACTTCAAATACCGCAGCCTCTGGTTCAAAGGGATACCACTCAATAATATTCTGCCTCTGTTTAGACAAATGGTACAGAATCGGCCATGATTTCTCCTTCATGATAATCTCAGGAAATTCTTCTTCCCTGTGGCTCTTAACGATTTTAAGAAGCTGCTCCTCCACCTCACCGTCACTATAGAGATCTTCCCCTCCATAATAATCCAGATTCATCTTTACTTTTCCTATTTTCTCACCCATTTTGTATCCATCCTGTTTTATTTTTCATAGGTAACACTGGAATTCATATCATAGTAGCCGATGGTATTTTTGGCAGAGAATACCTCCAAAAAGCAGGCATCATACAAACGATTATACACCACAAGGCTGTCCAGCTCATATCCTGTACATCCGAAGGAGATCAGATACTGTCCTCCCTGGAGGTCTATCCTCTGTTCAAACACCGCCGTAGCCGTAGTTCCTTTTTGGCCTGTTGACAGGTTGTTATCCTCTAATGCAGTATTCGTCCCGGTAATCTCTGTCCCCTTCCTGTCCTTTATGGTAATGGCAAAAATAGGATTTTGAACGGTATCGTGGAAAAACACTTTCATTTTGATCTTACATCTGCTGCCTTTGTCTATGGTGGATGTAATCATTCCCTTCTCGTCAACAATAGCAAAATCTACGATCTCAGCCTTTTTCTCCCCGTAGTCTACCACCTGGGGATTGGTGACCAGCTTTTCCTTCCAGATTTCCACGGGTTTGTTCTCCGCGGCGCTTAATTCCTGTGAAGGCTCCACAGGCCCGTTCTCATCGTACTGGTTCGCCAGAATTTTTTTATAAATATCAATAACCTCCGATGATTTGCCCACAGCAATCTGTTTGCCGTGGTGAATCAGCAGGCTTCTGTCACAGTATTTCAGAACACTGTTTAGATCATGGGACACAAATACAATTGTTTTGCCCTTTTCTTTGAACTCATTGAATTTTCGGTAGCATTTTGCCTGGAAGAAGATATCCCCCACACTCAAAGCCTCATCCACAATCAGAATATCTGGTTCCACATTAATAGCCACGGCGAAGGCCAGGCGGGCAAACATACCGCTGGAATAAGTTTTCACCGGCTGCTGAATAAAATCACCGATCTCTGCAAAGTCTATGATATCGTCTATCTTCTTATCCATCTCCGCCTCTGAGAAGCCCATCATCGTTCCGTTCAGATAGATGTTCTCAATTCCGGTGTATTCCATGTTAAACCCCGCTCCCAGCTCCAGCAGGGCACTGATTTTTCCATTGACAGTCACACTCCCCTCCGTAGGGTTCAGAACACCTGTAACAATCTTCAGAAGCGTAGATTTGCCGGAACCATTTGTACCGATGATCCCAACACATTCCCCCTCATGAACCGTCAATGAAATATCTTCCAGAGCAAAGTGATCCCTGTGATAATTTTTGTGAGTAAAAGACAGGGACTCCCTCAGCCGGTCCGTGGGTTTGTCAAAGAGCTTATATACTTTTCTAACATTCTTAATTTCTACTGCAATATTTTTCATGTTTCCTCCTATAAGACGTCTGAGAAGTGCACCCTCAGCTTTTTAAAGGTTTTGAATCCCAGAATCCCGAACAAAATGGTTACTACCCAGAAATAAATTCCCATAGTTCCATGGTGCCAGAACCAGATTCCATTCATATAGGAGTCACGGTATCCCTGCACAATATAATAGACAGGGTTCAGCTTCAAAATAAACTGTATCTTAGTTGGGATTAAAGATATATCATACATAATAGGGCAAAGCCACATCCCAATCTGCAGTGCAATGCTTACCATCTGATAAAAATCTCTGAAAAAGGGCACGATGGCACAGGTAAAAAAGCTCAGACCGATAGCCAGGCACAGGGTACAGAACATATAATAAACGATCTGAACAAACTGTATCGGCGGTATCTTCCCCATAATGACAAACAGCAGCACGCCAAAGCAAATAAAAAAGATATGCACAAATATAGCAGATAATACTTTAACAATAGGCAGGATACTGATTTTAAACACTACTTTTTTTACAAGATAACTATATTCCAGCAGACAATTCGTAGCGCTTAACAGCGCCTCTGAGAAAAAAAACCAGGGAATAATACCCGATACCAGCTGCAGTACATAAGGATATCCTGTATCTGTCGGCTGTGCCTTAAACCCTACCTGGAATACAAAGACATAGATTAATACCGTAACAATTGGCTGAACAAACGCCCAGAAGATTCCAAAATATGAA
Organism: Lactonifactor longoviformis; assembly: GCF_042848515.1. Lineage (GTDB taxonomy): Bacteria > Bacillota > Clostridia > Lachnospirales > Lachnospiraceae > Lactonifactor > Lactonifactor longoviformis. The sequence goes on along the minus strand of NZ_AP031453.1, from coordinate 1,622,960 downwards.
CCGGAGTACTTGGTTTTGAAATCATTTTTTGCAAGTTTCCATATGAGTTTCCTGTTTGCCAACAGTTCTCTAAACATGTTCATGTAATTTTCTCCTTACCTATTTCACAAAGTCCTGTAATCCGCCCCATGTTTGGTCTTTTTCAGAAATAGTTAATTCCATTCCCTCCGGAATCGGCCACGCAATCCCTATTTGGGGATCGTTCCAGATAATCCCCCCTTCATCGTTGGGATGATAAAAATCAGTACATTTGTAAGCAAACTCTGCAGCCTCAGAAAGCACCAGAAAACCATGGGCAAAGTTTTTGGGAATAAAAAACTGCTTTTTATTCTCCGCCGAGAGGAGTTCCCCATGCCACTTTCCGAACGTGGGAGAGCCTTTCCGCAAATCCACAGCCACATCGTACACCTCACCGCTGACTACCCGGACTATCTTATCTTGTGGATAATGAATCTGAAAATGAAGCCCCCGGAGAACTCCCTTTTTGGAACAGGACTGATTATCCTGAACAAAAGGCATATCAATGCCGGCCTCTTTGAAATCATTATAGTTATAGGTTTCCATAAAATATCCGCGTTCATCCCCGAAAACCGCAGGTTCAATCACTCTCAGCCCCTCGATTTCGCAGGTAGTTACTTTTATTTTTCCCATCTTTCGTCAACCTCTTTTTATTTATTGTAGTACCAAAATACCCGGTGTTTTTCCCAAAATAACGTTACAGTCCTTCCGCCACTTCCATCAGATACTGGCCATATGCTGTCTTCAAAAGCGGCTGTGCCAGATGGATCAGCTGCTCCCGGTTAATAAACCCGCGTTTATAGGCAATTTCCTCAATGCAGGAGATGTAGAGTCCCTGGCGTTTCTGAAACGCCGAAACAAAATCGGCGGCATCCAGAAGAGAGTCATGATTCCCTGTATCCAGCCATGCAAATCCCCTTCCCAGAGTCTCTACCTGCAGAGTACCTCTCCTCAGATATTCATTATTAACACTGGTAATTTCGATCTCACCCCTTGCAGAGGGCTTCACATTTTTTGCAATCTCAACTACATCGTTATCATAAAAATAGAGTCCGGGAACTGCATAGTTGGACTTTGGATGCTCCGGCTTTTCCTCAATAGAAAGAGCCCTGCCACTTTCATCAAATTCTACGACCCCGTATTCCCGGGGATCTCTGACGTAGTAGCCGAAAATAGTGGCACCCTTTTCCCGCCCCGCAGCCTGCTGTAGCACTTTGGAAAAACTTTGGCCATAAAAAATGTTATCCCCCAGCACAAGTGCCACATTGTCTGATCCGATAAATTCCTCCCCTACAAGAAAGGCATCAGCAAGTCCCCTGGGAGACTCCTGGACTGCGTATGACATATGCAGCCCCAGCTGTTCCCCTGTCCCAAATAGCTCTTCAAATACCGGGAGATCTCTTGGTGTGGAAATGATCAGAATCTCCCGTATCCCGGCCAGCATAAGCGTGGACAGGGGATAGTAAATCATAGGTTTATCATAAACCGGCATAATCTGCTTAGATATTGCTTTTGTTAAAGGATAAAGCCTGGTTCCGGAACCTCCGGCTAATATAATACCTTTCACTTTATTAATACCTCCTATAATCTTGTTTTTAAACACAACAATTGACCCGTCAGAAGATACCGTGACGAGCCAACTGCCCTGCTAGTTATTGATACATTTCCTCATAATACTTCTGATAATCCCCGCTGGTAACTCGTTTCATCCAGTCCTCATGTTCAAAGAACCACTGAATTGTCAGACGTATTCCGTCCTCAAACTTAGTTTCAGGGTACCAGCCAATCTCTTTCCTTATCTTATCCGGAGCGATGGCATACCTTCTGTCATGCCCCTTACGGTCTTCCACATAGGTTATCAGGTCTTTGCTCACCAGTTTCTTCCTGGGATCTCCCTCCGGCAGCATATCCTGGAGCGTATCCAGAATAATATGAATAATTTCAATGTTCTGCTTTTCGTTATGACCCCCGATATTATACGTCTCAAAAAGCCTTCCTTTTTCCTGCACCATGTCTATTCCTTTTGCGTGATCCTCTACGTACAGCCAATCCCTCACATTCTTTCCATCCCCGTAGACCGGCAGCTTTTTGCCGTGAAGAGCATTATTGATAATAAGAGGAATCAGCTTTTCCGGGAACTGGTAGGGTCCGTAATTATTGCTGCAGTTTGTGATATTCGCCGGAAACTTATAGGTGTCCATATAAGATTTCACCAGCATGTCTGAGGACGCCTTGCTGGCAGAGTATGGGCTGTGAGGATCATAGGGAGTCGTCTCATAGAAAAATTCATCCTCATTCTCAAGTGAACCGTAGACCTCGTCAGTGGACACATGCAGAAAACGCTTGTCCTCTTTAAAGGATCCATCGGGCAGTTCCCAGGCAGCCTTGGCGGCATTGAGCATTACCAGCGTTCCCAGCACATTTGTTTTAACAAAGACATCCGGATTTTTAATACTTCTGTCCACATGACTTTCCGCCGCGAAATGAACCACCCGGTCAACATCATTCTCCTCAAAAATTCTGTTGATTGCCTCACTGTCGCAGATATCTGCTTTTATAAATGTATAATTATCCCTGTCCTCAACATCCTTTAAGTTCTCCAGGTTGCCGGCATATGTCAGCTTGTCTACATTAATAATTCGGATCGCATCATCATATTTTTTGAACATATAATGGATATAGTTAGAACCGATAAAGCCTGCTCCCCCAGTAACTACATATGTTTTCATTGGTTTAATTTCCTCCGTAAATTGTCGTTTAAAATTGCACACTGCTTATTATTATAGCATTTACCGTGATATGTTTCAAGAATTTATATTTTATGCAGATAGTACCCTTTGATTATCTTTTTCTGGCCATTTTGCAAAACATGTATTAAAATGTTACTGAAAGGAAGGTATTACAAATGAAGAAAAAGTATATTGGATTCATAATCTGTCTTATACTTATATGTGCTGTTATATTCGCCAGTTACAGAAGATTTCAATCTTCTCACACAACTTGGTCCATCACACAATATGGAGACAACGACGGAAAAAACCAAATGTTTTATACCATCGAGTCTTCTGCAGGAGGACTTATAGTAGTTGACGGCGGATGGACTGATAATGAAGAAAATGTAAGAGAGGTTATTGCAGAAAAAGGAAATTCTGTTGATGCCTGGATTCTTACCCACCCTCATCCAGATCATATAGGCGCCTTTAACCAAGTCTATGCTAACCCACAGGGAATTACTGTTAAAGAAATCTATACGATTGCTCTGGATTACCAAGCGTATGAAAAAAAGGCCCAGGAATGGGATGATATTAACACCTATAAAACCTTCTTGGATTTGACGGAAGGAACTGACAGCCTGAAATATCTTCATACCGGTGACAATTTCTCTTTGCTCGGTCTTACTGTAAATGTATTCAGCGCATACGATGACCATGTAGATCAGGTAACCAATGATTTGTGCAACGATGGGTCACTCATGTTCAAGATCAATGGAAAAGAGGAAAGTATGCTTTTCTGTTCCGATGTTGGTGCTGTTATGAGTGATGAAATTATCGCAGCCTATGGTTCTCAGCTCAAAACAGATTATATACAGATGGGACACCATGGAAACGGAGGATTAAGCGAAGAGTTTTATAAGCTCACCCAGCCGAAAGCGGCTTTCTTTGATGCCCCAGACTGGCTTATGAACAATACCAATGGCGGTACATATAATACACCAGAAAAACGGGATCTTATGGCAAATATGTCAGCTGAAATTTATTATTATGCAACCGCACCCAATACGATATATCTAAAGTAAACAATAAAAACTGATGCAGCTCTTTAAAGCATATCGAGTATTTATAATTTTCTGATATCTGCATTCTCGATCGCTTTAACAGTCAGGTGGCAGGGATTACTCAACAGGCATCCCTGCCACCTTTTGTGTTATTCTCTACCTCTTAATGCAAAACCTCCCAGCCCCTTGCTGAACAATACTTAAGCCAAAAAACTCTCTGGCCACCTTAACCAAATAGAATACATCCTTCACTCCTCCAGTCTCATACGGAGAGTGCATTGCCAATTGAGCCAAACCAATATCTACAGTGTTCATAGCAGTTTGATTGTTTGCTATATTTCCAAGGGTTGAGCCTCCTGCGATATCGGAGCGGTTAGTAAATACCTGACAGGGGACATCTATCTCTCTGCAGAGCGTCTTGAATACAGCAGTTGCCACCCCATCTGTGGTATATTTTTGGTTTGCATTATACTTGAGTACAATTCCTCCGTTTAAATACGGCCGATTAACAGGATCCGCTTTATCCCCATGGTTTGGATGCACTCCGTGGGCATTGTCTGCAGAGAGCATAAAACTTGACGCCAGAGCCATATAGTATTGTTCTTCACTTCTGCCCAGGCTCCTATTAATTCGCATCAGTGTGTCCTTTAAAAAGGTAGACGCAGCCCCCTGCTTTGTCCCGCTTCCCACTTCCTCATTGTCCAGTACACAGTGTACCGGAACACTCTCCCCATCTTCCGCAGTCAGAAAACCCCGGAAGGACGAAAATGCACATTCCAGATCATCCAGCCTTCCGCTTGAGATATACTCCTCCCCCGCTCCCCAGAAAGTGCCCTTTACTCTGTTATACAAAAAGAGATCGTGCCCCAGTATATCCTCTTCGCTAACCGCTGCGGCATCTGCGATAATCGTCATGAGGCTCCCATTTGCAGTCTCATCCCCCAGCACAGGAAGCATATCTGTCTGTGGATTATACTTGTATCCATCGTTCACTTCCCTGTTCATATGAATTGCAAGATTGGGGATCATCACCAGATCCCTGTCCACATTTACCAATCTGGTTGCAATCTCTCCCCCTTCATTCACCAAAATCCGTCCCGCAATGGACAGAGGGCGGTCAAACCAGGGAGCACAAAGCATCCCGCCATATTTTTCAACATTCAACTTCGTATAGTGCTTTTCCGCCTCCATCTCCGGATTCTCTTTTATCTTAAAAGTGGGAGAATCGCTGTGGCTGGCCATAATCTGGTACCCCTTAAAGTTTCTGCCGGGAATTCTGAAGGCAATCAGGGAAGATTCATTTCGAGCCACATAATACTTCCCGCCCTCCTTCAATTCCCAGGACTCACTCTCCAGAAGTTCCTGATACCCTTCTGTATTCAGAACCTCTTTCATATTTCTTACTGCGTGAAAACATGTGGGACTCTTCCCTATAAACTCCAGGAGTTCCTCCGCGGTTCTGCGGTACTCACAATTTTTTTCTGTCATTTCTATCCTCTCCTTTTCCATCAAAAATTATAACCGCTCCCTTTTTGCCAGATACGGCATAACAAAGCCCAGGCCTACCAAAAGGAAGGGGGTAACAATATTTAATACCAGCTGAAAGGAATCCTCCGAATAGATTCCTCCCACACAGGCGGCGGCAGTAAACAAAAAGCACCATCCACCCAGCAGAATTCCCAGCGTCTTACTGTTTACAAAGCGGTACTCCGCAGGGAAATCCTCCTGCGACTTTTTAAGGGCAATATATGCCACAAATACCCAAAGGTATCTAAGGGGCATACAGACAGAGTTAACCTTTATTAACCAGCGGATCAGTACATCCACGCTGCCAATACCCAGAGCAGGCACAATAATTAAAACTGCCACAATTATCATAACTAATTTATGTCCGTTTGTATATGCCCCATTTGCATTTTGCACAAACATTTTTTTAGGTATAAACTCGTCGTCTGCGCTTCCCAAAAGCATTCTTAAGGGGGCATCAATGGATAATACCATAACCGAGAATTGACCGATTAAATTTGTAAGTGCATAAAAAATCACAAAAAAGTTTCCTGCATGGTAATAACCTCCAAGCTTCTGAAATGCGTAATACGCTCCGTTGGTCATCAGATCATCCGGGATATGGCGGGAATCAAACATCATTCCCATGGCAATAGTTCCAAGAATTGCACAGACTGCCACCATAACAGCCAAAGCAATCATACCTTTTGAAAAATCTCTGGAGGGATCCTTCATTTTATTTACATAAGGAGAAATTTTCTCGCATCCCCCAACTGCAAATACTAATATTGACAATCCCGTAAAAAATTTCATGTCAAATGCAGGAAGAAATGTGTCCCAATCCCAATGTATATTTACAAGCGGCGCATCTGTAATAAGCGGGGCTGCCATCATAAGCAGTATATACAGCAGGGACATTACAAACATCGCAGTTCCGGCAAGGGTTGCCAGTGTCTTCAATATCCGAATCCCTTTTGAGGCAATATACATGGCAAATAAAAAAATACCAAGGCATATGCCCTGGAGGACTAATGTATTCATCTGACTTGCCCGGTTGTCCTGAAACAGTGCCCAGCTTCCTGCAATCAGGGCGGCACTGGGTTTTTGAGAAATATAAGGCATATGGACAATCCAGTACGTCCATCCGGCATAATATGCCATTTTAGGACCAATAGTCTCCCATATCCAGGAGCTAACCCCTCCGCTGGAGAATTTAAAGGCAGAACCCAGCTCTCCTACCATCAGTGCATAGGGGATAAAGTAAATGATGAAGATCAGCAGCCATGAGACGATTGCCTTCAGGCCTCCGTATTCCGCGAAGCCGTTGATTACATTGCCGAAGCTCCAGACTGTAGAAAAAGCCATGAAGGCAAGGCTGTGCCACAGAATCTTTTTTGAAGTTTTCTGTTTCATAATGGGATATTCCTCCTGTAGATAGTCATTCGTTTTAGCTTTACGCATAATTACATTTTACTTAAGATATTTCCCTTTATAATAGGAAATTATCCACTAAATACCAAGTAACTTTATATATGCACTACTAAAGATACGAAAAACTGTCCCGAAACATACTAAAAAAAGATTCTATGTCTCCTTGTGGCAAAGCCCTCCGCTGCCTGACGGTATTCACAATTGTGAACTGACATCTTACCTAAAACTAGTATAAATGATGATGCTGAGATATTATATTTCTTTTTGCTTTTCTGCTATGATTAAACTGGAAATCATTCTCTGATATGCTTCCTCCAGGTCTATCTCTGCACACCATCCTAATTCATTCATCTTTTCAGCACTTAAATGTACATGTGTCTCAGGCGCATAACCATATGTCATAGAATCATTAGGTATATCAAAAATAACCTTTGATTTACCATTGCCAAACTTACCTGCAACTAACTCCGCCATGTTTTTAATGGAGATACAAGATTTTTCATTGGTCAAATTATATGACTGACCGCTCTTGCCCTTAAGCAGTAAAATAATAAGTCCATAAAGACAGTCCCTAGTATAGCAATAATTCCCCCATGATTCTCCTGAGGTATGCAATACTATATCTTTGCCACTAATTACACTTCTAGCAAACTGAGCAAATACTCGGTTTTCACTCTTCCCGATACCTGCACCAAAGGTTTGAGCCAAACGGGCAATTTTTATTGGAACATGATACTCTTTATGATAGCAGGCACACAGACACTCTGCTATCCTTTTTCCCTCTGAGTAACTGCTTCTAACACTCAAGATATCAATATATCCTAAATCTTCTTCTTCTACTTTTTCTTTTTCATTATCATTTCTGCCGTATACTTCCATTGACGATAAATAAACAGCAGAACGCACCTTCTTCTTTCTGGCCAGCTCCAAAACATTTCTTGTTCCTATATATGCCAAATCGAGAGTTTCTGCAGGATTACTAATAAAATACTTTGAGGATGTTATACTGGCTGTATGCAATACATAATCCAGATCCTCTTCTATAACTATTTCACTGCATAAATCGACTTCCTTTATAAGTAAATTATTATTTGGTAAAAAATCCTTAAAAACACTACATGCCTTTTCCTTGCTTCTAACCCCTGCTATCACCTGTATATTCGTGTTGTGCAGATTATTTGCCAACAAAAGTGTCTTTATAAACAGAGACCCAATCAAACCTGTTCCGCCGGTAACAAACACAGTAGTTCCATACAGTTCGGTCATTGGCAATATTTTTTCAACACACCAGCACAAATCTTCATATAATACTTTGTCCTCTAATTCCACATGCTTCATAAATTATAGCCCTCTTTATACACCAAATAACTGTGCACTTTCCTTCGCTTCTGATAACGCCCTAAACGTATAAAAATCCATAGGAGTTGTAATTTTAATATTTTCTACAGGTCCAACAATACTAGTAAGGCTATGACCATAATAGCGCATTAAAGATGCTGAATCTATAAATGCATCCTGCTTTTCACTGATTGCACGTTTATGGGCATTAAGCAGTTCTCCCAAAAAAAAGCTTTGTGGTGCCCTGGCAACAGCACAGCTATTACGATCAACAATATTAGTAATTTTTGAGTCCCTATCAACACTAACTATTGTCTCATTAGCAGGAGCGATAGTAATAGCTGAACCGTTTTCATGCACACACTTAATAGAATCTGTTATTGTTTTACTATCTATCAAGGGTCTTACCCCGTCATGCACCAGTACTACAGCATCTTCACCATAATTAATTTTTGCTGCACACAAAGCATTATATATTGATTCCTGACCTGTTTTACCCCCAGGAACAACGGCTGCAACTTTGTGAATATCATATCTCTTAATCAACCTTTCCAGAAAGGGTATCCATTCTTCAACGCAGGCAATCACAATGCCATCGATTTCTGCATGGTTTTCAAAATGCTCCAGCGTATAGATAATGATTTCCTTTTCATGAAGTTTCAAAAACTGTTTCGGCAGCGCTTTGCTGTTCATTCTCCTGCCTATACCCCCGGCAAATATAATGCCTACATTTTTCATTTGTCTTCACCTCACTGTTTATATTTCTGTTTCTCTGAATATAATATAGTTTTCAGTTTCATTTAGATATTCAAACGAATACTCCGAGATACTCTCTGAAATAGTGCTGGTTCTTCTCAATACAATATAGTTACACTTAACCATTTTACTGCTTTCTGCCAACGCAGCTGGATCCTCAAAACTATTATTCATTACGTCATACAGTATACCGGCTTCCGGTGTATCAACTTGACCATCTTTTTCTGTTTCCCTTCCATATGCCAATTTGATGCTGCCATTATATTGTCTAATATAACTGGTCAATGAGTTAGGTACTACCATTTTTATATAGCCGCCCTCTGCGTCATCCAAAACAATATCACAAATCTCGATCACTTCTTGTGGGAGTTTATAATAATTTGTGGTATTTTTAAAAAGCTCATTATGATACATTGAGTTTCCACATATACCAATTAAAGCAACAGCCACTACTATCCAAATCCCTTTCAGAAAACTTTGTTTGATTTGGGAGAAAATAAGGGTAAATACATACGCAATCACCAAAACTATAGGTAAGAGCCAAAACATACGCCAATATACATCTCTGCCAATGCAATAATCCATTATGATTTTTGCGGTCAACGGACACGCATATATTATAAGTATTCCAATAGAATAGAGTAGAAAAAAATCTTTCTCCCTTCGCCTGCCCTTTCTCATAATTAAAAGCAAAAGCAAAGAGATAAGAAAAAGGTAAAAAATGCAACCCTCTCCTTTATACATTAAAAATGAACTTTTTATATGTTGAATGATATCATGCATATTAAATTCCTTTCAATTTAATGAACAAATAAATAGTACTCAACACAAAACCTGGAATACAGCAAAGACCGCATCGAATTAAGATTCCGATGTTTCTATAATATATTGCCCCTGCAATTCCTACACATCCTATCATTATAACTGATAATATAATTCCCATAGAGGAACATAGACTTGCAGCCAGACACCCGATTATCAAAAGTCTCCAAGTAAACTTGAATTCTGCCTCCCACGACTCCATACAAAACAGAAAAATAGCAGGCAAAATACACGCCGCAAGTACAGCCTTTCCCTGCCAGATCCTTATCAATAAAAATGTGGAGGATGTGTATACAGAATAGTAGCCATACATATTGAGCATTGTGAGCAAAAATAAACATATACCTTGCTCAAGTTTTTTGTTTTTAAACAGCATCTTAGAAAACAAATAATATACGATGTAACTAAGGGAAATAAATACAACAGGGAAAACTGTATGTGCTACTATCGTTGGATGAATATGGGAAAACTTGCTAACAGCGGCAAGCAGTACAGGAAAAGGCGACAATACATAACGATAAGGAAATGCATCCAGGAGTTCTCCTGTATAGGAGTTATATTGATACATTGTATTTGTTTCCAGCGTTGTAGTAGCTGTAGCAACATAAAAGGCATCATCATCGTCTATGTGCATGTAGGCCGTGAGTACAAATATTTGAAGCAGGATAACAATTACCGCTGGGATATAGTACCAATTACTGGCTTTAAGATTTGCTCCTAAATATTTAATATCAGATAATATAGCCTCTTTATTTCTAAAAACGGAATACACCACAATAAGCAGTAAACATCCTGCAAATAAATAATATAGAAAACGAAAATCCATCTGTAAAAAAATCAAAGGTATGGATATAATTTGAAATGCTGCCATGCATCCAATAAATCCTAACATCACCTTATATAAAAGATTTTTTTTGCTATTGTATGCAGGTGCCACAGAAACCAAAAACACCCCCGTTATATAAGAAACAAAAAATATGCAAACCACCAAAAACACACTTTTTAACACAATCATTCTCTATAGTCTCCTGCACTAATTAACCCACTGACTTTTTTCCCACTGTCTTAAAGACAATTTTTTGTATAATGGAATACATACTTGGAATATGGCCATAGCTATTTTTCTCTTTGAAGAAATATAAGGGTTCCTTATTATTTTTAATATATTTCTTCTAAAAAATCGGACTAACACCTGATACTCCGGCCCTCCCTCGAAATTCCCATCCAAAAAAAGCAGATCTAACAGCTGCGCATGGGTCCATGCTAACCTAAAAAACATTTCTTTGTCTAATCTGGGAAAATATGTATCCACAATATGTTTAAATACATAGTTAGCCTCTATCAGATACATATTTTCTTTCTTAAATTTAGTAGTAATACTTCCTGCCCTATGAATATAGTGGTATTTATCGACTGTACTAATAACCACTTTATTAACTCTTTCTATCCACAAAGCGATAAAAAAGCAATCCTCATGTATCTTTCCTTCTTCATAGCGTAATCCTTCTATCAAATCACGCTTTACCATTTTATCACTCATAGAAAAACCAACACCATCATTCAAAAGCATACGCCTAAAAGTTTCTTCAGCATCACATACGTATACTTCCCCTTTTTTGTCATTTTCCTCTGAGCGGTTGGCAAATATCTGATATTTACTGCAAGTAGCTACGTCCGCATCATACTTTTGAATATTTGTATATAAATACTCTATCATGTCCAAATCAACGTAGTCGTCGCTGTCCACGGAAGCAATATATTTGCCTCTCGCTTCATCCATACCTTTGTTGCGTGCGGCACTGACACCTTTGTTAGGCTGATGGAATACCCTTATTCTGTTATCCTTATCAGCATATGCATCACATATTTTTCCGCTATTATCACTTGATCCATCATCGACTAATATAATATCCAGCTCCTGATAGGTTTGATTAATAATTGAGTCCAGACATTTTTCAAGGTATTTTTCTGTATTATAAACCGGTACAATTACTGTAATTAAATCCATCCTTATCTCCTCAGTATATGGATTAACCATATTTTAAATTTTATAAGTGTATAGCACCCAAAAGCACTTTTCAGTCTAAGTGTTAACCGCAATAACCAGAAGTATATCCCAAAACTTTTTTTATTTTTTGCAATCTCATAGTAACCGCCTTCATTTTCCATTGTTCTAAAAATACCGCGGAACATTTTGTAGTCTTTAACAAGATCGCTTTCTATAAATTTCGAAACTTGATGGGATAAATTTTTATAGTAGTAATTAGTGACATTTGGAAAATCCACTTTTTTATCTATCATAAACTTTTCGATGCTTTTCATATCGTTGCCTAAGGCCATTTCTAACATATAGGTACTCTTACTTAATGATACTGAAGATTCTATTTTATATATATAAAGGCATTCATTTACACATTCAACACTTTTTGTTGACATCATATATCTAATATTGAATTCCAGGTCCTCCCCTTGGGCCTTCTCTTCATTAAAAAAATACGCAATCTTAGATCTCCTATATAACTTATTCCACGGGGATGCAAAACAGCCATTTACAAATATAGATTTTAGCTTTTCTTCATATGTGCTGATCTTTTGTTCCTCAGTCCCCAAGGGGAACTGATAACTAGTCTCTCCATTGCCCTTGCTCTCATACCCACATACTACCAGCTCACTTTCCGTAGCCTCCATTTTCTCAACCATTCTCTCACAGAAAGTCTCTTTCACCACGTCATCAGAATCGACGAACATAATATATTTTCCTTTAGCCATACGCAGGCCATAATTACGAGCTGACGACACACCGCCATTTGGCTTAGTAATTACCTTGATCCTTTTGTCTTCTTCAGCCATTTTTTTACACTGTTGTGCAGTATGATCCTTAGAGCCATCATCAACAATTATAATATCCAAATCTTTGTATGTCTGTGCTTGTACACTTTTTATGCACGCAGTGATTACGGCTTCGGCATTGTATGCAGGTATTATTATACTTACACACTCTTTCATTCATCTTTCTCCTTATAATTATAATATATTCTCTGCTAATTCCATTGCCGTTTCTATCGTTTTATCCATATCAAAATACTTGTACTCTCCCAATCTGCCGCCAAAATAAAGCCTACTTTCCCCTTTCGCCAGCTCTTGATACCGTTCATACAAAATACTATTTTTCTCATCATTCACCGGATAGTAGGGTTCCATTCCTGATTTCCACTTTGTAGGATATTCTCTCGTAATGATTGTCTTCGGAATGTCTAAAAGTCTGGTGCCCTCAAAATGCTTGTGCTCAATCACACGTGTAAAAGGAGTGTCCTTATCAGTAAAATTCATAACCGCCACCCCTTGGTAATTATTAACAGATTCCTCGCTGCTCTCGAATCTCAAACTTCTGTATTCCAATTCTCCATAGCAGAAATCAAAATAAGCATCAATCATTCCTGTATAAATAATATTTTCAGCTTTGCCCTTCCATCTCTTCCTGTCCTTATTAAAATCTATATTACATAACACATCGGCTTTTTCAAAAAGCCGAGTCATTAATTGGTTATATCCGCCATAAGGAATTCCCTGATAAATGTCATTAAAATAATTATTATTATAAGTATAACGCACTGGTATTCTTTTAATAATAAATGAAGGAAGTTCTTTGCAGTCTCTTCCCCATTGTTTTTCTGTGTATCCTTTGATTAATTTTTCGTAAATATCCTCTCCCACCAGTTGTAATGCCTGTTGTTCCAGATTTTCAGGTATTCCCTGAAATTTGGAACACTGTTTGCTTATAATTTCTTTTGCTTCCTCTGGTTTGGTTATTCCCCACATTTTGCTGAATGTATTCATATTAAAAGGCAGATTATAAATTTCTCCTTTATAATTTGCAACTGGAGAATTAATAAACGGCCGTATCTCAACTAAATCACAAATAAAATCCCACACTTTTTTATTATTCGTATGAAATATATGAGCCCCATATTCATGTATAGGAATTTGTTCCAAAGTTCTACAACGTAAGTTGCCGCCTATTTCAGTTCTTTTCTCTAACACAAGACATCTTTTCCCTTTTTGTGCAGCCAGATAGGCAAAAACGCCGGAATATAAACCACTCCCTACTAATAAATAATCATACTGATACATGTTCTTCACCTTCATAAAAAATCAAGTAGCCACAAATAGTCCAAAAAATAAAGCATATATTAGAGGTTGAAAAAATAATTCTGGATTCCAAACAATCTCCCAGCATAAGTGCAAATATCAACCCCATAAGAATTTTCTTTTCAGTATTCTGTCCAGTAAAAAGGTATTTTATAAAACTCCAGACTACTATAACCAGGAATATCAAAAACACTGCTGCACCCATAACCCCCGATGAAACCAGAGTCGTAATGTACACATTATGCATACTCCCATTTCTCACTGCCTGGGCTGTGCCTTTATCGAGATATCCCTTTACATCTTCATACACGTTATGTAATCCAACTCCAAATATCGGAGATGTCTTCCATACTTTAACACCGGCCTTCCAAATACCAATTCTCCCGTTACTTAAATTATCTGCATTATCTTCTTCAAAATTTTCAATTCTTGCAAGTTTGACTCTTACATCTTCCTCTTTTTGCTTTTGGCTGTCAGAATTATTTAATGCAATATAAGTGTTAGGGATAATTACTACAACGTTTTTAACTATAGGAACACTCACCAGCAATATAGCAACGATACAAACCAGCTTACCGATATTAAATAAAAACGGCTTTTTACCCTTCACAAAAAATTTTTCTTTACCTATAAGTACAAAAACTATAAATATAATTATAAATGCAAAAAAAGATAATAACGCACTTCTGGACTGTGTTAATATAAGATAAATATATTCTATTACTATACTTACCACATAAAATTTCTTTTTATTCTGCTTATATAAAAATAAGGAAAACGCTATAGCAATTAAGGCATTCATGCCCCCAATATTGGGATTAAATAACCCCCACAACCTATTCTCATACAGTCCATAATGTTGAATCCCTGTGTCGGTCTCATAAAATCCTACAATATTAAAGCAAAACATTACTAATGCTATTACTGCAAAGACAAATGTAGCGAAGACATTTAACTTCATAAAAATGCTAATATACTTTTGGGAAGTTATTTTATCTCTGTGCTGAAAAACGTTAAAAAACAGCAGCAAAGTCACTAGGAAATACGCATAACTAAAAATATTACTGGATAACTTATTATGATAATTAACTAAAATCGTTATTCCATATGACACACAAAGTAAAAATAGAAGTCCTGAATATTTGTTTAAATAATTCCTATAGTTTTTACAAAAATATACTGCTAACAAAATACAGGCCCATACAAGAGCCAGCTTTCTAAACACTCCGGTGTACTCTCTCAAAAATGGAGGGGCACCGACATAAACAACTAGCAACATAAATAGTAATGCATAAAATGGTTCTTTTACATACCCCTTTAATTTATTAATCATTATTTCCCTCTCTATTTTATATAACCTAATTTTCTCAGTAATCTAAATGATGCTTCGCCGGTTTCACAATTTCCAAGCAGATGAAAATGTTTCTCGATCTTTTCTATATTTCTGCTTTCATCAAATGATTGGATGCAATCTGTTAATTCTTCCATTGATTTTGCTGCAGGATACGGCCAAGTCTCCACCGGTGTATAAAAATTTCTTTCCTCTTTATAAGCTTCTATGTCAGGAGTAAAGAGAAAGCCTGCTTTTTTTGTCAGGGCATAGTCCCACATACTAGAAGAAAAATCAGTAATTAGTACATCTATAGCAGCTAAAAGTTCCTGCATATCCGGATAGTCACCTGCATTAATAACACCTGTGTGCTCCCTGCCCTGTACTGCATGGTGCATTCTTTCCATCACTATCCAATTTCCGCCAAACCTTTTTTGGAGGGCTGCCTTTAGTCTTACATAATCCAACTCCATATTAAAAGAAGCTGTATTAAAATCCCCCCGATATGTCGGAGCAAACAGTACGATTTTATCACGGCAGCCTAAATTATAATATTCTCTAATTTTTTTATACAACTCTGTTAAATTTCCATTCACCAGTTTATCATTTCTGGGCATTCCAACTTCTAAAAACTTTTCCCTTTTTACTTGTTGCGCAGAGGACATAATATCTGAAAACTTTTTGTTTGAAGACAAGAAAAAATCAATAATACTGCCGCCATATCTGTCTATCTTGTCCTGCAATTCATTTAAAGAAGCATCCTTTCCTGCACGTTTATAGGCTCCGCCTCCATGCCATGTGTTAACATAAGTTTGGGAAGCTCTTTTAGGCAATAAACTTCCGCACGGAAGCCCCATATTATAAATTACAAGTTTGGCAGAAAGGATATATTTAAAATAAGCAAAGCTTTTAGACGTTATCAATTCTATTTTTCCTTTCATTGCCTCCGGAATATACACATCTGCTCTATCATTTACTATCCAAATATACTTATATGCACCATCTAAGTTCTGGAGCATATAACGGCAGATATACATTGGATTACATGAAATATTCCTGCCCGCATATGAGCAAAAAACAACTTCACGATCATTGACCTTCCGCAGCCAAAAAAGTTTAAGTATCTGCCGTATACAGCAGATTAAAAAATATTTAAAATTGTTCATATTGCTTCGTTCTCCAGACATCTCTTATTATTTCAACTTATCAAAAACAGCTCCTTTACTATTTTGCATCTTACATACAATATAAGCAAAAAATGAATTCAAGCTGGCGCACTTTGTTTTAAAAATCAAGTTACACACCCGCTCTTGAATTGTGGACCCTTTTGCATATTTGGCAGCTTCTACTGAATTTTCATGCTTGAGGATACGTTTATTCTCCCTATAAATTTCTTTTATAGAAAATCCTGCTGCCTCAGCATTATTTCTCACCATAGCTGCTATACAATGTTTTATATGCACATTTGCCACCATAGTCCGCACATTCCCCACGTATAAATTATTCTGCTGCAAGAGGGAACGCATCGCATCCAAACGGACATTAATTAATTCAAAATAGTTCGGCAAAAACCTTTGGGTTAATGCCTCTGAAGTTGCTTTCACATAATGATAACCGGTATTGTCGCTGCTGGACAAACTTTTAATATAGTTCCAGTATTTAACATTAAATAAAAAGTCCTCGATCAAAGGACACTTCTCGAACTGCAGATTGTTATCATTAATTATATTAGTTTTATATAACTTAATACATGTATAGGCAAATACCTTCTTACTGTCAAAATAGACCGCACTTTTTAAAATTTCTTTGCGCCGGTCAATATATTTAGCGTCAACCTTTACTTCTCTTTTTACAATTGCCTCTGTGCGTGTTTCATTCATCGTCTCATGTGTATAGCCACCGATAATTAAATCACTATGTCTTTCTTTATCGGCTTCTAATAACTTCTCGATGTGTTCAACATCAATCCAATCATCTGCATCGAGAAAGGTCAGATACTCACCAGAAGCACAAGACATCCCAGAATTTCTGGCTGCACTAAGTCCCTCATTCTGATCTTTTTTAATCAGCTTGATTCGAGTATCGCTGCCTGCCATCTGTTCTAAAATTTTGCGCGTATTATCTTTGCTTCCATCATCAACAATAATAATCTCAAGCTCTTTATACGTCTGGTGAATAGCACTTTCTACCGCCTTTTTCACCGTTTTCTCTGCATTGTAGGCAGGTACAATAATACTTATCATGTAATATCCCTTACTTTCTTAGAAATCGTTTATAAACTTTACTTCGCAATGAATTGGGCATAATGCAAACAATAAAATGGCCCCCCATTGAATAAAGGAAATCTATCCAAGAATAAAACCCCATTTCTCTTAATTTCCACTTAAAACTTACCATCGCTTTCAAATAATCAGTACCGCCTCTCCGTTGATACAAATCCTCACCGGCACGCATATATAATATTGGGGATTGTATGTTATAACACTTTGCACCATTCATAATCATCCTCACCCAAAGATAATAATCCTCAAACCATAAGCAGTGAAGATACCCTCCGGCTGCTTCTACTGCCTCTTTTTTATACATCACACACGGATGGTTAAATGGGTTCCTTTTTTTGGCAAATTTTCTAATCTGCGCATCGTTTTCAGGAAGTTTCCGCTGACTTATCTGATTTGCAGTATCCCCCTCAAATTCGATTACTGTGCCGCTGATCACATCATAGCCCTTCTGGATTAGGTTCAACTGCCTTTCACACCGTTCCGCAAAGGCGATATCATCTGAATCCATCCGAGCTATGACACTATTGCGGCACTCACCAATTCCAATATTCAATGCTTTTCCAAGCCCAAGATTCTTCTCCAGGTAAATAACATGAAAAATATCGGGATACCTAGTTGTATAATCATCAACGATCTTATACAATCCTTCCGTTAAAGGCCCATCGCACACCAAACAAAAATCATCGGTTTTACGAGTCTGATTTAATATGCTATCTATACTTTCCTTCAAAAACTCCGGTTTTTCTTTTTTATATACAGACATTAGAACAGAGTAATTCTCAATCATAAACTTTTCATCTCCCCTATTCCGTGAAATCGGTTTTATCCCCTTCTTTTTTAATAGCTGTAATCTGATCCGCCTCTACCCCTTCTGTACTTTCTTTCATAAATAAAATTTTGAATGTCATAATCAGTAGCTTAAAGTCTAATATAATGGAGTAGCTCTGAATATACATCAAATCTAATTTCAATTTATCATAGGCAGTGGTATTATATTTTCCATATAACTGGGCATAGCCAGTGAGACCTGCTTTTACCTTTAGCCGATAACTGAACTCAGGAATTATTTTTTCATATTCCTCCGCTATTTCCGGACGTTCAGGACGAGGCCCAACCAAACTCATTTCACCTTTTAAAACATTGATCAGCTGAGGCAGTTCATCTACTCTTGTTTTTCTTATCAGCTTACCAATGGGTGTGATTCTGCTGTCATTTTCACTAGCCAAACGAGCAACCCCATCCTTTTCAGCGTTGACTATCATACTTCTAAATTTATAAATAGAAAAAACCTTACCGTCAATGGTAAGTCTATTTTGTTTAAATAATGCAGGTCCTCTGTCATAACCTTTAATTGCTATGGCAGCCACAAGCATAATAGGTGATGTGATTAGGAGCATAACAGCCGACACTGCAATATCCACAAATCTTTTGGCCAAACGCTGCTCAAAAGTAAGACCATAATTTCTGGCTAATAATAAAGGCGTATCAAAAATATGGAGAGTCTCTGAACTGCGGATTATAATATCTGAAATTTTAGGTGTCATATAAATTCTTTTAGAATTAGCATAACAAAACTTCAAAATTTTATTTCTCAGGGCAGCATGGACATCGTAGACTACCACACCATCATATTTTAAAATCTCTTCAAAAATCTTCTCATTTCCGACTTTTATATTAATCTTTTTAGCTATCCTATATTTATCTCTTCTGGTATTCATTTTCATAAATAGATCATCAGCTGCATAAGTATCGTAAATCAGCAGCAGCTGTCTTGGAGGGAAAATTCTGGCATAGACAAACTCAAAAACAGGCGCAAATACCGCAATTACCAATATCTCAATTAAAGTCATGACCAAAATGGGCACAAAGGTAACCAGTGCTCTGGAAAGAAGAACAATCTGGAAATACATCACCACATTTGCACAAAGTCCAGAAAGGGCCTGGGAATACACTAAATTAGTCTTTTTTAATATCCCTACTTTCAGCCCCCCATACACATACATGAACATTAATAAAAAGATTACATATACTAAAACAATATATGTATTGCCTTTCGCATAAAAGGGTTCAATCCATAAACCTTTACTATAGTAATGGCTCCACACATATTTAAAAATCAACGCCTCCAGTAGAATAATGATTGCAATAGCTGCGGTTCTTAATATTCTTTTGTATTGTTCAAAGTCTGTCCTTTTCATTCTAACTTCCTACTTTTTCCTTAGTTTTACTTTAATCTGCAGATACACTTTCCCAATAACATCTCTAAAAACATAAATTGTGGCAAAAACACCAACTGCAAACGCTGCCAGATTTCCTATATACGATAGTTTTATATAAACAAAAGTAACACCTGCGGTCAAAATGGTAAACATACCTATAAACCTCATGTCCATTTTGACGCGAATCTCTTTTGATAAGATCCGAATACGAATAATTACATTTATTAAAAATCCTAAAAATAAGGCTATACTTGCTCCCTGAACACCTAAAACAGGCAGCAACAAGTGCACACATATTACATTAACAATGCTTCCAACTACAGTTGTAAAAAATAATATATCATTCTTTTTGATGGCACTAAATATATTGCCCAAAAACGAACTAGTAGATGAGGCTATGGTAGCCAATAAATATATGGGCACCATATTTTTTGCTTCATTGTAGGAGTCATCGATCATGATAGGGAAAACAAAAAACACAACCGGAACCAGCAAAATCAATCCCATCCCTAAAAACTGTATAAAAGAGTTAATTGCAACAGAATAAAAATTACTGTTATCGCTATCCGAAGTCGCCTCCTTGGAATAGGAAATTTCCTGCCACGCCATATTAAAACACGATGTAAAGAGATTAATAACCGATCCAAATCTTGTCGCCACAGCGTAAAGCCCGTTAGCTTCCTTTCCCAAAATATTTGAAATAGCAACTCGATTATAACTTGTTAAAAACCAATAAGCTACTGAGTTCATACATAAAGGAATAGAAAATCTGAACATTTGCTTAAATATGCCATAGTCAAACTTCTTAACTGATATTAATTCATGAGCACGTATGCCATAGCCTACGATAGCAATATTCACCATATAGCCAATACATCCTGATATAAACATGGCACTATAATTCATTTTAAACACAACAATCAGTATAATATTGCTAACTGTTGTGACTAAGGTGCCGATAAGACCTGAGGATGCATAGAGTACATTCTTACCAAAGCCTCTTGCTAAGTATCCAAATAAAATTTGTGTGTTCATTAATAAGCCAAATAAATAAATGTAAAACAAATATGGAATATGAGCGACACACCCTACACCAATTATAATAGCCGTGTACACAGCAGTTGATAACAAGAAAATAGCAAACCCACTATTTATAGGCTTCTTTTTCTTTTCTCTCGTATCATGTTCAAACATAAAACGCATAATCCCTGCCCAAATATCCAGATAGAGTACAGAGCAGAGAAACGTAATATACGCAGAGGCAAGATCATAAGTTCCCATGTCTTCCGGGGAGATATATTTTGTATATATTGGCAGCATTAAAAATGAAACCAATTTTATTAAAACAGTACCAATAAAGTAAATACCAGATGCTTTTAGAAATCTAATTAGCTCTTTCATTCGTTTAGACCTTCAATTTTATTACGCCACCAAGCTTTAAAATTATGGTGAGATGTCCGTTCAGCCATGGGAGGCAGCGTCATGTAATCCCCATATTCCCTTCTAAGGAATTCATCATAACCTACAGGGGCCTGTAACATATGCCCCTCAAATTCTAATTTAACCCTTTTTGAGACTACCCATGCAGGCATCATCACCTCTTCGCGATAGGTTCCTTCCAGGCACCCAACATATAACGCACCATCTACCGCATATTTGCTGCTGTAATAATCCTGCAGTCTCAGAATATTTTTACTTCCAACCATCTTTCTAACGAAAAAAGTAATATATCTTCTTGGTTTTCCTTCTGCAAATCTCCTATGAAACGTAGAAAACTTTCGGAAAGAAGGAGCTCTTTGTCTGTCTAAAAATAGACACTTTCTCAGATGGCGCTGATATTTTTTATCCCCAGGCCCTTTGCCGGGCAATCCGTCGTAAGGAAATATATCAATATATATCCCCATCATACATTGCACGTCCAAATCGGTTTCCAGTAGACAAGTCCTAGTATCTACAACTTTTGCAAATGAGTAGATATAATTGTCTTTATTCTTTCTATTGATTACCTGATAGGGAGAATGCTGGTCATTATTTATAATATCAACTATCTTATTGTAATCATCTCTGGGCATCCAGATATCAATATCATCGTCCCACGGGATAAAACCTTTATGCCTTACTGCGCCCAGAAGTGTGCCATCCGACATAAAATAGTACAGATGATTCCTCTCACAAACAGCATCGACATACAGCAGTATATCCAGTGCTATTTGCTGTATCTCTGATACTTCATATATCTCCTGCATATTTATTCCACAGCCTTTCATAATCTTTTGCTATTATAATACATTATGTTTTAAAAAACAATATTATCTAATCCATGCACCATCTTCATCAAATAAATATTCTTTCCCCAAAAGAAAAATAGTTTCATCACAAGCCATATTTCCATACTTTTTAAGATAGTACCAATTTTTCTTGTAGTATACCCACCCATTGACCATCTTTCCGGTTTTATCCAAATAGAACCAATCATTATCATCATATATCCAGCCTGTTTTTATCAATCCCTTTTCATCCATAAAATACCAATTATCTTCATAGTATGTCCAGTTCACTCCCATTCCGGCCTCTGTTAATAAATACACCTTACCATCTTTGTCCTGGAACCACCCCAACTGCATAATTCCATCGGAATCAAAATGGTACCATCTCCCATATATATCCCCCCAGTTATCTTTTACAAATTCTCCATTCTTCTGCTTTAACATCCATCCATCTGTAGTTTCTACCCAAGTTTTTAGCTTTTCCGCTGATACGTTTTCTGTACTGCCAGACAACAAAACTATAGTCAATATAAGATATAGAAGCCTTTTCTTCGCCTTACTATTCACCAATTACTCCTTTCTAACGCCGCATACCCGGGATCCATTTGCCGCTGCTGTCCAGATAATAATTACCGACCCAGCCTGTAGCCATATCTCCCTGCTGCCTAAAGTAATACCAGTCCTTGTTAATTTGCAGCCAGCCGATTGCCATAGCGCCGTAATTTTTCAGATAGTACCATTGCCCATTTTTATTGAGCCATCCAGTTTTCATTAAGCCGCTATCCTGAAAGAAATACCATTCTCCGTTTATACTGCTCCATCCCGTTGCCATAGCACCGCTGTTCCATAGATAATACCAGCCATCGCCTGTCTGCATCCATCCTACATTCATAGCGCCACTATTCTTCAGATAATACCATCTATCATTCTCATAAATCCATCCCGTTGCCATAACACCACTATTTCGGAAGAAATACCATTCTCCGTTTATACGCTCCCATCCCGTTGCCATGTCGCCATTGTTCCGCAAATAATACCATATATTATTCTCCTGGAACCATCCAGTTATCATTGATCCATCTTCCTTAAAATAGTACCATTTCCCTTTGATAAATTCCCATTTGGTACTCATGGAACCATTTGCTCTTAGATAATACCATTTATTGAAAAGCTTTTTCCAACCAGTTGCCATTTTCCCATCGTTGTTCATATAATACCATATGCCATTTACATCAATCCAACCTATCTTCATCTCTCCGTCATAATAAGAACCAAAATAATACCAGCTATTATCAATATACTTCCATCCACTGGCCATATATCCTGATTCATTAAAATAATAAGTTTTATTATTTATCTTTCTCCAACTATTTGTAACGTATTTACCGTTTATCAACTGATACTTCCAGCCGCCTGGTTCCTCTACCCACTTCTCTTGTACAGGATTAGGAACCCATGTTCCATCAGTGTCAAAGTAATTTCCGGCTACCCAGCCTGTCTGCATTTCTCCACTTGTATTAAAATAATACCAATTATTGTCAATGAACGTCCAGCCTGTCTGCATTATTCCATCTTTATCTAAATAATACTTATTATTCTTTTCAATTATCCACCCAGTCCTTTTATGCCCTTGAGCATCCATTAAATACCAAAAGCCACTATCAGTATCCCTAACCCAAGCTGAAACCACTACATTAGGTGAATTATCAAAATAGTACTCATTGCCATTCAAGGATACAAAACCTTGGTACGGAAATTGGTAACCATCCCTATAGCAAGTATAGTAGGGGCTGCTGTTACACTCCCAGAAGTAGACCTCATCCTCTGAAACATTAGTTGTTATTTCTTGACCACTCAAGTCAAATATTACAGCATCATAACTGTTTGCCATGTTGGCTACACTATATAGCCTGGTTCCATTGTTTTCTGCAAGATAAAGGATTGACTCCATCCTCTCAGCTGAAACCGTCAATGTTGAATAGTATCCTGTCTGTACTAAATAGTCTGGATTTAGCGCATATAAATATTCCGGTGTATTAGAACTAATGTAGCCATGATGCCCCAATTTTAAAATATCAACCTCACCAATATAGGGAATCAATTTCAATTCATCCCCATCATAATTTCCGATGTCGCCGCCTAAAAATGCGGTATGAGCATTTACGCTAACCTTCACTCCCAAAGAGAAATAGTTTGCATCAGGTTTCGGTGTGATTTTATAATCATCGGAATAATTTACAATCTCTAGCTGCATATCACCTAGTGTAAAATTGGGATTTCCTGTTGTTTTGGGATCCTTTTCCAATGTCGTCTGATTCGGATCTGAACTCTTAGACACAGGTACCCCTCTGTCCTCAATTGTATCAGGTGCCTGTGGATCTGAATCTGATAAAGGATCTACACCAAATTCTTCATGAATCTCCTCCGGAGACATGTATTGATAAGATACCTCGTTTTGTAAGTTCTGATCTTCATCCCCCATAGTACTAGACTCTGCCTCTTGAGCAGGCGTGATCGGGGCATTTTCATCAAAATTCTGGATCAAAACAGATCCAGCTTCTTTCGCTGCTTCGATCAGCCGGTCATAAACATACAGATTGTCCCACAGATTGCTTGGACTAGAGATATACTCATCTTTATACTCCATCATATATACACGATCTGGCTTAAATTCTTTTATAATATAAGAAGCCGAGCCAATATGAGCGCTGTGAGGGTGTGTCCCTAAATAGAATTCAAAATTGTCCTCTGTCACTCCCACAGAGTGCATATAGTCAACTACTTGTTCCTCATACCCATGACTATCTATTACTGTCCCGTGCCGTACAGGATAACGGGGATCCGAGCCATCAGGATAAGAAGTATCCTCCCCGGAATCTATCATGCCAAATCGCCCGTTGCTTTCTAATAATATTGCATCATTCCATGCAGGAATTGCTATAAAATGTATTTTGGAATTGCCAATATCAGACGTTTCCTCTGCATGGATCTCTTGAGAATATCCAGTCAAGATAACAACCAAGCCTAATATAATACTTATCATTCTGCTTTTTCTACTAATCACTTTATCACCTAACACCCTTATTTTCATAATCCATATTTAACCATTTCTTTTCAACTTTATTTCATAATTATTACACATTATAACCTAGCATACAACCAATTACAATCAATGTCTTTATTTTTGAGAGAAATTTAATTTTTCTTAATACTTTTTAAAGCCAGAAGTGTTATACTACTAAAAGACATTTTTTTAAAGGAGAAGTTTATGTTACAAAATTTTAATGATAAGCAGAAAAAAAGAATATGCAGGTTATTAGAAATTGCTTTCTTGGCATTTCTTTTTGTTTTTTACTTTATGTGGGCCTATCATCAGCCTTTTAACTCTGCACCAGATGAAAAGATGCGATATGACATACCACAGTACATATACGAGCACGGTGCACTTCCTCACGGTGGCGATCCCGAGATACGGGATGAAAATTGGGGGATTTCCTATGCTTTTAATCCAATACTATCCTATATCTTCTCGGCACTATTTATGAAGATAACTAGTTTTTTTACTACCGCACCTTTCGCGTTACTAATGGCTGCACGTACAGTGAGTGTCTTCTGGGGAGTGATAACTGCTTACTTCGTAATAAAAATCTCAAAAAAGCTGCTCCCTATTGCTTACAGGGGATTATTTATTGTTCTTATTACACTGCTTCCACAGATGGCATATTTATCTTCTTATGTAAATACTGATGCAATGGCCGTAACCTCCTCAGCTATTATTATCTATATGTGGCTCCTGGGTCTGGAAACAAATTGGAATAAAAAGAGCTGTATCGGCTTAGCCGTTGGACTTGCACTATGTTCCCTTTCCTATTATAATGCTTATGGATATATTTTGTGCAGTGTTTTCCTTTTTCTCATTTCCACATTATGTATGGGTGAAAAAAAGTTCAATTACTCCTTTATGCTAAAAAGGGGGCTTTTGATTGCCGGAATTGCACTTCTTTTAGCTGGATGGTGGTTTGTGAGAAGTTATATTATTTATGATGGAGATATTTTGGGCATGTCTACCAGCAGAAAATATTCAGAATTATATGCCGCTGACGCATTTAAGCCTTCTAATAGGGTTACATATAAGTCTGGCGGATATTCAATTATCGGCATGCTGTTCAATAAAGGTGGTTGGATTGAAACAACCAAATTTAGTTTTATCGGTTGTTTCGGATATATGGAGCGTTATCTTGGCGTACGAACTTATGATCGATATATCTATTTAATAGCTGCCGGAGGAATAGGCGTATTAATAAGTTTTGTACAATTATTTCAGCCTTATAAAAATAAGCAGTGGATAAAAAGAAATGTACTCAATATTATTCTAGCTATAGCTATGGTAATACCCGTGCTGTTAACAATATACTATGCCTATGCATCTGATTATCAGGCTCAGGGGCGATATGTCATGCCAATGATAATTCCCCTGATGTATTTTACCATGGTAGGCTTAAAAAAAATATTGGACTATTTTGTCAAAGCAGAACGAGTTTGGATTATCACTAATGTCTATGCAATTATTTTATTTATAACTGTAATACGTACGTATACAAATGTATTTTTAACTATGTTTCAATAAGTTTAAGGAGGAACATTATGATCGATTTTAACATCCCACCTTATGTGGGAACTGAAATAGAATATATAAAGATGGCTATAAAAAATAAAAAGCTCTGCGGCGACGGGCCATTCACTGGTAAATGCAGCAATTGGATCAAAAAAAATTTTCATGTGAATCAAGCGTTTTTGACAACCTCATGTACACATGCCTTGGAAATGGCGGCAGTGTTGGCAGATGTCAAAGAAGGGGACGAAGTTATAATGCCTTCTTATACTTTTGTATCTACCGCAGATGCCTTTGTTCAAAGAGGAGCCAAAATAGTATTTGTTGATATCCGCCCAGACACTTTAAACATAGACGAAACTTTAATAGAGGATGCAATAACTCCTAAAACAAAGGCTATTGTTCCTGTCCATTATGCTGGGGTTTCTTGCGAGATGGACACTATTATGAGTATTGCCTCTCACTATAAGCTCAAAGTAATTGAAGATGCAGCCCAGGGATTTGGCTCCGCCTATAAAGGGGTCCCTCTTGGGACAATAGGCGATTTTGGATGTTATAGTTTTCATGAGACCAAAAATCTGAGTATGGGAGAAGGCGGAGCTATTGTTTTTCAAGATAACTCTTATCAGGAAAAAGCAGAAATTTTAAGAGAAAAGGGAACCAATCGAAGTAAATTTTTTAGGGGACAGATTGATAAATATACCTGGATGGACTACGGTTCTTCTTATCTGCCAAGCGATATGAATGCCGCATACCTATGGGCACAACTGGAGGCAGTGGATATTATACAAAAGGATCGTATGGCATCCTTTAATTTCTACCATGAAGGACTTCGCCCACTTATGCAGAAAGGTTATATAGAATTGCCATATATTCCAGAAAACGCAGAGCATAATGCACATATGTATTATATAAAACTCCCTGATTTAGACTCCAGAAGTCAACTAATTTCATACCTCCGGGAAAAAGGTATCTTAAGCGTGTTTCACTATGTACCGCTGCATTCTTCTCCGGCTGGCAAGAGATTTGGCCGATTCCATGGGACAGATAACTATACGACAAAAGAAAGTGAACGGTTGATGCGTCTTCCTATGTATTATGGATTGACACCGGACACGATAGAATATATAGTAGAGACTATTTTAAATTATTTTAGATAAATGATAGTTTATATGCCTTGATTTCAGAGGTATAGAGTCGGCGAGCAGAGCGTCGCTGACGGACGGTGCTCCTGCGGGGATTCCGGTTTTGTCTTAGACTCTCTTCGCGACGGAGGTGTCCCCGGAACCCAGTCCTTCCTCCTGTCCGAACCAGACAGCCCGCTGCCGCAGGATTCCTTTCACCGTCCCTCTGCCACCCACACCTGCCGTCTTGAATGCCCCTGAGCCGATGTCCAAGTTACACTCCTAAATCCCGATTAGCCAATAGAGTAGAGAAATAACCGCAAAAGTTATCTCCCTCTCATTGAACCGTACATACGGGTCTCGTATACGGCTCTACAACTTATATTCCAACATTTCTTAGATAATAATTTAAAGGATTGAGCAAACCAGCTCCGTCCTTTATTTTATTTTCAAGCATATCCGGACTTATAATGAAATTCACTACATTCATTCCGCTTTGTCTGTACCAACCAAGCCTTGTATTTGCTACTTTATAAATAGCTTCGTGGTCAAATCCATTCTTATTCTTTTGATTGAGATAGCTTAGGTTTCTATATATTGTCTTGGGCGTTTTCCATTGTTTTATCACAATCACTCTTATCTTGTGCCTAAGCCATGCCCCAAACTCTTCCATAAACTGTTTCATCATTCCTATTCTAAAGTAATTAATCCAGCCTCTGGCTATTTCATTCACTCGCTTTATTGTTTCTGCAAGCGGTCGTGCAACAGCTTTATTTCTTTTGAGGCATTCACTTAATTTCTGTTTTAACTTCTTTTTCTTTTCCGCGGTAGGTTTTACTTTCCATTCGCCACCATTTTTCAGAAATGTGAATCCGAGATATTTACTTCTTGTAGGTCTGACTACTTTGGTTTTTGTGGCATTTACTTTTAGGAACAGTTTTCTCTCTATCCAGTCTGTGATGGATTTCATTACTCTGTTGGCTGCCATTTCACTTTTTGTGAATATCATTGTATCATCTGCGTACCTTGTAAATCGAAGTCCTCTTTGCTCCAGTTCCTTGTCTAATTTATCAAGATACACATTAGAAAGTATAACTGAAAGCGGTCCTCCCTGTGGCACGCCAGTCCTTGTTGCTTCTTCCAGCCCTTTCTCCATTACTCCTGCTTTCAGATATTTCCTAATCAGGTTTAATGTGGTGCTGTCATTCACTTGCTCTCTAAGAATTTGAATTAACTTATCGTGATTTACTTTATCAAAGAATCCCGTTCACTATCACTAAGGTAATGTGTAAATCACAATACCTGCAATTATTATTAGATTTCCAACTAATTTTCCTCTGTTTATCTTTTCTTTCAGCACCCCGACCGACAGCAATAAAACAAATACATAGGTAAATGCATCTATCACAGGTCCATATTTCATTTCAACCTGTGTATATGCATATGTATTTGTAAGCAAAACCGCAAAAAATATACCGTATGCAACCACTACCCGCCAATTTAAATATTCAAATATAGGATGTTTGTAAGTTCTGTTCGCACTCTGTTTCAACAGTACCTGAGAGATTGCCGAAAAAAAAGTGCACCCAAACATTAAAAGCATAAATAATCTATTCATATCTCTGCACCACCAATACTCCAATGAATACTACACATATTCCAACTATATTATGTACCGAAAGACTTTCATGAAAAATGAACACCGCCCAGAGCTGAGACCAGATCAGATATACACTTCTATTGGCATATGCAGTAGACAAATCAAATCTTTTAATTACCTTCTGCCACGCAATTGCATAGATAAAACAATTTAACACCATTAAAAACAAAAATAAATATAATTTCCAACCATAGATACCGTTATTATTATATTCTATTGATGCCAGCTTTGAAAAAATACTGGTAAAAGAAAATAACAAGATATTTAAATGCAGCAATATATATTTTTTAATTCTTTCCATATGTTCCTCCATTGATACTTTTAGGTATCGAAAGATGTCGCCTAAAAGCATGGGCATACCTGTGATTATAACATTCTTTTATACTTTCAGCAACCTTGCTCTGATCTTTTAGCATTGACCCCATCTCCAAAAAGTCGTATAATGTTTTAAAATGTCTTTATCAAGCTATATAAAAAGGAGGCTATTATGAGTTTATATTCGGTCGTTGTACCAGTATATAATTCTGAGCATACACTGGACGAGCTTTACGGGCGTCTCCGCAAAGTTTTCGATGAAACAATGAAAGAACCCTTTGAATTAATTCTGGTAGACGACAGCTCCAGAGATAATTCTTATGACAAAATGCAGATGCTTCACCAGAAAGATCACCGGGTTAAAATTATACAGATGGCTAAGAATTTTGGTCAGCATCCCGCATTGCTATGTGGCTTTCACTACGCAACAGGAGATTATGTTATCACTATGGACGATGATCTTCAGCACCCGCCGGAAGAGATACCGAAACTGGCAGCCGTGATTAAGGAACGCTCTGACGTTGATGTCATTATTGCTAAATATGAGGGAAGAAAGCATAACGTTATCCGCCGTCTCGGTACCCGCGTGTCTGTGTACGCAACCTCTAAAATGCTTAACAAGGATCCGAACCTGGAAATCACCAGCTTTCGGCTGATGCGGAAATTTATTGTAGATGCCATCCTGCAGATGAATGTAAGACTGCCTCAGATAGGTAATCTTTTAGTGCAGACATCCAATCGGATTATCAATGTTACAGTTCATCACGACGAGAGAAAGTACGGAAAGAGCGGTTATACCTTCCGAAGGCTCATGCGGGATTTGATTTACGATATTACCACTCATTCCGCACTGCCCCTGATCATAGTACGTGATATTGGAATCATCAGTTTCTTTGCAAGTATACTTCTCGGTATTTTCTATCTCGTCCGATACTTCGTGTACGGCGTATCCGTAGAAGGCTTTACGACTCTCGTGCTTTTACTGGTAGCTTATTCCGGACTATCTTTGCTTGGCATCGGTGTTATTGGGCAATATCTCATGAATATCCTTAATGAATCAAGAAAAATGCCTAACTATATTGAGCGAAGGAAGGAATTATAATGGTACTATGAAGGAAATTGGTGGATACCTTGAATTAGAAGAGCTGGCCGGGGAAGAATATTATAAAGACATGTATCGCCTGAATTTGGGCAGGACAGCCCTGCTGTACCTATGCCGGCTTAGGGGATGCAAAAAGCTTATACTTCCCTATTTCCTGTGTGATTCTGTAATAGAGTCCTGCAGACAAGAGGGAATAGCCATAGAATATTATCATATAGACAGAAATTTAATCCCTCAGGTACCGGATGCCCTGGAGTCCGGAGCTTACCTTTATCTGGTGAATTACTATGGTCAGCTAACAGATAAATCTATTCTATATTATAAGAAGAAATACAAGCATATTATCGTTGATCATACTCATGCATTTTTCCAACGCCCCCTTCCCGGGGTAGATACTATATACTCCTGCCGAAAATTCTTTGGGCTTCCTGACGGAGCTTATCTGTCTACAGACGCATCCCCAGTACTTCCCCTATCCCAGGATCTGTCCGGCAGCCGCATGGAACATCTTCTGGGACGATATGAAAAAGATGCCGCCTCCTACTATAGCACAATGTTAAACAATGCATCCTCTTTTCAGCAGGAGTCTCCGAAGTTAATGTCCCGTCTTACTCAGAACTTATTGAAAGGCATTGATTATGAGCGCATCATAGAACGGCGGGAAATTAACTATCGTCGTCTGGATAAATATCTTGGGGACAGGAATCCACTGCCTTTTCAGATGCCCAGAGGACCTTTTACTTATCCCTTTTATTATCCTAAGGGCATAGAGCTTAGAAAATTAACTGCCTCCTGTAAGCTTTACCTTCCAACCTATTGGAATAACGTAATTCAGCACGCAGCAGCTGAAAGTGCTGAATATGACTATGCATCTAATATCCTTCCCCTTCCCTGTGATCAAAGATATAGCCCACGGGATATGGATGCAGTGGCTGAAAGATTATTTGCTGCAATCAAAGATTTGGAGAGAGAAAAATGAGACATCGGCTGCTAATATTAGGATCCCTGACTGAATTCGTACTTATTACCCGTATGGCAAAAGAGCGGGGTTTCTTTACCGTCGTGTGCGATGCAAATGAGAATGGGCCCGCTAAGGCATTTGCAGATCGCGCATATCATATTAATGTAGAAAAGACAGATGAGATAGCAGTTATCTGCAAAAAGGAAAAGATAGACGGGATAATCACTTCATTTTCCGATCGCCTTTTTGAGTGTATGGTAAAAATTGCTGCCAAAGCAGAACTAAAATGTTATCTAACCCCTGATAAACTGGATTATTACCGGAACAAAATTATTATGAAAGATATGCTAACACAGCTGAAAATCAGTACTCCCAGCTATCGAAATCTAAGACCGGATTTCCAGCTTCATGATTTAGAGGATATACAATTTCCTGTGGTTGCAAAACCTGTAGATAAATATGGTTCCAGGGGGATCTACGTATTGAATCAGCCGGAGGAAATCCGCCGGTATTTCCATGATATATGTAAAACTTCTGAAATCAAAGAAATTCTAATTGAAGAATACAATCCGGGCTACGAATTTAATATGATGTCCTGGGTATTGGATGGAAAAGTACATGTACTCAGCATTGCAGACCGGGAAAAAACAGAGATAGAACCCGGCAGAATCCCAATCAGCACCCGCAACGTATATCCCTCCCGCTTAATGGAAGATGTATATGCTGAAGCGAGTACTATTCTTCAGAAGGTTGCGTCCTATACTCAGCAAAAAGAGGGGGCTCTCTCTATGCAGTTTTTCTGGAGACCTGGTGAGCCGGTTCAGGTCTGTGAGATCGCCGGACGATTTTTCGGCTATGAGCATGAATTAGTAGAATACAGCAGTGGTCTATCCATTGAGAAGCTTCTCTTAGACTATGTCTATGACGAACCTTCTCTTAGAAGAGACTTGTCTGCGCACTCCCCCTGGTTCTCCCGCTGCAGTGCTGTCTTATATTTTCATGGTAGGGAAACTGACATTATGGATGAAAGTGAGGCAGTCAGTCTTTCCAAAGAGGAAGATATTGAAAATTCTATCCTTTTCTACAAGGAAGGGGAACGTATATCCCCAGAAAATCCCCGCCCCTACGTGGCCCGGTATTATATAACCGGGGATACGCGGGAAGCAGTTGATAAGCGAACAAAAGAAATTTTCCACAAAATGACGATCAAAAATACCGCGGGGGAAGAAGTTTTGTACCGTAACCGAGTGCCGGAGTATCCGGCAAGATAAAAAAGACGAAGCACTGCTTCGCCTTTTTTATTTCTTTCTGTTCAGAATCAGCCGAATAACCACCATCAAAACAGTAAATACTATTAATCCGCACAGAACCAGTATTATCAGCTTCATTATATTTTGCGTATGTTCTTTCTTTTTATTTTGTTCCTTCTGTATTCTCTTCTGTTCCTCCTGTTGTTCTTTCTCAAGAGCCTCCTGTTCTTCCTGTTCTTTCACCTGATCATAGGATTCTCTGGTCACGGTCACACTTCCAACCGGGTATTCACTGCACCTATAGGTGGTTAGTACCTTATCCTGCTGTATATCTTCAAGAACTTCCAATTCAGATTCCTCCATCCCGGCAGGTATAACCCCTTCTCCCCCCTGAATCACCTCGCCCTTTGCTGTGAATTTCAAAGCCTTGAAATTATCAAATCCATAATCCAAAACTGTCTTTGTATCCTTGACAATCTGGGTTCCATCCCCTTTCATCAAAACACATACCAAGAGAAGATTATTTCTCTCCGCAAATGTTACCAGAGTACTTTGGGCTGCGTCTGTATAACCAGTCTTCCCACCCAGACATCCCTCATAGTACCAGTCGCCTTCATGGATCATAGCATGATGATTGTCAAATGTCCTTGCCTTAGCATTTTTATTTGTCGGCTCTATTGTATAAACGACTGTTCCAAGTATCTTTCTGAAGGTTTCATTTTGAATGGCTGCCTGACCAATCAATGCCAAATCATGAGCAGTGGTATAGTGGCTGTCATCGGGAAGACCATTGGCATTATTAAAATGGGTTCCTGTACAGCCCAAATCTGCTGCCTTTTCGTTCATCATATTCACAAAATTCTCTACACTCCCGCCAACATATTCAGCCACCTGCGTTGTAACCTCATTGGCTGATTTCAACATCATTGCATAGAGACATTGTTCCATAGTGAGAACCTCTCCCACCTGCATACCGATATTACTGCTCCCCGGATAAGCATCCTTAACTCCGGTTTCTGTAAAGGTTACCTGCTCGTCCAGGCTGCTGTTCTCCAGAGCCAGCAGAGCAGTCATTATTTTAGTAGTACTTGCAGGATACATTCTCTGATCCATTGATTTATTGAATAATACCGTGCCTGAAGCGGCATCCATCAGTATTCCTGTTTCCTCTGCAATATCCACAGCTTGGGGCCATCCGGCAATTCCATTAGTAGTTACAACAGATGGATCGGCCGGCGCAGGCGGTACTGCCTCCGATATGCCCCCACTGTCCTCCTCCGGCAGTTCCCCAGCAGACTGCTCTGTATCATTGCCCGCAGTACCAGATTCCGTTGCCCACACCTGAATGGGGCTTATATTGCTAAATACAATTGCAGCCGATACCGTACAGGCTGTTATTGCGCCAAATATTCTTGTTTTCAATCTCATTCTCTTCACCTCATACGCAGATTCTTTTTTATTATATGATATTTTCCGGTATGCCGCAAGACTAAAAAGGCCGCAGCCTGACAGCTGCCGCCTTTTTATTTCATGAAACTCCTCTAGTACATTTTAGCACTTTTTTACATATGTTAAAACATACTCGTCTCTCTTCTGCATCGCGCGTTTCATCCGGTCTATGCCATAGGATCCGAAATCCTCACCCCGAGCCTCTTTTAATATCGTCCATGCACTCCACAAAACATCCTGGCAAATTTTAAAAATAGCTATTTTCTCTTTTGAAATTTCATCCGGCTGTTTTTGAAAATAATGCTCCAGAAAGAGCTCCTCCTCCAGTGGCTTAAAATCACACTCCGCCAGATGGGCTGCCAAATCCCACATGGGGTCATTATATCCAGCGTATTCCCAGTCAATAAGGTACATTTTCCCGTTTTTGTCCTTAATAAAATTTTCTGCTACCAAATCGTTATGGCAGGGTTTCAGCTCTGTGCCCAGTTCTTCCAGGCGCTCCAAAAGTTCATAGAAAAATTTATCCACAGTCTCAAACCCGTCATAATAGACACCGTTTGCTTCATGGATTTGTTTCTTATATTTTTCATATTCTTCTTTCACACTAAAAGTGCCATACATCTTCATATTTGATTCATGAAGTTCTCTCAGAATGGCCGTTGTTTTCTTCATGTTCATCTCTAAACGAGCCGTCTTTCCATTTAGTGTTTCGGCCTGTGGAATACACTCTGTAATCTTAATTCCAGTTTCAACATTACAGTACACCGTAGAAGGATTAATTCCCAGCGATGATGCTAAGGCCGCATTATGCTGCTCACTCTTTCTGTCTATCATTACATCTGTCCCTGCACCAGGCATCCGCAAAATATAGCGTTTTCCCTGCACTTTAACAAAAAAGTTGGTATTGGTCATGCCTCCGCCTATGCTGCATTCCTCTATGTCCTCATCTCTTACAGACATACATACTTTTAATGTTTCTCTGGCATGATTTTCTTTTCGAAGCCTTTCCCTCTTTTTAATTTTGGGATACACTAATTTTTCTGCCTTACGGTAAAGCTGGTCGTTTTCAATCACGGTCCATGCCATATCATCAGCCATCACCCCTGTAATCTGATAAATACGGCCAATATTCTCAAGAACATATTCATAGTTCAGCAAAGGGTTCTGATTATCCTTGAAGTAATCCAGCATCTTTTCAAATAAAGCATACGATATCTTACTGATGCCTACCAACTCGGCATCAATATGATTCATCTGTTTGATATCTTTTGAGATTCTAAAAATCGTATTGTCCGGATTTAGTTCTACGTACGCCTCATCATTAGAATCGCTGGGATTTGTAAGAAGAACACAATTTCTGTCAGGACATTCCAGCAATTTGGAAATAGCAGTCTCCTCAAATATCTGATTGGCATCCACCAAAAGAAAATCCTCTTTTATAAATCCTTTCACCGTACTCAGTGACGCCATAGTTCCGGTCCATTTATACCTGTCATTTACTACCAGATGGACATTCCTACGGTTTTTGAAGTAATTTCTATACTCATCTTTCTGATATCCAACAACAATATAATAATTCTCTATTCCATGCAGAGACAGGTTTCTCATGATCAGTTCAATCACTGGCAGTCCGTCAATGGTAAGAAGTCCGATTGGCTTTGTAAAGCACAGATTGATTCCAGCCGCCAGTATCACAGCACTTTTCACAAATGAACTATTCTCTCCAGAATCTAAAATCAGTCTCTCAACCTGCTTATTCTCAAGACTATTCTCAAGATATTCCCGCCCTTTTCCAGAGAGACCATATTTTTTATCTTTTTCTATTAGATATCCTTCCCCAACCAATTCCTTCAAAGAAGAATTAATATTTCCAACGGACATGTTGCAGGCCTTGGCTAAAGCCCTCTGGTTTATAAACCCCAATTTGTTAATATGATAAAGAATATTATAATACTTGTGCATAAATAAATCCCCTTTTTATATAGTTCAATTTTTGAACTATTGTGATTATATCCGATGAACAGAAGTTTGTCAATAACAAACCAACTGTTTAAGTCCATTTCTGCAATGCTAAGTTTAATTTAACCATCGTGCATAGCGTTGTCTTGTATAGCGGCAGTTTCTTCTCAGCCTACCTATTTCATTATACTATTACTATATATTAGCAAATTACTTTTTAAATAAAATAGGAGCTATTGCCACATAGATGTATATCCATCCACACTGCATTAGCTCCTAGAATTTATTATTTATTATTAAACCACTTTTTAAATTTTATCATACTTCCGGGTCGGTGGGATCCCAATTCTGGGAAGCCGGTATTTTCTGTGCCACTGGCTTGTCATAAGGCCCCGGAATCACATTGTCATATATTTCAACTTTCATCCCTAAAGAACAATTGTCAAAGATCCACTTTGCATCCCTAACTGTCATACGTACACATCCGTGTGATGCAGGGGATCCAAGGCGATTATATTCCGCAGCCGGCAGACTATAACTATTCGTACCATAACCGGCAACCGAATGGAATAGTATTCCGCCTACAATTCGTGTACAGTACTGACCATATGACGGTCCCATCAAAACTCCCCACCGCTGTTTTTGACTAGTATAGAAAGTTCCCGTAGGAGTTGGGGTAGCAGGTAACCCAACGGAGCAAACAAAGGAAATTACAGGAATCGTATACCCAGCTCCACCATCCTGTGCATAAATAGTGATACAGCATCTTTGTCTGTTAATCTTAGCCATGTATGGTCCCTTAACTTTGCTTCTCAAATCCTGAACCAGTCCACCGCTGCTGTTAAAGTAGTATTTGTAACCATCAATATACTTCCAGCCTGTAACCATATAACCATCCGCGCCCAAGTAAAACCACACTTTACCTTTTCTTACCCATGCGCTCTTAGCCAACTTTCCATTCGAATATTTAAACTGCCACAGACCCGAGTTCGAGATCCATTGACCGGATGTCTCATATGTAGAATTCGCTAATTTATAATCTGAAACATACTTTCCATTCTCATCTACAAATTTTTGTCCAATCCAACGATTTACCGCCATACCACCGCCAGCAGTAAGATAATAATTTCCTACCCACTGGTTTGATACCATAGCTCCTCCGCTGCTTAAATAATACCAAATTCCATCTACCTCAATCCAACCAGTGGCCATTGCTCCGCTTGGCCAGCAATAATACCAGTACTTTCCATCCTTGAACCAACCTGTAACCATACCTCCATCGGATTTAAAATAATACCATGCCTTTCCTATTTGGAGCCAGCCCGTTGCCATTGCTCCGCTGGATTTAAGATAAAA
Source organism: Lactonifactor longoviformis (assembly GCF_042848515.1). Lineage (GTDB taxonomy): Bacteria > Bacillota > Clostridia > Lachnospirales > Lachnospiraceae > Lactonifactor > Lactonifactor longoviformis. The sequence continues at coordinate 1,585,279 of NZ_AP031453.1, read as the reverse complement.
CCATACATTTCCTATCTTAACCCAGCCCGTCGCCATGGCCCCGCTGTCGTATAAATAATACCATGTGCTACCTATCTTCTTCCAACCGGTAGCCATACCTCCGCTTCCATTAAAATAATACCATTTGCCCCCAATCTGTTCCCAGCCAGTAGCCATAACACCACTTGGATAGCAATAAAACCAAATATTATTCAGATAAATCCATCCAGTCTTCATAATGCCCTGATTATCAAAATAATACCATTTGCCCCCTAACTGATACCAGCCTACAGCCATAGCTCCGCCTGGTTTTAGATAATACCAGTTATATCCTTCTTGATACCATTCGCTTTCCTTCATATAACCGTACTTGCCAAAATAGTATCTTTGTCCATTTATCTCTTCCCACTCGAGCTCGGGATACGTACCGTCCTCATATTGATACCACCAGCCTCTGTCATTGCGCTGCCATCCTTCTTCAACGGGCACATACTCTTTTATAACTTTCCCAGTCTCATCTGTTATGTACTTTACACCGTCAATCAGCTCACCTTCCGGCTTCGTCTGTATAGGTGTCCCATCTTCATCTAAGTAATACTTATCTTCACCGATCGTCTGAATCCCGAAGCGTTTTTCTAAGATACCATCTTTATTAAAATATAACTTCTTTCCGCCGATTTCTTTCCAGGCATCTGTCGCGAGAGTAAAGTCCTCATTAATAAAAACATTCTTCAGTGCAGCCGGACCAGTTCCGTCATCATAGGAAATCTCCGTCTGAAAACCAACTTTTCCTGGCTCCTGTTTTCCATCTGCTCCAAAGTAGCAGTAGATAGCTTTTTCATCTGCATTCTGTGTCTTCACCCAGGTACTGCGGGCAGTTTTACCGTCCGGAGTTACAAAGTAATATACCGGTTTTGAAATCTCTCCCTCTTGCTCAAAGCCGATTGCTACATATCCCTGAAATTCTGCGGGCAGTTCAGGAAGCTTCTCGCCGGATGGCTGACCCTCCTGATATTCATAAACATTCCACTGGTCAAGCACGTCAGGTTTATTGCTGTCGCTTGCCTCCAATTTAAACAAATACTTAGGAGCCGCCTTCTCTCCCTCTTTTACTGCCCATATCCATCCGCCGTCTGCCTGATTCCATCCCTCGGCATACGTTACAGTTTTGGAATTGTCACTCTGCTGTGTACCCAGTTCTGTAGGTACATCTCCTGCAGTCGCTCCCACCGGTACCGGTGGTACTAACATCGTTGCACTCAGCAATAGCGCCAGCAGCCGCATTCTTCTTTTCTTCATTTATACGTCCTCCTCATGCAATAATTCTATTAACACTGCTGATAAAAATCGGGTAACTTTTTATCCTACAGCCTATAGTATAAGGGAATACTATATTAATAGATATATATAATTTACCACTTTTTTCTTCAAAATACAACCAATTCACTCCAAGAAACAGTCCTGCAGTTATTAAGTTTTCATTAAGCATTGTAACAAAAAAGCCTTATTTTATCCTGGTTTTAAGGAATCGCTAAATGTTCATTTTTTGAATATATTACTTGACAAGCGCACCGGTTTCCTCTACAATGCATGGTGATAATCCGTTCTAAATTTATAATAATACAGATACAGGAGGAAGTTCTCTTGACAAAAGAAACGTTTAATGAATTATATAGAAAAAAGGAGTTTTCCGGGCTGGCTCCCTACAAAGTTGAAAACGCTGTCATTATGGCCGCAGGATTTTCATCCAGGTTTGCCCCATTATCTGAAGTCTGCCCCAAAGCATTGTTTCCGGTTAAAGGAGAGGTATTAATTGAGCGGCAGATACGGCAGCTTCAGGATGCCGGGATACGGGATATCTATGTTGTTGTTGGTCACAAAAAAGAGTTATTCTATTATTTAAAAGAAAAATTTGGTGTCTTCATTGTGGAAAATAAGGAATATCAGTCTCGTAATAATAATTCTACGCTTTACGCTGTCAGGGATTATCTGGGAAACAGTTACATCTGCTCTTCTGATAATTACTTTACCGAGAATGTTTTTCATCCGTACGAATATCAGCCTTATTACTCATGTCTTTATGCAGAGGGGGAGACTTCAGAGTACTGCCTGACCGCCGATGAGAACGACAAAATTACCCATGTAAAAGTCGGTGGGGCTGATTCCTGGTATATGTTTGGACATGTGTATGTAAACAAAGAATTCTCCAAAAGATATATTTCCTATTTAACAAAAGAATACAATCTGCCGGAGATACGCCAGGCTTATTGGGAGGAAATCTATATGAAGCATTTGGATACCCTTACATTGTATCAGAAACGTTTTCAGCCTGGTACCATACAGGAGTTTGATTCCCTGGATGATCTGAGGGCTTTTGATTCCTTCTATGGCACCCATTCCCAGGAGGAACTTCTCCTTTTTTTAGCCAACAGCCTGTTAAGAACTTAAAGAAAAATTCTAAGCACGAAAAAGAATGGGTTGGGAAGGTTAGTGGAGATAACTAACCCTCCCAGCCCATTCTGTTTTCATAATTCCTCTATTCTCCCAGACCGCCCTCTATGGCATCAACAAGAGTTTTCAGAGCTTCTTCTTCATCTTCTCCCTCGCAAACCAGTTCTATCTCATCTCCGCACTTTACACATGCACCCAGAACACTGAGGACACTTTTTGCATTGGCTGTGCTGTTCCGGAAGCTGAATGTGATTAAGGATTTGAATTTCATTGCTTCCTTGCAAAGGATGCCAGCCGGTCTCAAATGTAATCCTGTTGGGTTTTTAATCGTTACCTTTTGACTTAACATATGCATTTCTCCCCTATCCGTCTGATTTTTCAGCTGCTGTTTTAACAAGCTGTAGTTTAACCGTTATCTCATCTACTACCTGATACTGACTTGGAACCTGTATCGTCAGCGGCACCTCGTACTCTCCGGGTGAATAACCGCTAAGATCCAGGGTGGCCGCAATGCTTGATTCGCTGAAATTAGCTAAATCTTTCTTTCTTCCCTTCAGTCGGATAGTAACCTTCTCACTGTCAAATACCACATCCATATCTCCAGGTTTTATCACCTGGATACTGGTAGTCGGAATGCTGAATTCCTGGCTGCCCAGCGGCAGTATCTTCACCTTCAGCAATATTATTTTATTTTCATTGGTTGCCAGAATAATATCTTCGGGCAGCAGCTTGCTGATATCAACCTTTACCTCAAAGTCAGCTGACTCTCCGTCCAGCTGCACTTCATCCGCAGGAATCTTAAGTGCGTTGCCATTGTCGGCAAATTCCTGAAGTGCCTCCTCTGTACCAGCAATGGTGATTGTCTCTGGAACTGATTCAATGACATCGACCTGGTACCCTGAGGCAGGCTTTCCGCTGTAATCAGCCTCTATAGCTATATTGCTTTTGGTCCTCCACAGCTCTACAGCAACATTTACCGTTGAAGATTGGTCATCTGCAAATTTAAGACTCTTTACATCGCTCTCAGACATTTCATCCTGATTTTTGTCTATAATTTTAATCGTTGACGGTATGATGGTATCTTCATTCAATCCCTCCACACTGATAGGAGCCACTACCTTGTCTATCTTTCCCATAACAGATGCCGGACCTTTGATGGTAATCTTGTCGGGATCACTGGTCATACGCCCAAGCTCATAGCCCTTCCCGGGCTTACTGCTTCCTGCATCCGGCGTCACAATAAAATCCATACTTTTAATCTCGTCAATCTCTATCTCTATGTTCTGGGGTCTGGCCTGAATATGGTCTTCTGTGATTCCAGGACAGGATACAGTTATTGGAACCATAATAGGATCAGAATCCATATCTACAATCTGCTGTAGATCTGCAACCGCAGTAATATCCTTTGCTTCCAGCCTGTCAACCACAGAGCGCTTTCCTGTTACTGAGACACTGATATTTCTCTTCGCCTCATCCACCAGCGGCATCTTCCCCATACTCTCAATATAGGTTGAATTTGTAATCTCCACAGATACATTGGAAATGGTCTGTGTCATCACCGGATCCTCAATATTTACGACCAAAAGCCACACAAACACAGCAATGAATACGGATATAATTTTCAAGGTGAATTTATTCATCAGACTTTTCTTCATGCTTCACCCTTCCTTTCCATATCCTGAACTTGGAAGTATCAGTTTTTACTTTTTTCTGTACCTTCTCCAATACCTCCCTTAATTCATCCGGCGTCAAGCCTACCTTCAGGCTTCCGCTCATAGCTACAGAAACCCGGCCGGTTTCCTCAGATACTATGATGGTAAGTGAGTCTGTCACCTCGCTGATCCCCACACCGGCTCTGTGGCGGGTTCCCAGATCCTTGCTGAGATTCATGTTGTCCGAAAGAGGCAGATAACAGGTAGCCGCCACAATCCGGTCGCCTCTCACTATGATAGCCCCGTCATGAAGAGGGGTATTATGTTCAAAAATGTTCAGCAGCAATTGGCTGGTCAATAACGAGTCCAGCATAATTCCCGTCTTTGCATACTCATTGAGCAGAATATCCTGCTCAATTACAATCAAAGCACCAGTCTTTACTTCTCCCATATCAAAGCATGCCCGGATAATTTCATTAATCGTCTTGTTGGAAAACCTTCCTTCTTCCTCTTTATTGGCATCGAAGGGCAGGATCGTGGAGACAATATTTTTATGTCCCAATTCTTCTAATGCTTTACGCAATTCCGGCTGAAAAATAATCAGAATTGCTGTAATAGCAAAACCAACACTGTTCTTGGCAATCCAAAGGATTGTCTGCATATCAAATAAATAAGCAATAAAAATGAATGCCAGTACAACCAGCATACCTTTTAACAGATTATACGCTCTGGTATTTTTAACCCACAGCATAAATTCATATACTAGAACAGAGATGATTAATATCTCAACTATATCTATCACATGGATCTTGGGGAGTGAAAGGTTAACCAGATAGCTCTTAATTAGATTTATAATATTTTCCATACCTTCACTCCTTTCTGCCAGTCCCGAAGTTTTGTCTTACAAATCTTTTAAAGAATCCTCCAGCTTTTCTTCAAAATCAAATTCAGAAAAATCAACTTTCTCCAGTGGGATATCTTCCTCTTCATCCGGCTCCCGGGAAACATTCCTCCGCTCAGTCCTTTCGTCCGGCTCTACCTGGATTTTCTTAATACTTCTTTTGGATTGCGTTACCAAAGATTTTGGAACAGCCTTTACATAGTAAACGTATTCGTCGTCCTCAAACTGGAGATTCTCGCTTCTGGAATAGTCCACTCCCAAGACAAAAAACTCCAACAGCAGCCCAAGGATACAGGACCCCACGGCTGAAATGATAACAGCAGCCATTTCATTCGTCACATCCAGGAAAAGACCCCCGGCCACCATAGTCACAATATAAATAACAGCACCTACAACAATAGCAATTCTCCAGGAATAATCCACTGCCATCTTACGGATAACATACACTAGTATTATAACCGCTGTAAAAGCAAGAATAGTCAGCCACATATTCTGGTTTTTAACTAAACCGTCCAGCAGAAACTTCAGCTTCTGCATAATATCTGTCTCGCCTTTCAGCACAGACGCTTTCTCTTTTACCAGATTCATAAAGTAATAGATAATCACACCGCAGTCTGCAGAAATAGCAGACGCCGGTCCACGGAGCAGTCCGCAGCCGATAGGGACAATAGCCGGTACCCTGAGTCCGAATGCTACAGGTGTCAGGATCATAGCCAAATTATCCTTAGAAGAAAAGCGAAGGAATAATATCATCAGCAACAGAATAAGAAGCAGCGCAAACCCAGCTACTTCCACCCCTACTGCATAGCAGTGGGCTACAATGAGGGCAAGGCCCAAAATTACCATCAGGTTCAAAGGAAGCACTGAACACAGGATCGACAGAATTAATACCACAAAGATATTGTCCAGCTTATGCATAAATCCCAGGGAAGCATTTATTCCCCTGAATGTAATAATCGCCAATAAAAACTTTAAGACAGGAAGAATAAAGGTATCATGCTCACCGTAAAAATTCTTCATCTTTTGTTTCAGTTCCAGTAAAGCTGTCATGCTCTCTTCCTCCTGACAGTATTCTTCTTGATATTTCTCTTCTCTTCCCTGTCGTACATTTTTTTAAGTTTATTCAGATCTATGTAATACTGCTGAATACTCTTCTTTGCCCTGCTGTACTTCACAGAGGTATAAATATACGTTACAATGGAATACAACACCAGTAATACCACATACCCTGCGACAACAGCAATGACCGTGGTAACTACATTCAGCTTATGGGCGTTATTCAGAAGATATTCTGCATTATAGCCTGCAATAACAGCCAGGATCATGCAGTACCCAATAGATACCAGAAAAAAGTTCTTGATTAATGCCAGCCCAATAAAATCACTGCGGTAGTATTTACTGATAGGCAGATATGTCTTCCCCTCGCCGGCTTCATAAGAAGCAAGCTTAGTCATTTGTCTGATACGCTCCAAATCTAACATAAAATACTCCTTATCAGGTACATAATTTGAAGAAGTAAAACTATCTACCCCTCCATTTACTCATACGTACTTTATTATAGCATATATCTTTTTCTAAGAAAAGGACTTTTTAGAGTCCCTTTCCCCCACAAATTGTCATAAAATACACTTTCCTCACCCCATTTTTCTTTAATATTTTACTTATATTGTCTATTGTGCTTCCTGTTGTATAAATATCATCTACGATGAGAACTGTCTTCCAGGGAAGTCGGTTATCTCTTAGATACAACGGATTAATCATAAATGCCTTTCCCAGATTTCTCCGTCTTTCTGCAGGGTCTAGTTTTTTCTGCGGAGCAGTTTCAACTACACGGAAAACTGCGTCTGCTCTCATGGGAATTCCTGTGTAATGCTCCAGCCACTTTCCTAATTCCTCTGCCTGATTATAACCTCTCTTTTTTCTCCTCTTTTTATGTACCGGTACCGGAAGAATCACATCAGGCTTCCATAGCTTCAGCTGCCTGCCCTCGTAATGCACCATTGCCCATGCATAATAATGGGCGTATTCCCGCCTTCCGTCATATTTAAATTTGAGGATTGATTCTTTCATAATTGTTTCGTAGGAAAAAATACCAAGACCCTGGTCAAAGTGATGTGTTTTTTGAGTACAGTCAAGACAGAATTCCGACTGTTCATTCATAAGTTTCTTACCGCAGCTTTTGCAGCGCGGCTCTTCAATAGGCTTCACGGCCTGCCGGCATCCGGTGCATAAAAGACTTCCTTTCGGCATTACAATGTCATGGCAGATCGGACAGCGGCGAGGATATAGGCAATCCACCGCTGCCCTTACATATTTTTTAATCTGTATCACCACCCGCCCCTTTCTGCTTCCTGTATACGAAGATCCAGTGTAGTATATCTGCTCTGTTCCATTTCATTTTCTATCATTTCTTCAAATGTTCTCTCATCACCAACCAGGGTGACGCACTTTCTGGCACGGGTTACGGCGGTATAGAGCAAATTCCTTGTCATCAGCATCTTAGGCCCCCCTAACAGGGGAATGATAACTGCCGGGTACTCACTTCCCTGAGATTTGTGAATAGTAACTGCATAGGCAAGCTCAAGCTCATCCAATTGGGAAAATGCATATTCCACATACCGGCATTCGTCATATTCCACTGTAAGAGTTTCCCCAAAGGAATTAATTTCTTTAACAATCCCCATATCACCGTTAAATACTCCCTCTCCCCGTTCTGCAGCAATCCCGTATCTTCCTCGTATCTCCCAGGGCAGCTGGTAATTGTTTTTAATCTGCATGACCTTGTCCCCTTCACGGAAAAGCCCCTGACCTTGCTCTCTTTCCTTTTTTTCCGGGGCAGGGGGATTCAGATACTGCTGCAAAATCTGATTCAGTCGTTCCACTCCCAAAAGTCCCTTCCTCATAGGAGATAAAACCTGGATATCCAGAGGCTCTGCATCCACAAACTTTGGCAGCTTCTTCTGTATCAGCGTTATAATGACGCTAATGATAACATTTGCATCATACCTTTTCAGGAAGAAAAAATCCATGCTTTTATTATCCAGCAGAACTCTCTCCCCTCGGTTAATTTTATGGGCATTCACCACAATATCGCTCTGGGTCGCCTGACGAAAAATTTTAGTCAGTTCAACCACATGAAAATTTCCGGATGCAATAATATCCTTCAGTACGCTGCCGGGTCCAACACTGGGCAGTTGGTTCACGTCCCCCACTAGTACAAGCCGGGTTCCAACTGTCACTGCAGACAAAAGTGCATGCATCAGGTGAATATCAACCATAGACATCTCATCGATAATAATAACATCTGCATCCAGGGGATTCTCCTCATTACGTTCAAAATGTGCCCCTGCAGAGGAATCTTCCGGGACTCCGGTGAGTTCCAAAAGTCTATGTATGGTCCGTGCTTCATATCCGGTAGCCTCTGTCATTCTTTTTGCAGCACGTCCAGTGGGAGCTGCCAGGAATATATCCTGCCCTTCCCCCTCAAAATATCTGATGATAGCATTTATAGTAGTTGTCTTACCTGTACCGGGGCCTCCTGTGATTACAAGTACCCCCCATCGAACTGCCTCTTTCACAGCCTCCCTCTGCCGCTCATCCAAGAGCACGTCATGGTTAGCCTCAATCCTCCTCAGCTGCTTTTCCAGCAGTGTCTCATCAACATCCTCCTTGATGTTCAATTCTCTAAGCATCTGGGCAGTATGGAGTTCCAGATGATAAAACTGACTGGCATATACGACAGGAAGGAGGACTTCAGATTTTTCATCTGCTATCTCCTTTACAACCACCTTTCGGTCCACCGCCAAATCCATCACATGCTTTTCCATATATTCTGCCTCAACCCCCAGAAGCTGGGAAGTCCGTCGCAGCAGCACCTCTTTAGGCAGATAGGTGTGGCCGTCAAAAGTCCCCTGCAGCAGTATATACAGCAGCCCGCTTCGTATTCGGTAATCAGAATCTGTATGAATTCCGATTCTTGCGGCAATCTCATCTGCCATCTTAAATCCCACACCGGAGATATCCTCTGCCATACGGTATGGATTCTC